>NZ_JBIWAF010000004.1:0-354096 GCF_044759925.1 Pseudomonas sp. NPDC099000
CGCAGAGAAGGCGACAGGATCGCGTACTTATTCGAAAAGGAGTGCGTCGGCGACGGCTAGCAGGGGGCAATGGAGAAACCAGTGCGGGGCCGAATGTACCACCTGAGTTTCGGAGCGTCTAGCCCTCAATAACGAAAAGGCCCCGCAATATGCGGGGCCTTTTCTTGACGCTTTATAACAACGCTTAGATGTTGGCGTCGAGGAAGGCAGCCAGTTGCGACTTCGACAGTGCGCCGACCTTGGTCGCTTCAACGTTGCCGTTCTTGAACAGCATCAGAGTCGGGATACCACGCACGCCATGCTTGGCCGGGGTTTCCTGGTTTTCGTCGATGTTCAGCTTGGCAACGGTCAGTTTGCCTTTGTAGGTTTCAGCAATTTCGTCCAGAACAGGAGCGATCATTTTGCAAGGGCCGCACCATTCAGCCCAGTAGTCGACCAGTACAGCGCCTTCGGCCTTGAGGACGTCGACGTCGAAGCTAGCGTCGGTGACGTGTTTAATAAGATCGCTGCTCATGGAAGTCTCCAGGTTGTAAGCAAAAAAACGTGGCCCATCATAGCCGCCCTTCCCTCGTTCAGGAAGGTGCAGTTGATTGAGTCTCGCTATGGTGCCGCATGACTTTGGGTATAGCTCAAGTCACGGGGTGGCGGGAGCGACGAAGGCAATTCCAGTGCGCAGGGCGGCATTGCGCACATGTTCCTGCATGGCCTTCTGTGCCGCACCGGACGAGCGCCGGGCCAGCGCGCGGAGGATTTTGCGGTGTTCCTGCCAGGTTTCCATGGCGCGTTCGGCCCGGATGAACGGTAGCTTCTGGCTCTCCAGAAAAATGTCGGCGCTCGCCGTGAGGATGCTCAGCATCGCCTGATTACCGCTGGCCAGCAGAATGCGTCGGTGAAAATCGAAATCCAGTCGCGCCGCCGCCTCGAAGTCGCCGGCCTTCAATTCGATGCGCATGGCGGCCACGTTATCTTCCAGTGCATCGAGCTCGTGAGTACTCAGGGTCACCGCCGCCAAACCGGCGGCAAAACCTTCCAGGGCATAACGCAACTGGAAGATGTCCAGCGGCGATGCCTGGGCCGCGAATGGCCAGCTCAGTGCCGCATCGCCGCGCGGCAGATCAACCGGCGACTGCACAAACACGCCCTTGCCCGGCTGGATGCTGATCACGCCCAGCGCACTCAATGACGACAGCGCCTCACGCAGCGACGCCCGACTGACCCCCAATTGCACCGCCAAATCCCGTTGCGAGGGCAAGGCATCGCCCGGCGCGAAACCCTGCTCGGTGATCAGTTTACGGATCGCTTGCAGCGCCACTTCAGGTACGGCTCGGGAAATCGAATTCATGGTTTTTTCAGACGAACCAGGACAATGAGCGGCTAGTTGTAAAGCTATTCGCAGCCCTCGGCAAGTCATGCCCCATGGGGGTTCGGCATGTTTCACGGGTGCGCCATGAGGGTGCGAAACGCCTCGCTACTGTTCAGACCAGTCAGACCGAAGGAGTCCAGTAAAACCGTGGCCTGCGGCACCAAAACCGCTTCTTGGCATGGCCCGTGCTCTGTCGATCCGCAGAATTCATTCCTCGCCGATCCGGAGATTCGCCATGACCCTGCGTTACAGCGCCCTGCTCACTGCCCTGTTTGCCAGCCTGATGTTGAGCCAGGCCCCCGCTCATGCCGATGGCCTGGAGGATGTGGTCAAACGCGGCGTCCTCAAGGTGGCCGTACCTCAGGACTTTCCGCCGTTCGGCTCGGTCGGCCCGGACATGAAACCGCGCGGCCTCGACATCGACACCGCCAAACTGCTGGCCGAGCAACTCAAGGTCAAACTTGAACTGACCCCGGTCAACAGCACCAACCGCATCCCGTTCCTGACCACCGGCAAGGTCGACCTGGTGATCTCCAGCCTGGGCAAGAACCCCGAGCGCGAGAAAGTCATCGACTTCTCCAGCGCCTATGCACCGTTCTACCTCGCCGTGTTCGGCCCGCCAGATGCCGACATCAAAGGCCTGGACGACCTCAAGGGTAAAACCGTCAGCGTCACCCGAGGCGCCATCGAAGACATCGAGCTGACCAAAGTCGCTCCCGAAGGCGTGACCATCAAACGCTTCGAAGACAACAACTCGACCATCGCCGCTTACCTCGCCGGGCAAGTCGACCTGATCGCCAGCGGCAACGTGGTGATGGTGGCGATCAGCGAGAAAAATCCAAAACGCGTGCCCGCGCTGAAAGTGAAGCTCAAGGACTCGCCGGTCTACGTCGGCGTGAACAAGAACGAGCCGGCGCTGCTGGGCAAGGTCAATCAGATCCTCGCCACCGCCAAAACCGACGGCGCGCTGGAAAAAAACTCCCAGACCTGGCTAAAAGAGCCATTGCCGGCCGATCTCTGATCGTCGCTCGGGAGACTTGATATGGCCTATCAGTTCGACTTTCTGCCGGTGGTGCAAAACACCGACCTGCTGCTGCGCGGCGCGCTATTCACCCTTGAACTGACTGCCATCGGTGCGGTGCTCGGGGTAGGTCTGGGCATTGTCGGGGCGCTGGTGCGGGCGTGGAACATCCGCCCGTTCTCGGCGATCTTCGCGGTTTACGTCGAGTTGATCCGCAACACGCCGTTCCTGGTGCAGCTGTTTTTCATCTTCTTCGGCCTGCCATCACTGGGCGTGCAGATTTCCGAATGGCAGGCGGCGGTGCTGGCGATGGTGATCAACCTCGGCGCCTACTCGACCGAGATCATCCGCGCCGGCATCCAAGCGATCCCCCGGGGACAGCTGGAAGCCGCTGCTGCCTTGGCGATGAGCCGATTCGAAGCGTTCCGCCACGTGATCCTGCTGCCGGCGCTGGGCAAGGTCTGGCCGGCGCTGAGCAGTCAGATCATCATCGTCATGCTCGGTTCGGCGGTCTGCTCGCAGATCGCCACCGAGGAGCTGAGCTTCGCTGCCAACTTCATTCAGTCGCGCAACTTCCGCGCCTTTGAAACCTATGCCCTGACCACGCTGCTGTACCTGTGCATGGCGCTGTTGATCCGCCAGCTACTGAACTGGATCGGCCGTCGCTACCTATCGAGGAGCAGCCAATGAGCGATTTCACCTTCTGGGACGTCGTGCGCAACCTGCTCACCGGCCTGCAATGGACCCTGGCGCTGTCGCTGGTGGCGTTTATCGGCGGCGGGCTGATCGGTTTGTTGATCATGGTCATGCGCATCTCGAAAAAGCCTTGGGCGCGCAACATTGCCCGCACCTACATCGAGCTGTTTCAGGGCACGCCGCTGTTGATGCAGCTGTTTCTGGTGTTCTTCGGCGTGGCGCTGGCCGGTGTGGAGATTTCGCCGTGGATGGCCGCCGCGCTCGCCCTGACGCTGTTCACCAGCGCCTATCTGGCCGAAATCTGGCGCGGCTGCGTTGACTCGATTCCCAACGGCCAGTGGGAAGCCTCGTCGAGCCTGGCGCTCAACCCGCTGGAGCAACTGCGCTATGTGATCCTGCCGCAAGCACTGCGCATCGCCGTAGCGCCCACCCTGGGCTTCTCGGTGCAGGTGGTCAAAGGCACCGCCGTCACCTCGATCATCGGCTTCACCGAACTGACCAAGACCGGCGGCATGCTCGCCAACGCGACCTTCGAACCGTTCATGGTCTACGGCCTCGTGGCCCTCGGTTACTTCCTGCTCTGCTACCCCTTGTCCCTCAGTGCGCGCTATCTGGAAAGGAGACTGCATGCCTCTGCTTAGAATTTCCGCCCTGCATAAATATTACGGCGACCACCATGTGCTCAAAGGCATCGACCTGAGCGTCGAGGAAGGCCAGGTGGTGGCGATCATCGGCCGCAGCGGCTCGGGAAAGTCCACCTTGCTGCGCACCCTCAATGGCCTGGAGTCGATCAACGACGGCGTGATTGAAGTCGACGGCGAATACCTCGACGCCGCCCGCGCCGATTTGCGCAGCCTGCGGCAGAAAGTCGGGATGGTGTTCCAGCAGTTCAACCTGTTCCCGCACCTGACCGTGGGCGAGAACGTGATGCTCGCGCCGCAAGTGGTGCAGAAAGTGCCGAAAGCCAAAGCGGCCGAACTGGCGCGGGAGATGTTGGAACGGGTCGGGCTGGGCGAGAAGTTTGATGCCTTCCCGGATCGATTGTCGGGTGGGCAACAACAGCGGGTCGCGATTGCCCGAGCCCTGGCGATGTCACCGAAGGTTTTGCTGTGCGACGAGATCACCTCGGCGCTGGATCCGGAATTGGTCAATGAAGTGCTGAGCGTGGTCCGGCAACTGGCCAAAGAAGGGATGACGCTGATCATGGTCACCCATGAAATGCGTTTTGCCCGGGAGGTTGGGGATAAGTTGGTGTTCATGCATCAGGGCAAGGTGCATGAGGTGGGGGATCCGAAGATTTTGTTTGCGAATCCGCAGACGGCGGAGTTGGCTAACTTCATTGGGACGGTTGAACACACCACCTGATCGTTCCCATGCTCCGCGTGGGAATGCCTCAACGGACGCTCCACGTCCGCTTTTGGGACGCAGAGCGTCCCGGGCTGCATTCCCACGCAGAGCGTGGGAACGATCGGCTTTGAACGCTGCGCGTTGGCGGCAGCGTTTGATCGTGGCACGATGTCGAGGTTATCGACCGAGACCCATGACCATGCCGCAATCCCAAGCCAAGAATCTGTCCCTGATCGCCGCAATCGACCTGGGCTCCAACAGCTTTCACATGGTCGTGGCCAAGGCCCAGAACGGCGAAATCCGTATTCTCGAGCGCCTCGGGGAGAAGGTTCAGTTGGCCGCCGGCATCGACGAAGAGCGTCAGCTCAACGAAGAATCCATGCAGCGCGGGCTCGATTGCCTGAAACGTTTTGCCCAACTGATCAACGGTATGCCGCCCGGCGCCGTGCGGATCGTCGGCACCAACGCCCTGCGTGAAGCCCGTAACCGTGCCGAGTTCATCCACCGCGCCGAAGAAATCCTCGGTCACTCGGTGGAAGTCATCTCCGGTCGTGAAGAAGCGCGCCTGATTTACCTTGGCGTGTCCCACACCCTTGCCGACACTCCGGGCAAACGCCTGGTGGCCGACATCGGCGGCGGCAGTACCGAATTCATTATCGGCCAGCGCTTCGAACCGCTGCTGCGCGAAAGCCTGCAAATGGGCTGCGTCAGCTACACCCAGCGCTATTTCAAGGACGGCAAGATCACCCCGGCCCGCTACGCCCAGGCGTACACCGCAGCGCGGCTGGAGATCATGAGCATCGAACACGCCCTGCACCGCCTGACGTGGGATGAAGCCATCGGCTCCTCGGGCACCATCCGTGCGATCGGCCTGGCGCTGAAGGCTGGCGGTCATGGCACGGGCGAGGTCAACGCCGAAGGTCTGGCCTGGCTCAAGCGCAAACTGATCAAGCTGGGGGATGTCGAGAAAATCGACTTCGAAGGCATCAAGCCCGACCGCCGCGCGATCTTCCCCGCCGGCCTGGCGATTCTCGAAGCGATCTTCGACGCCCTCGAACTGCAACGCATGGATCACTGTGAAGGCGCCCTGCGCGAAGGCGTGCTCTACGACCTGCTGGGCCGTCATCATCATGAAGACGTGCGTGAGCGCACACTCAGCTCGCTGATGGAGCGTTATCACGTCGATCTGGAACAAGCGGCGCGGGTCGAACGCAAAGCCCTGCATGCCTTCGATCAGGTGGCCAAGGATTGGGACCTGGATGACGGCGTCTGGCGCGAACTGCTCGGCTGGGCAGCCAAGGTCCATGAAGTGGGCCTGGACATCGCTCACTATCAGTACCACAAGCACGGCGCCTACCTGATCGAGCACTCGGACCTGGCCGGGTTTTCCCGCGAAGACCAACTGATGCTTGCGCTATTGGTGCGCGGTCACCGGCGCAATATTCCCCGGGACCGGTTTGCCGATTTCGGCGATGACGGCATCAAGCTGATTCGCCTGTGCGTGCTGCTGCGCTTTGCGATCCTGTTCCATCACATCCGTGGCACCCAGGAAATGCCTCAGGTCGTGCTGCAAGCCAATGGCCACAGCCTGGATGTGTTGTTCCCGAAAGACTGGCTGGACGAAAACCAACTGACCCAGGCCGACTTCGCCCTTGAAGCGGAATGGCTGACTCGCGTCGGGTTCGTCCTTAACGTTCGATAATCCACCGATAAACGCTCGCCGTACACGGTTCTGTAGGAGCACGGCTTGCCGGCGAAGGCGATCTCACTGACGCCTTCGCCAGCAAGCTGTGCTCCTACAGAATCTACGGTGAAAACAAAAATGGCGATCCGCAGGGATCGCCATTTTTTATGCAGCGTGTGGGTTAGCGCACGGCCAGAATCGGGCTGCCCAACCGCTCCAGCAAGGTCGCCTGCGCGCTGCGCGGGTTCTGGTTGCCCGTCGGGGTGTTGCGGATGTAGCGACCGTCCGCCTGCAGGCTCCAGCTGTGGGTGTTATCCGTGAGATAAAGCTCCAGCTCTTTCTTGACCCGCATGATCAGCTTCTTGCCTTCCACCGGGAAGCAGGTCTCGACGCGCTTGTCGAGGTTGCGCTCCATCCAGTCGGCGCTGGACAGGAACATCTGCTCTTCGCCGCCATTGAGGAAGTAGAAGACCCGGGTGTGCTCCAGGAAGCGACCGATGATCGAGCGCACGTGGATGTTGTGCGAGACCCCGGCGATGCCCGGCCGCAGGCAGCACATCCCGCGCACCACCAGATCGATACGCACCCCGGACTGACTGGCCTTGTACAGTGCGCGGATGATCTTCGGATCGGTCAGCGAGTTGAACTTGGCGATGATGTGCGCCGGTTTGCCGTCGAGGGCGAACTGGGTTTCGCGGGCAATCATGTCGAGCATGCCCTTCTTCAACGTGAACGGCGCGTGCAGCAGCTTCTTCATGCGCAGGGTTTTACCCATGCCGATCAGCTGGCTGAACAGTTTGCCGACGTCTTCGCACAAGGCGTCATCGGAGGTCAGCAAGCTGTAGTCGGTGTACAGACGGGCGTTGGCCGCGTGGTAGTTGCCCGTGCCCAAATGCGCATAACGCACGATCTCGCCGGCCTCGCGACGCAGAATCAGCATCATCTTGGCGTGGGTCTTGAAGCCGACCACGCCGTAAATAACCACCGCACCGGCCGCTTGCAGACGGCTGGCCAGTTGCAGGTTGGACTCTTCATCGAAGCGCGCACGCAACTCGATCACCGCAGTGACTTCCTTGCCGTTACGCGCGGCATCGACCAGCGCATCAACGATTTCCGAGTTGGCGCCGGAGCGGTACAGGGTCTGACGGACCGCCAGTACATGCGGGTCCTTGGCAGCCTGGCGCAGCAGGTCGACCACCGGGGTGAATGACTCGAACGGGTGCAGCAACAGGATGTCCTGCTTGCTGATCACGCTGAAGATGTTCTCGCTGTTTTGCAGCAGTTTCGGGATCTGCGGCGTGAACGGCGTGTATTGCAGCGCTCGCTGACTGTCCAGACCGGTGATGCTGAACAGGCGGGTCAGGTTGACCGGACCGTTGACCTGATACAGCTCGGTCTCGTGCAGGTTGAACTGCTTGAGCAAGTAGTCGGACAGGAGTTTCGGGCAGGTGTCGGCGACTTCCAGGCGCACCGCGTCACCGTAACGACGGGAGAACAACTCGCCGCGCAGGGCGCGGGCCAGGTCTTCCACGTCTTCGGTATCGACCGCGAGGTCGGCGTTTCGGGTCAGGCGGAACTGATAGCAGCCCTTGACCTTCATGCCCTGGAACAGGTCATCGGCGTGCGCGTGGATCATCGACGACAGGAACACATAGTTGTCGCCCGCGCCGCCCACTTCTTCCGGCAACTTGATCACGCGCGGCAGCAGACGTGGCGCGGGGATGATCGCCAGACCGGAATCGCGGCCGAAGGCGTCAATGCCTTCGAGCTCGACGATGAAGTTCAGGCTCTTGTTCACCAGCAACGGGAACGGGTGCGTCGGGTCGAGGCCGATCGGGGTGATGATCGGCGCGATCTCGTCGCGGAAATAGCGGCGCACCCAGGTTTTGATCTTGGTGGTCCAATGACGCCGACGGATGAAGCGGACCTGATGTTTTTCCAGTTCCGGCAACAGAATGTCATTGAGGATCGCGTACTGGCGGTCGACGTGACCGTGTACCAGCTCGCTGATGCGGGCCAGGGCCTGATGCGGTTGCAGGCCATCGGCCCCGGCCTGTTCACGGGCGAAGGTGATCTGCTTCTTCAGGCCGGCCACGCGAATCTCGAAGAACTCGTCCAGGTTGCTGGAGAAGATCAGCAGAAACTTCAGCCGCTCCAGCAACGGGTAGGACTCATCCAGCGCCTGTTCCAGCACGCGGATGTTGAACTGCAGTTGCGATAGCTCGCGATGGATATACAGGCTGCTGTCATCCAGACCGGGAATGGCAATCGCCGGTGCCGCTGTTGCGGTTTCGGCCGCCACTGCGGGTGGAGCGGGCTCCAGCTCCGGCGGGGTCTCGGCGATGTGCTCGACCACGGGTTGAGCTTCTTTTACGGCAACTTCAGTGAGTCCTTCGGTATTCATGGAATGTTCCTGGGAGGGCTATTTCTGCTCTCGTAACAATTGAGCGGCACGCACGGCAAAGTAAGTCAGGATGCCATCAGCGCCTGCACGTTTAAAAGCGGTCAGGGATTCGAGGATAACCCCTTCACTCAACCAGCCATTCTGGATGGCCGCCATGTGCATGGCGTATTCACCGCTGACCTGATAAACAAAGGTCGGCACTTTAAATTCTTCTTTGACCCGGTAGAGGATGTCCAGATACGGCATGCCTGGCTTGACCATGACCATGTCCGCGCCTTCTGACAAGTCCGCCGCCACTTCGTGCAGGGCTTCGTTGCTGTTGGCCGGGTCCATCTGATAAGAGGCCTTGTTGGCCTTGCCCAGGTTCAGCGCCGAACCCACCGCGTCGCGGAACGGGCCGTAATAGGCGCTGGCATACTTGGCCGAGTAGGCCATGATCCGCACATTGACGTGATCGGCCAGCTCCAGCGCTTCGCGGATCGCCTGGATGCGACCGTCCATCATGTCCGACGGGGCCACCACCTGAGCGCCGGCTTCGGCGTGGGATAGCGCCTGCTTGACCAGTGCGTCGACGGTGATGTCGTTCTGCACGTAGCCTTCTTCATCGAGGATGCCATCCTGACCGTGAGTGGTAAACGGGTCGAGCGCAACGTCGGTGATCACCCCCAGCTCCGGGAACTGCGCACGCAAGGCGCGGGTGGCGCGTTGGGCGATGCCGTTCGGGTTCCAGGCTTCAGCGGCGTCCAGGGACTTGAGTTCCGGCGGCGTGACCGGGAACAGCGCCAGCGCCGGAATCCCCAGCGCGACCCACTTGGCCGCTTCTTCGAGCAACAGATCGATGGTCAGGCGCTCGACGCCCGGCATCGACGCCACCGCTTCGCGACGGTTTTCACCGTCCAGCACGAACACCGGCAGGATCAGGTCATCGACGGTCAGAACGTTTTCACGGACCAGTCGACGCGAGAAATCATCACGACGGTTGCGACGCAGGCGGGTTGCAGGAAACAAACGGTTGGCGGGGGTAAAGCTCACGGCAGACTCCTGAGCCCGCGCTGACGGGCGAGCGTGACAGTTATAAGCGGCCATTATGACCGTGGTATTACAGTTATGTGCACCCCCGCGACAGGTAGTCGCATTCCATTGTCCTTGTAGGAAATGTTCACGTCGAGACACATTTGGACACTTTCATGAATGTGCCCGAAGGGTTAGGCTGCGCGTTCATTTCGCCAGCATCCAGACAATGCTCCAACAATTTCTTCAGGAATTCGGCTACTTCGCCCTCTTTCTCGGCACGTTCTTCGAAGGCGAAACCATCCTGGTGCTCGCAGGCTTCCTCGCGTTCCGTGGATACATGGACATCACGATCGTCACGATCGTGGCGTTCTGTGGCAGTTATGCCGGCGATCAGCTGTGGTATTTCCTCGGGCGCAAACACGGCCGCAAATTGCTCGCGCGCAAACCACGCTGGCAAATGATGGGTGACCGGGCGCTGGAACATATCCGCAAACACCCGGACATCTGGGTGCTGAGCTTCCGCTTCGTCTATGGATTGCGCACGGTCATGCCGGTGGCGATCGGCCTGTCGGGATATCCGCCGGGGCGTTATCTGCTGCTCAACGGGATTGGTGCCGCGATCTGGGCGGCCGCACTGGCCGCAGCGGCGTATCACTTCGGCGCGGTGCTGGAAGGCATGCTGGGCAGCGTCAAGAAGTACGAGCTGTGGGTGCTCGGCGCCCTGTTGCTGTTGGGCCTGGGCCTGTGGCTGCGCCGGCGCTTCAAGAATGCCCGTCTGGCGAAGAAGATCTACGCCGACGAGCAAGCCGAGCTGGCCAAGACCGCCGAGACTAAGACGCCAATCGAGTGAAGCGGTCCCTGCAACAGTAGAGACCGATGCCGCTGAGCAGGCTGTAGCTGAGCAGGCCGATCCAGCCCACCGCGCTGGCCGGCCACAGCCCGACCACCGGCGCCAGCCACACCAGCGGCACATTCGATGCCAGCCGCAGCAGCTCCAGCCTCACTGCCTGCGGGCGATTCTCCAGGGCCATGCCCAACGTAAACAGGCCCAACGCCACCGCGCCCCAGCCCAACGCCAGCGCGGCGGTCGGCAAACGAGGCTCAAGGTTCATCAAGTAGCTGCCCAGCGCGATGTAGACGCAGAACTGCAACGCCACATAGACCTGCTGACGCCCGTCCAGCGGCACCTCGAATTTGCGGAACTGACTCAGGTCCGGTTTGTTCATCGGGTAGCGGGCCGCCACATCCGCCGGCCGCCAACCGGTGCGCATGAACCAGATCCGCAGCTTGTCCCATTTGCTTTCAGCCCGTCGCGCGTCATCCCAAAGCTGCGCGTAAAACTGCACGTTCGCCCACAACGGATTCCAGCTCGCCAACGGCGTGGTCACGCCGAAAATCACCGGTTCGTTGTCGTCCTCTTCCTGGAACGAGCCGAATAGACGGTCCCAAATAATGAACACCCCGCCGTAGTTGCGATCCATGTAAAGAGCGTTCTGTGCATGGTGAGCCCGATGATTGGACGGCGTGACGAAGAACCACTCGAACCAGCCGAGCTTGGGAATGTGTTTGGTATGCACCCAGAATTGATAGAGCAAGTTCAGCGCGGCGACGCTGATGAACACCAACAGCGGCACGCCGAACACCGCCATCGGCAGGTAGAAAATCCAGCTCAGCAGGAAACCGGTACTGGTCTGGCGCAGGGCCGTGGAGAGGTTGTAGTCCTCACTCTGGTGGTGCACCGAGTGCGCGGCCCAGAGGATGTTGCGCTCATGGCCCATGCGGTGCAGCCAGTAGTAGCAGAAGTCATAGAGAACGAAGGCAAACACCCAGACCCAGACGCTGTCGGCCGACAGTTCGAACAGCGCCAGATGCTTGAGGGCAAACGCATAGGTCACCAGGCCGACGCCTTTGGTCAACAGGCCCGTGGTGGTCGACAACACCCCGGTGCTGATGCTGTTGATCGCATCCGCCAGGCGATAATTGCTCAACCCGCGCCAACGGTCCGCCAGCAGCTCGACGGCAATCAGCACAAAGAAAAACGGCACCGCATACAGAATGAAGTCCATTGACGCGCCCTGATCGGAATCTTGAGGACAGATGCTAGGTGTAGCCGCGAATTAACCCTATGGCAACGAGTGACAAATTAGTGGACATTTAACGCCATGAATCTGGAGAAAAACCCATGAGCAAAAAAATTGCAGTGATCCTTTCCGGCTGTGGCGTGTACGACGGCGCCGAGATCCATGAAAGCGTGATTACCTTGCTGCGTCTGGACCAGCGTGGCGCCGAGGTGCAGTGCTTTGCCCCCAATATCTCGCAATTGCATGTGATCAATCACCTGACCGGCGACGAAATGCCCGAGTCGCGCAACGTGCTGGTGGAATCGGCGCGGATTGCCCGGGGCAACATCAAGGACATTCGTGAGGCCAGCGTAGAAGACTTCGACGCACTGATCGTGCCCGGCGGTTTCGGCGCGGCCAAGAACCTGTCGAACTTCGCCATCGAAGGCGCCGGCTGCACGGTTCAACCGGATGTCCTGGCACTGACCGAAGCGTTTGCCGAAGCGGGCAAACCGGTGGGGTTGATCTGCATTTCGCCAGCGCTGGCGGCGAAAATCTATGGCCCGGGCGTGACCTGCACCATCGGCAACGACGCCGATACCGCCGCCGCCATGAACAAGATGGGCGCCACCCACAAGGAGTGCGCGGTGAGCGACATTGTCGAAGACAAAGCCCGTAAACTGGTCTGCACCCCGGCCTACATGCTGGCGCAGAGCATCAGTGAAGCCGCATCGGGGATCAACAAACTGGTCGACCGCGTGCTCGAGCTGACCCACGAGAATGACGCTTAACGCGGTCAAATTGTGGGAGTGAGCCTGCTCACGATAGCGGTTAGTCTGTCGACATCAATGTTGAATGTGCTGGCGCAATCGTCGGAACGCCGCCCGGAGCCGGCTCGCTCTACAGGGTGCTTTGCAAGGCTCAGGGTTTGCGGGTCAGCCGCGTGAGTATCCGGTCCAGCGCATTGGCGAACGCCTGCTTCTCGCGCTCACCAAACGGCGCCGGCCCGCCGCTCATCTGGCCCTGTTCACGCAGATCGGTGAACAGGTTACGCACCGCCAACCGATCGCCCATGTTCTGCGCATCGAATTCCTTGCCCCGTGGGTCCAGCGCTGCAACGCCCTTTTTCACCAGCCGATCGGCCAGCGGCACATCGCTGCAAATCACCAGTTCACCCGGCACCGCGTGTTCCACCAGATAGTCATCGGCGGCATCCGGACCGCTTGGCACCACGATCAACTTCACCAGGGCCAGACCCGGTTTGATCTGCGGCTGCCCCGCCACCAGCACCACTTCGTACTGACGCTTGAGGGCGAATTTCACCACCAGATCCTTGGCCGCCCGTGGGCAGGCGTCGGCATCGATCCAGACACGCATTGTTTTTACCTCTTCCAAAAAAAATCGCGAGCCAGCTCGCTCCCACAGGTTATACGCAATCCTGTGGGAGTGAGCCTGCTCGCGATTATGAGCGAAGCGAATGCCTTTTAAGAAACCTGCACCCGCCGCTTCTCCGCCATCCAGCTACGGCCATACAGCACGATAATCGCAATGATCGCCACCGCCTGAGCACTCAGCGAATACGCATCCGCGTGAATCCCCAGCCAGTCGAAGTCAAAGAACGGTACCGGCCGCGTGCCGAAGATCCCGGCTTCCTGCAATGCCTTCACGCCATGCCCGGCGAACACCACCGACAGCGCGCACAGCAGACCGGCGTTGATGCTGAAGAACAACGACAGCGGCAGTTTCTGCGAGCCGCGCAGGATCACCCACGCCAGCCCGACCAACAACACCAGCGCCGTTGCGCCACCGGCCAACACTGCGTTATGCCCCGCAGGCCCCGCCTGCAGCCACAGGGTTTCGTAGAACAGAATCACCTCGAATAGCTCGCGATACACCGAGAAAAACGCCAGCGTCGCAAAGCCGAAGCGTCCACCGCCGCCCACCAGGCTGCTCTTGATGTAGTCCTGCCATGCCGCCGCATGGCGACGGTCGTGCATCCACACGCCGAGCCAGAGCACCATGACGGCGGCAAACAGTGCCGTCGCACCTTCCAGCAATTCACGCTGCGAACCGCTGACATCGATCACGTACGCCGCCAGTGCCCAGGTTGCCAGACCCGCCAGCAACGCCAGGCCCCAACCGACGTTGACGCTGCGCACCGCCGACTGCTGGCCGGTATTGCGCAGGAACGCCAGGATCGCCGCCAGCACCAGAATCGCTTCCAGGCCTTCGCGCAGCAAAATCAGCAACCCGGAGATGTAGCTCAGGGACCAGCTCAAGCCGTCGCTGCCCAGCAACCCGGCGGACTCCTTCAACTTGGCCTTGGCTGCGTCCAGACGCTGCTGGGCCTGGGCCACCGGCAAACCGTCCTGCAACGATTGACGGTAAGCCATCAGGGACTTTTCGGTGTCCTTGCGCACGTTGGCGTCGACGTTGTCCAGCGAGCTCTCGACCAACTCGAAGCCTTCCAGATAAGCCGCCACCGACAAGTCATAGGCTTGATCGTGATCGCCGGCACGGTAGGCCAAGAGGCTTTTGTCCAGGGTTGCCGCGGTGTAGTCGAGCAACTGCGCCGGGCCACGCTTGACCTGCGGCGGTTGCGCCCGCTGCGCACGGAACGTCGCGGCGGCTTGCGGGCCATCGGCAGCCTGCACTTCGGCCGGCGTCTGACGCGTCAGGTCGGCGATGTTGTAGGTTTTTTCGGATTTGGCTACGGCCGGATCGGCGCTGAAACTGGCGATATAGGTCGCCAGGTCCCAACGCTGACGATCGTCAAGTTGATCTGCGAAGGCCGGCATGTCCGTGCCTTCGACGCCCAGGCCCAAGGTGCTGTAGATCGCGTAGAGGCTCAGGTGATCCAGGCGCGCCGTGTCACGCAGATTGGCCGGCGGCGGCGTCAGACCGACACCCGCCGGACCGTCACCGGCCCCCGTATCGCCGTGGCAGACCGAGCAGTGCTGGGCGTAAAGCGGTGCACCACGGGTCGGATCCGGGGTGATGATCGGCGCCTGACTGACTTCATAGGTCACGGCCAGTTTCGCACCGAGTTGGCGAGCCTGACGGGCCACGTCCGCGCCGTCCTGACGGGCAGCGATGGCATTGAGCAGCGTGCTGACGCCCTGCTCCAGCGCGGGTTTTTCCGGCTTGGCCGGCATCGCAGCGATCAAGCCTTGCAACACCTTGATGAATTCCAGCTGCTCGCGATACTCGGAGTCGTCGATGACCTTGCCCCCTCGCACCGTCTGCGGGTAGTCCGCGCCAATGTAATCGAGCAAATGCAGGGCTTGCGGCGCGCCTTCCACGGTGTCGGCCAACAGATTGAAACTGCACATGGCAAACAGCGGCAACACCAGCCAGGCCAGGAAACGGGACGGGGCAGTCATGAATGAATCTCAATTGGAAATACGAAGTAACACATTGTTCACTTCCAATGACTTTCACTCAAGCTTTGTCTGCGGTCGCCGCTGGAGTGCAGGAACAAAGTGCCATCATCCAAGTCTATAATTTGCCGCCTCATGGCGGCTTATCTTCAAGGAAGACACACAGCAAATGGCTACCCGCCTGCGCTTCATGTTTTTACTCAGTGCATGCTTGCTACTGAGCGGCTGCCCCACCCTGCGTGACTACAACGCGGAACTGAACGAGACACTCGATTATTTCAAGGCCGGGCAACTCGATGGCGCGGTTGCCGTGCTCGACCGCAACAATCCCATTCCCCCCGGCGACCTGCTTTACCACTTCGAAAAAGGCGAATTGCTGCGCCTCACTGGCAATTTCCCCGACAGTTATCAACATTGGGACTACGCCGACCGGTTGATCGAAGGGTGGGACAATTCGCCCATGTTCGTCCCCTTCAAAAAATTCACCGAGTTCAACAGTTACAGCGCCAACGACAAGGTGCGCTTATACGATGGCTACGATTTCGAGAGAGTCGCCCTGACCACGCAAATGGCCCTGATGCTGCTCTCCGGCTCTGAAACGGAACTGGCGCGCGTCATGATCAAGAAAACCCACGAGCGCGAAGCAACCATTGCCGGCAAGCGTGACAAGCAATACCTCGAAATGGAAAACCAGGCGAAGGAACAAGGGGTCGCGTTGAAATTCCAGGACCTTCAGGGTTACCCGGTAGCGACCCTCGACGCCCCCGAAGTGATCGCGCTGAAGAACAGCTACCAGAGTGCATTCAGCCATTACCTCGCCGGTTTCATTTATGAATCGCTGAACGAGAAAGACCTCGCCGCGCCGGGCTATCGCCAGGCCATCGAACTGCGCCCCAATACGCCGCTGCTCGAACAAGCCTTGCGCAACCTGGCCAAATCCCCGTTGAAGGCCGGCGAGGTCGACGTTCTGCTGATCGTGCAAACCGGCCTCGCACCGGCGCGCAGTTCGGTGCGCGTGCCGATTTCAGTAGACGTCGACGGCGAAACCTATATCACGAACATGTCGTTCCCGATCCTCATCCCCGACACGTCCACGCCGCTTGTGGACTTCGTCACGGTGGATGGCAAAAAACACAAGCTGACCTTGCTCAACAGCTTCGGCGACATGTCGCGACGTACCTTGCGCGACGACATGCCGGGCATTATTCAACGCACGCTCCATCGCGCGCGATCCAATGTCGAATACCTGGCTTATCTGAAAAAACACAGGCCCGAGAAACTTGAGGAAACGATCCTGCAGCAGCTTCAACGCGAAGATGCCGACACCCGCGGCTGGCGCACGTTGCCGGACAAGGCACTGGTTGCCCGCCTGCGACTCAAAAAAGGCCAGCACCAACTGACGCTGCCCAACGCGCCGGACGCAACTCCGGTCAAGTTCAAGGTGGATCAGACACATCAAGCCTTCAGCCTGCGCGCGGTGGGTAACCGCCGATTCGCCGCCGATGTCGCCCTGCAGCTCGACACCCTTCCCGCACCGCAGGCTGCCATCAGCCCTGCCCAACCCTGAACGGAGATTTTCATGGGATTGAAATGCTTCGCCATTGTCGCGCTGGCCTTGTTGGCCGGTTGCGCCACCCCGCCACCTCCGCCGGAACCGGGCAGTGCCGCCAGCAAAGTCCTGGCCACCGGACCGATCGAGAACGTGGCCATCGGCCCGATGCGCATGGCCAGGGAAAACGGTTTCCTGACAGTCAACACGCAGCTGAGCAACACGGATACCCGCAACCGAACGCTCTATTACCGCTATCTTTGGCTGGGGGCGGAAGGTTTTGCGGTGGCCGACGCCGACACCTGGAAAAGCCTGACCCTGTATGCCGAGCAGACCAGTTTTCTACCGGCCATCGCCCCCGTGCCCCAAGCCGTGGATTTCCGCCTGGAGATCAATACGCCGTGAACCGCCCCTTTGAGACCTCGCCCATGTTTCTACGCGCTACGTTCCTGACCCTGACCGCGTTGCTGATCGGTGGCTGCGCCGAAAACCGCTCGCCGGTATTGGGCAGCGGCAACATCAGCTATGGCGACCCGAAAGCCGTGGAACTGGTGACCAACGAGTTCGGCTCGACCGACCTGCAGATGATCGCGGAAAGCATGACCCGTTCCCTCGCCCAGTCCGGCGTTCTGAAGGGCCGCCCGGTGGTTCAGGTGTACGACGTGATGAACAAGACCAGCGAATACATCGACACCCGGGAAATCACCACGTCGATCAAGACCCAGCTGATGCGTTCCGGCACCGCGCGCTTTGCCAGCGACAATACAGACATGCAGAGCCAGGTCGACCATCTGAAATTGCAAAACCAGAGCGGTCTGTACAAGAAGAGCACGGTGGCCAAAACCGGCAACATGATCGCCGCCCGTTATCGTCTGGAAGGCTCGATCAGCTCCATCGTCAAACGCAGCAACGATTACAAGGATGTCTTCTACAAATTCAGTCTGCAGTTGATCGATGTCGAAAGCGGGCTGGCCGAGTGGATGGACGAGAAAGAAATCCGCAAGACTACGGAGCGCTAAGCAATGCGTGCATGGATTGGCATCATGGCCCTGGCCTGCGCCGTTGGCGTACAGGCGGCCCCGAAAATCGCTGTCACCGACCTCGCCTACGAGGCCAGCGTGGATCAATACGTCCACGTGATCTCGGCCCGGGACAATCAGCAGCAGGACTATTACGGCGCCAGTGGCTCGTCCAGTTACGACGAATACACCACGCAGAACAGCTACCTGGAACAGACCGAGATCCGCCGATTCAGCGGTGACATCAAAGGCCAGATGCTCAAGACCGGGATGTTCCAGCTGATCCAGGGCACGCCCTACACTGCGGGCGCCAAAAGCGATGTGTACGATGTGATCAAACGCATCAAGGCCGGCCACTTCAAAGGTGCCGACTACGTGCTGTTCGGCACGCTGTCGGACATCGACTTCACCCAGGACATGAATGAGCTGGCCAACACCGACAGCTACTCGGCGGTGCTGGCACTGACCCTGGTGGCGGATTTCAGCCTGATCAACACCAACACCTACGAGATCACCTCGGCGTTCACGGCCATGGGCGAAGCGCAGGACACCAAACTGGTGAATGATCGGGATATCCACGTTTCGCTCAACCGGCCACGGGTAGTGCGGGACGTGTCGAGGTCGTTGGGCGAGGACGTCGCTCGCCAGTTGAGCGAACAGCTCGGGGATGGCAGTTATGTGCCCTCAGGGCAACCGCAGCCACGCAATGACCTGCCGCCGGATACGGCGCCGGTCATCCTGCGCTGATATCCAGGCTGACATTCCAATGTGGCGAGGGGGCTTGCCCCCGTTGGGTCGCGAAGCGGCCCCAATCCCAGCAATATCGATGCATCAGGTAAACCTCGGTTGCCGGTTTTACGACTGCTTCGCAGCCGAACGGGGGTAAACCCCGTCGCCACAATGGATCGCGTCTTCCTTGAGAGGTTTACACCGCAGCTTTGCGCAATGTCGCCATAAACGCCGCCGCACCGATGAACAGCCCGGCAAACGTGCGGTTCATGCGTTTTTGCTGCTTGGGCGTGCGCAACAGGCGCAGTACCTTCGATGCCAACCCGGTGTACCCGGCCATGACGATCAGGTCGACGCAGACCATGGTCACGCCAATGATCAGGTATTGAGCCAACAGCGGCGCGTGGGGATCAATGAACTGCGGCAACACGGCCAGCATGAACACCAGCGCCTTGGGGTTGCTGATGTTGACCAGGAATCCACGGAACACCAAAGCCAGAGGCTTGCCGATCTGACGCACTGCCGCGTCGTCGCTCATGTCGCTGGGCAGCGCACGCCATTGCTTGATCGCGAGGTAAACCAGGTACGCCACACCGAACCATTTGATCGCGTAAAAAGCGGTGGCTGATGCCGTGAGAATCGCGCCCACACCGGCGCCGACAATCGCGATCTGCACCGCCAGGCCCAGTTGCAGGCCCAGGGCGTTCCAGTAACCGCGCCAGAAACCGTATTGCAGACCGCTGGACATCGACGCAATGGCGCCGGCACCGGGAGACAGACTGATCACCCAGCAGGCGGCAAAAAACGCCAGCCATGTTTGAAGCTCCATTGCACACCTCGACTCAGACTCGTGACAGACGTCTAAGCTAATGCGGCTTTGGGCGCATGACTACCGATTTTTGAGGGATGTTGTGGTTGCCGACCCGGGTGTCTGGCTTGAAGAGTTCGTCGTCAGACACGCCGCTATCGCGGGCAAGCCCGCCCCCACACGGATCCTGGCTGATCACAAATCTGCAATCCAACCCAAAAACCTGTGGGAGCGGGCTTGCCCGCGATAGCGGTACATCAGGCAACAGAAGGCTTACTTTTCGATCCCGCTCAACGGAAACACATCCGTGCCGCGCCAGCGTCGAACCGAACGCTGGAAGAACAGGCTGTTGGGCACTTGCACCATGGCGCTGCCGGTGCCGAGTTCTTCCGCTTCAATCAGCGTGGTGTAAAGCAGATTGATCGCCATCACCCGACCTTTGACGCCGGGCTTGTCGGTGGTGTCCACCAACTCGACGACGTCACCGATGCGGAACGGGCCGACGGTGAAGATCAGGATCGCGCAGAGCAGGTTGGAGAGCACGCTCCACATGGCGAAAAACGCCACCGCCGCGACCGCGACAAAACCGGACAACGCGGTCCAGAGCACCGTGGCCGAAACCCCGAGGCGTTCCAACACGAAAATCAGCGCACTGCCCATGATCAACCAGCGCAAACCGCCGCGCAGCGGCATCAGCAGTTGCGGTGGAAACGGGTAGCGCTCGCCAAGACGAGTCAGGCATTTAGCGACGAAGCGTTGGGCCAAGTAACCCGCCAACAGGATCAGCAGGATTTGTGCGGCGAACCAGATCGGCTCGCCCCACCCCGCCGGCAGCGGCAGCTTGAACGCTTCCATCAGGACAGCGCCTCCAGCTCCGCCTGCATGCTTTCGAGCAGTTCCAGGGCTTCCATCCAGGCTTCTTCAAGTTCGGCTTCACGCACCTTCAACTTGGCCTGTTCAGCCAGCAGATCGCGCAAATCGTTCTTGCGCGCCGGTTCGTAAATGTCGCTGTCGCCGAGGCTGGTATCGATCTTCGCCAGTTTCTCGTGCAGCTTGCCCAACTCGGCTTCGAGCTTGTCAGCCTCACGCTTGTGCGGTGCCAGTTGCTGACGCAACGCAGCAGCGGCCTGGCGCTGGGCTTTCTTGTCGGTCTTGTCCGGGTTGACCGGGGTGTTGCTGACCGGGGCATTGCGCTGACGGTAGTCGACCAGCCAGCGGGCGTAGTCTTCCAGGTCGCCGTCGAACTCCTCGACCTTGCCGTCGGCCACCAGATAGAAATTATCGGTGGTGCTTTTGAGCAGATGACGATCGTGGGAGACCACCAGCACGGCGCCACTGAATTCCTGCAGGGCCATGGTCAGCGCCAGGCGCATTTCCAGGTCCAGGTGGTTGGTCGGTTCGTCGAGCAGCAACAGGTTCGGCCGATCCCAGGCGATCAGCGCCAAGGCCAGACGGGCCTTTTCGCCACCGGAGAAATTCAGCACCGGCTCATCGATGCGCGCACCCCGGAAGTCGAAACCGCCGAGGAAGTCGCGCAGGGTTTGTTCGCGTTCGGTCGGTGCCAGGCGCTGCAAGTGCAGCAACGGGCTGGCCTTGGAATCGAGGGAATCCAGCTGATGCTGGGCGAAGTAGCCCACGACGGTGTTCTCGCCACGGGTCAGGCGACCGGCCAACGGCGAGAGTTCACCGGCGAGGTTTTTGATCAGGGTCGACTTACCGGCGCCGTTCGGGCCGAGCAAGCCGATCCGCGCGCCGGGGGTCAGTTGCAGCTTGACCTTCTCCAGCACGGCTTTGTCGCCATAACCCAGGCGAGCGTCCGACAGGTCGATCAGCGGGCTGGAGATTTTCTGCGATTCGCGGAAGACGAAGTCGAACGGCGAATCGACGTGGGCGGCGGACAGCTCCTCCATCCGCTCCAGCGCCTTGATCCGGCTCTGGGCCTGACGGGCCTTGGTGGCCTGGGCCTTGAAGCGGGCGATGTAGCTTTCCATGTGCGCACGTTGCGCCTGCTGCTTCTCGTAGGCCTGCTGTTGCTGGGCCAGGCGTTCGGCACGGGCACGTTCGAAGGCGCTGTAACCACCGCGGTAGAGGGTGATCTTGCGCTGATCGACGTGGGCCACGTGATCGACCACGGCATCGAGGAAGTCCCGGTCGTGGGAAATCAACAGCAAGGTGCCGGGATAGCTTTTCAGCCATTCTTCGAGCCAGATGATGGCGTCGAGGTCCAAGTGGTTGGTCGGTTCGTCGAGCAGCAGCAGGTCCGAGGGGCACATCAAAGCCTGCGCCAGGTTCAGACGCATCCTCCAGCCACCGGAGAAATCTCCTACTTGCCGATCCATCTGCTCATTGGTGAACCCAAGGCCGGCCAGCAGCTTTCGAGCCCGCGCGTCGGCGGTGTAGCCGTCGGCGCTGTCGAGTTCCGAGTGCAGGCGGGCCTGAGCCGCGCCGTCATGCGATGCTTCGGCCGCCGCGAGGTCGCGTTGCACCTCACGCAGGCGCAGGTCACCATCGAGCACGTAGTCGACCGCCAGGCGTTCGAGGGTCTCGATTTCCTGACGCATGTGGGCGATGCGCCAGTCGGCCGGCAAGAAGCAGTCACCCGAGTCCGGGTGCAGTTCGCCCCGGATCAAGGCGAACAGGCTCGATTTGCCGGCGCCGTTGGCACCGATGAGGCCGGCTTTGTGGCCGGCGTGCAGGGTCAGCTCGGCGTCTTCTAGCAGACGTTGCGGGCCACGCTGTAAAGTCAGGTTCTGAAGTCGAATCATAATGGCGGCGGAGTCTACCAGCTTCGCTCGCAACTGGCGCGAGTAGCACTATGTCCTCTGACCTGTGGAGCTTTTCCCTTACCACCTACGCCCGTCCCGGTGTTGAAGACGCGTGTCTGCAATTGCAGTCGGCAGGCGTGAATGTGTGCCTTCTGCTCTGTGGGTTATGGCTGGGAGACCGAGGCGTCACCTGCAATGAGCAACGATTGCAGCTGCTTCGCGACATTGCCGAGCCTTGGGACGCCGATGTCGTGCGACCGCTGCGAGCATTGCGCATGCAATGGAAAACCGTCGCGATTGAGGACGCCGAGCTGAATACGTTGCGCGAACAAGTGAAGACACTGGAACTGGAGGCCGAGCGACATCTGTTGTTGCGACTGGAGCGATCGGCGCAGAGTTGGCCGCAGTGTGAGGCGACCGATCTAACGGCCTGGCTGGAAGGTGTGGCGGCGGGTGCCGCCCACCTGGACCGCGACGCGCTGCATCAGCTGCGCGTCGCGGCAACCGGCACTTAGGAAGCGCTGGTTGGGGTGGTTGCTGCAATCGATGCGGCGGCCGGCGTTGGCGCTGGCGTGGCTGTCGAGGTGGCTGCTGCTAAAGCAGACGTTGCCACCGGAGCCGGGTTGGCTGGCTTGGCAACTGGCGTGGCGGCCGGCTTGGCGGCAACAGGTTTTTTCACCACTGGTTTGGCAGCAGGCTTGGCCGCCGGTTTTGCAGCAGGCTTGGCCGCGACTGGCTTGGCAGCAGGTTTGGCTGCGGCAGGTTTTGCAGCGCTGGCGGTGGCCGGCTTGGCAGCAGCGGCAGGTTTAGCCGCAGCAGGTTTTGCTGCCGGTTTAGCGGCTGGTTTTGCAGCAGCTTTTACCGCTGGTTTTGCACCAGTTTTAGCCGCGACAGGTTTCGCAGCCGGCTTGGCAGCAGGTTTCGCCGCAGCGGTTCTGGCAGCTGGTTTTGCTGCAGGTTTAGCGGCAGGTTTAGCGGCCGTTTTTGCAGCTGGTTTTGCTGCGGCGGTTTTCGCCACTGCTGGTTTTGCAGCAGCCGTTTTTGCAATGGCTGGCTTGGCGGCGGCAGGCTTGGCAGCCGTCGTTTTAGCAGCCGGTTTCGCAGCGCTGGCAGCGACGGTTTTTTTCGCTGCTGGTTTTGCTGCTGGCTTGGCGGCGGCTTTCACCGGCGCCTTGGCAGCAGGCTTGGCCGGTGCTTTTGCAGCAGCCGGTTTGGCAGCAGCTTTCCTGGCAGGTGCTGCAGCAGGCTTGGCCGAACGCAGGGACAACGCCTTGCCGACAGCCTCTTGTACACGACCGACGCCCTGGGCCAGTTTCAGGCTTTCTTGAGCGTCCCGCTTGAGTTGCAGAATGTAGCTACGCGTTTCGGATTGACGATCCTTGAGGGCATCGAGCAAGTCCTCAAGCTCTTTCACCGCACCCTTCGCTTTGGTTTGTGCCTTGGCTTTACCGGCAGCCGCAGCGTCCTGCAATTTGGTACGGGATTTGTGCAGTTTTTCCTGCGCTTTTCCGCGCTGCTTTTCCAGTTTGGCGAGCAGTTTTTCAGCATCAGCCAAGGCTTGGGAACAAGCGTTTTCCAAATGCTCGAGCAGGCTGCCCGAGAGTTGTTGGAGTAAGTGCAACGGGGTATTTACAGGCTTCTTGGTGGCCGACATGGTTTACCTCCTGGCTGACGTGGGTGCGGCTCATACTAGACCTCTGCTGACACCGCCGCTAGGGCATGTTGACAGTATCGAAAGCGCTGCGTTGCAACAGATTGAAATTCTTCTGCGCTCGCGCAAAACCAGTTCACCTTCGAGCGCATTCACACTGGCATAATCCACCGCATCTCAGATCGGAGTGTGCCCATGTCGCGCTACTTTTTTTTATCGTTGTGTGTGTGTTTTTCCGTGGCCCAGGCTGCCGAAAAAACCACCCCAAATGAGGCTCACGATCTTGCTTACAGCCTGGGTGCGAGCCTGGGTGAGCGCTTGCGCCAAGAGGTGCCGGATCTACAACTCCAGGCATTGCTCGACGGTCTGCAACAAGCCTATCAAGGCAAGCCTCTGGCATTGAAAGACGAGCAGATCGAACAGATTCTGGCCGAGCACGAAGCCCAGGTCGCGGAGCAACCCGCCGTCGCGCAAAGTGAAGTCGCGCTGGAAAAAGAGCAGCGGTTCCTCACCGAGGAAAAAGCCAAACCGGGTGTCCGTGAACTGGCGGATGGAATTTTGCTGACCGAGTTGGCGCCGGGCACGGGGGCCAAGGCTGGCCCTAATGGCAAGGTCGAAGTTTTATATGTTGGACGCCTTCCCGACGGCACGGTGTTCGATCAGAACAGCAAGCCGCAGTGGTTCAGTCTGGATAGTGTGATCAGCGGCTGGCGCAGCGCACTGCAAAACATGCCAGTGGGTGCGAAATGGCGCCTGGTGATTCCATCTTCCCAAGCCTATGGCGCGGACGGTGCTGGCGACCTGATCGCGCCGTTCACACCGCTGGTATTCGAAGTCGAATTGCGTGGCGCCACAAGCTGAAAGCCGGGAACGAAAAACGGCGCGCATGGCGCACCGTTTTTTAGTCTTGCAGGAGAGGTTCAGGCCTGAACCGGGTCCTCTTCCTTGTGAGCAGTGTGCAGCACTTCGATCAGGCAATCTTCCAGTTCGAAGCGTTCGTGCAACAGCCCGCCCAGCTCCTTGAATTTCTCCGCGACGCACTTGCCTGCATCACACAGGTCATTGAACGCCAGCAGCTTCTCGGTGATGACGTCGATGCGCGGGTAAATCGTCTCGGCCAGCTCCAGCCCGCGAGTATCGCCAAACGCCTTGGCTTCGCCGGTCAGCTGTTCGTAGATCTCGAAGTGCCCCGCAGACACGTAATCGACCAGCACGCCGCAGAATTCCTGCAACGGCTTTCGGTTTTCGCCCAAAGCCTCTGGCTTGGCACCGAGAGCATCGTAGGCCCGAACCAGTTCGTGACGCTCCTGCAACCAGCGATCGATCAGCAGATGCACTCCACCCCAACGTTCCTGAGCATTCTGACAACTTTCGAGCATGGTGATCTCTCTTCCCTTGTGGGTCATGCTGCCCTACACCTGTCGCAGACTTGAAAATCAAGAATCGACCAGGCAGAGCGTCATCGAGCAACATAATTCCAATGACACGTGCGGGCCAGATTATGCCCGCGCGACAATGGCTTCAAGGTACGCAGGAGATAAAGTTCATACAAGTGTTTAATCACCCGCCAGCCCCCGGTGCGACGACACGCCGCTGAGCGGTCGCTCGCAGGCCAGCCAGACAACGCGCAGCAGTTGATAAACACCCAGAATTGTCACCGCCACGAAGAGCAGCAGACTCCATTCCGGGATGCTCAGGTCGAACAGCGTCCAGGAAATTTCTGCGCAATCTTCGTCCCCTTTGAACATTCGCGTCACTTTGCACAGCCAGGGCAGGTTCTCGTATAGGGCCTGCGGATTGGTGGAGCAGGTCGATAGCTGATGCGCCGGATCGCTTTGCAACAAGACTTGCCGCCACGCCGTGACCATACCGGCGAGACTGCATGACAAACCCAGCAGCCAATAAAGAAAAGTCCCGAAGCGACCAGGGCCATGCACCGAAGCCGTCAGGCAGACACCGGTAAACAACGCCAGGCAGACTCGCTGCAAAAGGCATAACCCGCAAGGCTTGAGGCCGATTGCATATTCCAGGTAATAGGAAACGCCCAAGGCCAGGGCACCTGCAATAAAAGCCATGAAAAACAAGGAGCGTGAGCAGGCCAAAAACATGGCTTATCCGTAACAGTAGAGACAGGCGGTTACGGTAGAGGAAAGCGCGCCAGCCTTTCAAGGCAGGCCGGCACGGACACTTCACCAGAAGTGTAGGGAATTCCCGACAGCGTCGAGAGGACTTGATGTAGTCCCCTGTAGGACAAAGCCGATCAGGGGCTACAACGCTAAACATTCAACGAGATTCCAGCGGCCGGATAGCGCCCAAGAACGGCTCCCGCCCCTGTAGCCGCTGGCGTAGCCTGCGTCCGGCTGCGAAGCAGTCGTCATAAATTTAAACGCGATAAGCCTGATGAAACCTTGGCGCTCGTTTTACGACTGCTTCGCAGCCGGACGCAGGCTGCGCCAGCTGCTATGCAAGGGGATTGTTTCAGGCGTAAACGGGCGCTGGGAGTGGTGCTGCCAGCAGGCGCTCGTCCAGCAGACCCAGGCCTTCCTGGAACAACTGATTGCTGCGCTCGGTGTCGCCGAGCTGCGCGAGCAGCCGCGCCAGTTCCGCACAGGCTTCCGGGTTGCGCTGCACCCGCAAGCTGCTTTCCAGATAGTCCCGCGCCTTGCCCCACAGACTGCTTTGCAGGCACAGGCGGCCGAGTGTCAGCAGAAGGCTTGGGTCGGCTGGATGATCCTTGAGCCAGCCCTCGGCCGTTTGCAGTTGTCGAGCCGGATCGCTACCGCGCACCAGGCCGTAGAGACGAGCCAGATGACTGTCGTACTTGCGCTTGAGCGACGTGCGCAAAACCTCCTCCGCTTCGATCTGTGCGCCCAGTTGCCGCAGCTGCTCCGCGTAGGCCAGCACCAACTGAGGCTCCTGGCGCTGAGCCGAGGTGAGTTGCTGCCAGGCGCGATTGAGCGATTGCAAACCTACCGTGCCATCCGCTTCCTGATGCGCAGCCAGGGAAAGGTTTTCACCCCACGCCCGGCGTTCCAGATCGGCCAGTTCGGCGGGCGGCAAGACTTTATCCTTGCGCAGCTCCGGCAGCAGCCGAATCACCGCCGACCAGTCGCCGCGCTGCTGATGCAGACGCTGCAACTGGCGCAGGGTCTGGACATTATGAGGATGACGCTCGTGCATGGCTTGCAGCGTCACCAGGGCGCCTTCCGTGTCGCCGCGGTCGTTCTGCAACTGGGCGTGACTCAAAGCAATCGCCAACTCGGCCTGGGGCTGGCGCTCGAGGGCGCGCTCCAGCAAGTTGTCGCATTCCTCGTAGTGACCTTGTTCATTGGCGGCGCGTGCGGCCCCGAGGTAGTAGAGCAGAGGCTGGCGTTCGGCTTCGGCAGCGCGATGCAGATGACGTTGTGCACTGGCCCAGCGTCCTTCCGCCAGGTCCAGCTGACCGTGCTCGATCGCCACTTGCACCCGTCGACTGCGATTGCGCCGCGACCACGGATTGACCACGCCGCTGGAAGTCGTCACCAGCTCGATCAACGCCTTGATGCCCCAGAACACCAGCCAGAGCACCGCGACCAACGCCAGGGTGGCCCACAGGCTCGCTTCATAACGGAAGGTCTTGTAGGCGATCAGCACGTAACCGGAATGCTCGGCAATCGCCAGGCCCAGTGCGGCGGCTGCGGCGATGACCAGGAATACGATCACATAGAGGCGTTTCATGGCGTGGCCTCCTGCGCAGGGTTCGCGGCCGGTTTTGCCATCGGTTTGATCGAGTCTTCGGCGTTGACGTTACGCCGCTCCAGATAACCCTGAACCGCACTCAGTGTCCCGGTCAGGTCTGGTGTGACCACAGTGACGGGCTGCTTGCTCAACTCGCCCACCTGTTCAAGCATCACCTTGCTCTGAGGGTTGTCCGGGTTGAAGTTACCCGTCAGGACATCCCGCGCCTCTGCCAGCGCCTGGGTGTAGACCGCGGCCTGACCATTGAGCGCGGCCCATTGCGCCTGCTCCAGCGCCAGGCTCAGCGCCAGACGTACCTGACTCAGGCTCTGCCCTGCCAGCAATGGGCGAACATTCTTGTCGGCATTGAAGTCGATGCGGATGTAGCGCGAAATCTGGTCCCACCACTGCGCCCAACGACTGGCACCGTCGCCATCGGCCGTCAGGCCCAACAGCGATTCGCCGCGGTCCTTGTACTCGGGGGCCAGCTCGGTGAGGTCGATGACCTGATCGCGCAGCGCGCCCAGTCGCAGGAACAACCCGGTGCGATCCGGCTGTTCAGTGCTGCGCAGTGCCACCAAGGTTTTGGCCACTTGCTCGCGAGCGGCGAAAGCACCCGGATCGTTCTGTTCGCGCAGGATTTCATCGGCGCCCTGCACCAGGGCCTGGGCGCTGCTGATGTCCTGCAACGCAGAAAGGCGCAGGCTGGCCAGACGCAACAAGTGCTCGGCTTCGGCCAGACGCCAATCCTTGCGACTCGCACCGAGGACCGTTTCCAGACGCTGATTCAAGCGTTGCTGATCGCCTTGCAACTGCGTCACCAGACGGCTGCGAGCGTCCAGTTCTTCGGCCGCTGGCATTTGTTCAAGGCGCGCGCTCAAGCGTTGTTCATTGAGTTTCAGGCTCTGCGCCTGATCGTTCAACGCCTGGACCTGGCTCAACTGCTGTTGAGTATTGGCTTGCAGGTGACGCACCTGCCAGACACCCCAACCGCCCACGGCAACACCGGCGGCGCCCAGCAGCAGCGCGACGATTGCCAGCCCATTGCCCCGGCGCTGCACTGTGGCAGGTGGTGGAGTTTCAACCGGCGCTTCAAGCGCCGGCAGCACGTCATCTTTAGGCAAGGCTGTTTCGCTCACGTATCCATCCTTTGCATTAGAGAACGGGTTCGGGATGCTCCCGTAACGCCGTCAGCAAAGCCGCGGCACTGGCGCCACGACAATCCACAACTGTTTGGGCCCCGGCGGCACGTGCCAGCTCGGCGACCCTGGGGCTTGGAACAAACAACGGCAACTGCGCCATTTCAGGCCAGGCATCGCCCGCCAATTGGCGCAGGTGCTCAAAACCCTGTCCACTGCTGACCACCAGCCCGTTCAAGCGTTCCGCTTCGATCCGCTCAGGCAGCAGCGTCGACGGGTAGTGAGGCAATCCACGACGGTATAACTCCAGATACTCGACACTAGCACCAAGCTTGCGCAAACGCTCAGCCAGCAACTCGCGCCCGTCCTCCCCGCGCAGGATCAGCACCCGCGGATCGGGTCGGGCAATCGCCTCGCGCAACGAGGGAAGTTCGAGCAAGGCTTCGCTGTCATCGCCCTCGGCGGGGAAACTCACGTCCAACCCGTTATCCGCCAGGATCTGCGCAGTCGCCGCACCCACGCTGAACCAGCGTGGGGACGGTGGCTGTGGCCAATACTGATTGAGCAGGTCGACGCCCATTCTGGCGGCTGGTTTACTGACCACGATCACCGCACAGTAACGATCCAGCCCCTGAATCACCTCGCGCATTGTGTCAGAGACAGGAATCGGCTTGATCTCCAGAAGCGGCAAGCTGCTGCTGAAAATCCCCGCCTGCGACAAAACACTGGCCAGCGCCACCGACTCATCCGCAGGGCGCGTCAGCAGCAGGCGCCAGCTCGTCACTCGTGACCTGCCTCGCCATAGACTGCCTTGAGAATGTCGTCGGCACCCTGGCTCAGCAAGTCTTCAGCCACTTGCACGCCCAAGGCTTCAGCATCGCCACGTGGCGCACGGGCCTCGGCGCTGAGCAGCAAGCCACCACTCGGATCGCCTACCAGACCGCGCAACCAGATCTGCTCACCTTCAAGCACGGCATAGCAGGCAATCGGCACTTGGCAGCCGCCATTCAGATGCTTGTTGAGGGAACGTTCCGCGGTCACGCGGGTTGCGGTGTCCTGGTGATGCAACGGCGCCAGCAACGCGTGAATTTCGCTGTCAACGCTGCGGCATTCGATGCCGACTGCGCCTTGGCCACCGGCCGGCAGGCTGTCGTCGACGCTGATTGCCGAGGTGATGCGATCTTCGAAGCCCAGACGAATCAGGCCGGCGGCTGCAAGAATGATGGCGTCGTATTCGCCAGCATCAAGCTTGGCCAGGCGCGTGTTGACGTTGCCGCGCAGGAAGCGGATTTCGAGGTCCGGGCGGCGGGTCAGCAACTGAGCCTGACGGCGCAGGCTGGAGGTGCCGACGATGCTGCCTTGCGGCAACTCATCCAGGCTGGCGTAGGTATTGGAAACGAACGCATCGCGCGGGTCTTCACGCTCGCAGATGCAGAACAGACCGAGGCCTTCGGGGAAATCCATCGGCACGTCTTTCATCGAGTGCACGGCGATGTCGGCTTCGTTTTCCAGCAGCGCGGTTTCGAGCTCCTTGACGAACAGACCTTTGCCACCGATTTTCGACAGGGGTGAGTCGAGCAGCTTGTCGCCACGACTGACCATGGGCACCAGCGTCACGAGCAGACCCGGATGGGCCTCTTCAAGACGGGTTTTGACGTATTCGGCCTGCCACAGGGCGAGAGCACTTTTGCGGGTGGCGATGCGGATTTCGCGAGAGGACATGGATCAATCCGTACTGAATAGATACGGCGGATAATAACAGCTCAGCCAAATCCACTTTGACTTGTATCAGACACTGCGTGGCCTCCCTGGCCTCGGACGTCCAGCAAACGGATGTGAAGTTCGCCTGTGATCAGCGAGTTAAAGCTGTTGCATCATTTTGCGCACGCCGGCCACGTGGCGACGGCTGACGATCAGGGCATCGCCATTGAGGCCTTTGAGGAACAGCTGAAAATGCCCCAGCGGCGTGCGTTGCAAGCGTTCGATGCGTTCACGGGCGACCAGAGCGTTGCGGTGGATGCGCACGAAACGGTCGCCGAATTCATCTTCCAGGGCCTTGAGCGGCTCATCCAGCAGCACTTCGCCGCCTTCATGGCGCAAGGTCACGTATTTGTGGTCAGCAATGAAGTAGACCACCTGACCCAACGGGATCAGTTCAATGCCTTTACGTGTTCGGGCACTGATATGGCTGCGGGGTCCGCTACCGCTTTCGGCGGCGGGACGGGTCAGGGCGGCGAGCTGGACGCGATTGGGCCGCTCGGCTTTCTTCAATGCATCATGTAAATGTTCAGTTCGCACAGGCTTCACCAGATAGCCCACGGCGCTGGCCTGCAGGGCTTCCACGGCAAATTCATCGGACCCGGTGCAAAACACCACGGCGGGCGGGGTTTCGCGTTCGCACAACCGGGCAGCCACTTGCAGGCCATCAAGGCCTGGCATGCCGATATCGAGCAACACGATATCCGGCTTGTGGCTGTCGATCAGCGCTAACGCCTCATCGCCGTTCGTGGCGCTGGGCTCCAGGACAGTGTATCCCTCGAGTTCGCCAACCATTCGGCTCAGGCGCTCGCGGGCTAGGGGTTCGTCATCAACGATCAGGACATTCATATTGCGCTGGATTCCTGCGTGAGTCTCGCACAAGGATAGCGTAGACAGGTGAAGTGACGTCCGTCACCGCGATCCACGCTAAGACTAGCGCGAGGGCCAAAAAGTGCCGCGAGACCGGCGGCTAAATTTTCATCTGCCAAGTGATTGGAGGCTCTGGCCCGCGTAAGCGAGGTATCGCCGTAGGGTTTGCCGATACACAATATGAACACCCCCTCTTCTTATAGTCAGCCGTAGCGCCGAGAAGTGCGCTGATCCTACTGTCCAACTGTAGACGGTTGCAGGGACGATATTGCTCAATTGAAAAATATCGTTGCGCAATTTCCCACAAGGCATGTCCTGAGTATGGACCGAGCCCCGGAAAAAAAACCTGTCGACCAGCGTCAGCGACAGGATTGGCAACCCTGTTATTATCCGCGACAGCTTCCAACGTCATTTTTTTCTTCAGCCGACACGAGCGAATTCATGAGCACTGACAAGACCAATCAGTCCTGGGGCGGCCGCTTCAGTGAACCCGTCGACGCCTTCGTCGCCCGCTTCACCGCCTCCGTCACTTTCGACCAGCGCCTGTATCGCCACGACATCATGGGCTCGATTGCCCACGCCACGATGCTGGCCAAGGTCGGCGTGCTGACCGACGCCGAGCGCGACAGCATCACCGATGGCCTGAAGACCATCCAGGGTGAAATCGAGGCCGGCCAGTTCGACTGGCGCATCGACCTCGAAGACGTGCACATGAACATCGAGGCGCGCCTGACCGACCGCATCGGCGTCACCGGTAAAAAGCTCCACACCGGGCGCAGCCGCAACGACCAGGTCGCCACCGACATCCGCCTGTGGCTGCGTGACGAGATCGACCTGATCCTCAGCGAAATCACCCGCCTGCAAAAAGGCTTGCTGGAGCAGGCCGAGCGCGAAGCCGGCAGCATCATGCCGGGCTTCACCCACCTGCAAACCGCGCAGCCGGTGACCTTCGGGCACCACATGCTGGCCTGGTTCGAAATGCTCAGCCGCGACTACGAGCGCCTGGTCGACTGCCGCAAGCGCACCAACCGCATGCCACTGGGCAGCGCTGCGCTGGCCGGCACCACGTACCCGATCGACCGCGAGTTCACGGCTCAGCTGCTGGGCTTCGATGCAGTCGGCGGCAATTCGCTGGACAACGTGTCCGATCGTGACTTCGCCATCGAGTTCTGCTCGGCTGCAAGCATCGCGATGATGCACTTGTCGCGTTTCTCCGAAGAGCTGGTGCTGTGGACCAGCGCGCAGTTCCAGTTCATCGATCTGCCGGACCGTTTCTGCACCGGCAGCTCGATCATGCCGCAAAAGAAAAACCCGGACGTGCCAGAGCTGGTGCGCGGCAAGACCGGCCGCGTCTTCGGCGCGCTGATGGGCTTGCTGACCTTGATGAAGGGCCAGCCACTGGCCTACAACAAGGACAATCAGGAAGACAAGGAACCGCTGTTCGATGCCGCCGACACCTTGCGCGACTCGCTGCGGGCCTTCGCCGACATGATCCCGGCGATCAAGCCCAAGCACGCGATGATGCGCGAAGCGGCGCTGCGGGGTTTCTCCACCGCGACCGACCTGGCTGACTACCTGGTACGCCGTGGCCTGCCGTTCCGTGACTGCCACGAAATCGTCGGCCATGCCGTGAAGTACGGCGTGGAAAGCGGCAAGGACCTGGCGGAAATGAGTCTGGAGGAGCTGCGCAAGTTCAGCGACCAGATCGATCAGGACGTGTTTGCCGTGCTGACCCTGGAAGGCTCGGTGAATGCCCGTGACCATATCGGCGGCACTGCGCCGGCGCAGGTGAAGAAGGCTGTGGCGCGCGGCCAGGCATTGCTCGCCAGCCGCTAAAAGCTTCGCGGGCAAGCCTTGCTCCTACGGGATCTGTGTCGTCCAGCAATTTCGCGAACGACACAGATCCCGTAGGAGCGAGGCTTGCCCGCGAAGACTGACTCAAGAACGCTACAAACCCTACTTCTTGGACGCGACCATCGCCATAAACGCCGGCATCGCCGCTTCCTTGTCCGCTGCAATTCTCTTCACGTTCGGATTCTGCTCCAGACGCTCCAATAGCGCCTGGGCTCCCGGCATATCCGCCAGCAGATCGATATCGAACAGCTTCTGCCCAACCGCACGAGCCAATGGCACGCTGTACAGGAAATACAAATCCGCAAGACTCAGACTGTCACCCGCGACATAAGGTGAGAACTTGCCGTGCCTGCCCAGGGACGCAAACCCCAACAGCAATTCAGCCTTGGTCTTGTCCTTGATCGCCTCCGGCACCTGCATGCCGAAAAACGCCTCGGCGTAGCACGCGCGAGCCGGCAACTCGATATACAGCTCGATTTCCTTGGCCAGCGCCAGCACCTGCGCCCGCTCGAACGGATCGCTCGGCAGGAGCGGCGTACCTTTCTGGCTTTGCTCGATGTACTCGAGAATTACCGCCGTTTCGTTGATGAAACCCTGTTCGGTGCGCAAGACCGGAACCTTACCGCGCGGGCTGATGGCCAGCGCCTCCGGGCTTGTGCCGGCATAAAACGGTACTTCGTCAAACGGCAAGCCCTTCTCCAGCAGCGCCAGCTTGACCATGTTGTAGTAGTTACTAACGGAAAATCCATAAAGCTTGAGCATCACATAGCCTCCAGGCCGTGCGGGGTTGGCAGTGCCTGTTTATAGAACGCCCGAGCGATTCCTGCCAGCAGCATCACAGCGCTGAATGCAGGTAAACTGGCCGCCTTAAACTTGAGGAGCCTGCCATGAGCGAGCCAACCGACATCAATAGCGACGAAGAAGAATTCACCGAAACCACCTTGATCGAAGCCATCGAAAACCAGATCGAAAGCGACAACCCACCGGCGGCCAAGGCGACCTTCAACAAGTTGACCCTGGTGGGTTACGAGCGTGAAGAAATCCTCAGTTTGATGGCCCACGTGTTGGCAGTAGAAATCGACGCGATCCTCGAAGAAGACCGCGCGTTCAACACCGAATGGTATGAAACAGCGCTGCGTGCATTGCCAGAGTTGCCACCGGAAAAGAAATAAGCCCGATCCGTAGGAGCGAGGCTTGCCCGCGAAGGGCGCACTGAGGTTTTTCCAGACAAACCGTGTCATCGTTCTTCGCGGGCAAGCCTCGCTCCTACGCACCCCGCTGCCGCACCACCCGCCGGGGAATGCATCCCAAGGCGAAAAAACCCTGTCGCGAGCACTGGACATGCCGCACGAGTGGGCTCACCTTAGGGGCGCTGTCGTCCAATTCCTAGAAAGTCTGGAGTCCTTATGTCGCTTACCCCTGAGTTGGTTGCCGAACTGGAAATCCTCGCCCTCTTCAACCTGGACAGTTCCCAGGAAGGTTTGAAAATTCATCAGACCGCTGCCCCGAAAGCCATTGCTGCCGCTCAACGCCTGTACGAAAAAGAACTGATCGATCAGCCCGATGGTGGTTATCTGACCAGTCTGGGTCGTGACGCCGCACAAAATGTACAAACCGTTCTGACGATTCTGAGCGTCCAGGAAACAGCCTGAGCATTACCGCATCGCCCACGGAAACCCCTGCTACGGGATTTCCGCGGGCACACTTTGTGACCTGCGGTCGCCGCACGGTAGAAATCTGACGTCAAAAAAACAAAATCAGCATAAAAGTCCCGGGCCCGAGGCGCTAAACTGCCCCTCATCCGCAGACCCCACGTCCGTGCTTCGCGAGCCGGTTTGAGCTGACATGACCCGCACCCATGAAATTCGCCCCGATCTGGACGAGGGAATCGACCGCAAGGTTCTCAGCCAGCTGCGCGCACGTTTTCTGAAGCTCAACGAAGGCCGCATGGCCCGTGCCATGGAAGGGTTGTCACCCCGCCAGCAAACGGTGCTGACACTGTTGCCGCTGTTTTTCCACGTCAATCATCCGTTATTGCCAGGCTATGTGTCGGGCAGCACGCCGGCCGGGCTGTCGAATTTCGAGCCTGACGCCAACGCCCTCGCTGAAGCCCAGCGCCTGACTCGATCGTTTTCTTACAAGCCACGCCACGGCAGCAACCCGCCGCGACCGATCCACGGGCTATTCCTGATGGGCAGCCTCGGCACCCTGGCTCAGGCCGATCAAAGCGACATGGACGTGTGGGTCTGTCACAGGCCGGACTTGAGCGAGAACGAACTCGCCGAGCTGCGTAAAAAGTGCCAACTGCTTGAAGTCTGGGCCGCCAGCCAGGGCGCCGAGGCGCATTTCTTTCTGATCGACCCGGCCCGCTTCGTGCTCGGTGAGCGCGATACGCAATTGAGTTCGGAAGACTGCGGCACGACCCAGCACTACCTGCTGCTGGATGAGTTTTACCGCACCGCGATCTGGCTGGCCGGCCGCACGCCGATCTGGTGGCTGGTGCCGGTCTACGAAGAAGCCGCCTACGACCGTTACACCCACACGCTGTTGTCCAAGCGTTTCATCCGCGCGGACGAGTCGCTGGATTTGGGGCATCTGGCCTATATCCCACCGGGGGAATTCATCGGCGCCGGGCTCTGGCAGCTATTCAAGGGCATCGAGTCGCCCTACAAGTCTGTGCTCAAACTACTGCTGACCGAGGTTTACGCCAGCGAACACCCGAAGGTTCACTGCCTGAGCCTGCGTTTCAAGCAGGCGGTATTCGCCAATAAACTGGACCTCGACGAGCTCGACCCCTACATCGTCGTTTACCGACGCATCGAGGAATACCTCACCGCGCGGGGCGAGCCGGAGCGCCTGGAGCTGGTACGCCGCGCGCTGTACCTGAAGGTCAACCGCAAGCTCACCGGCAGCAGTCGCACCCAGAGCTGGCAACGTTCACTGCTTGAGCGTCTGGCTCACGAATGGAACTGGGATCAGCGGCAACTGGCACTGCTCGACAGCCGCAGCCAATGGAAAGTCCGGCAGGTCAGCACCGAACGCCGAGCCCTGGTCAACGAGCTGAACTACAGCTACCGCTTCCTGACCCAGTTCGCCCGCAACGAGCAAACCGTCAGCCTGATCAACAAACGCGACCTCAACGTGCTGGGTCGACGGCTGTATGCAGCCTTTGAGCGCAAAGCGGACAAAGTCGAGTTCATCAATCCCGGCATCGCCCCGGACCTGGCCGAAGATACCCTGACCCTGGTGCAGGCACCCAACAAGAAAGAACCTGGGCAAACCCAGTGGGGCTTGTATAACGGCAGCCTGGCAGCCCACGAGTGGGAACATTTCGCGCCGATCAAGCGCAGTCGCCAATTGCTGGAGCTGCTGACCTGGTGCCATCGCAATGGCGTGATCGACAGCAGCACCCGCCTCGCCTTGCACCCCGGCACCAGCGACCTGAGCGAATTTGAACTGTTCAACCTGCTCGGCAGCCTGCAACAAAGCATCGCCCTGCCGTTGGCGACCGTCGCCGAAGAGCCGTTGCTGCGCGCCAGCGTGCCGAGTGAAGTGCTGATTCTGGTGAACGTCGGCGTCGACCCGCTCAAGCACCATCGCGACTTGAATATCCTGATGACCACCGAGCGCACCGATTCCCTGAGCTATGCCGGTGTCCGGGAAAACCTGGTGCTGACCCTGGACCAGATCACGCTCAACAGCTGGAACGAAGTGCTGGTCAACCGCTACGACGGCCCTCACGCCCTGCTCGACTGCCTGCGCGATTACCTCAACAACCTGCCGAACGGTCCACAACAACCCCGTTTGAGGGTTCGCTGTTTCTGCCACAACCGCGCGCAATTCATCGCCCGGCGGGTCGAAGAGGTGCTCGATACCGCGCAGAACCTGCTGCTGAGCAAGCTCAATCATCGTTACCTGGTACAGGTCCAGCAGCATTATCACGTACTGGAACTGGTGCCCGGCCAGGTCAATCACGTCGCCCTCGCCACGCTGCCCGCGCTGTTCGATTACCTGGGTGAAGAACTGGCGAGCTACAGCCCGCTGCACCTGGACCCGATGGCACTGGAAGACCACGACCTGGCGCTGCTCCTGCCCATGGGCCAGCCCGAATGCATTCAGGTGTTCTACCGAATCACCGAACAGCAGGCGGATCTGTACGTACTGGATGAGTTCAATGCCCTGTGGCAGCAGCGATTGCCGTATCACGACGAGCAAAGCTTGCTGGTGCCGCTGCAACGGTTCCTGCAATCGATCCAGTACCGACGCGACGCCTTGCTGCCGATGAACGCCACCCAACCCTCGAACCTCGACACGATGTATTACCAGCTATTGCCGTCAGGTCCCGGCCGGGCGCGTCGCGTCGAAGCCCGGCCGGCGCCGCAAACCCCGATCGATAAACCGTTCTACGACGTGCAGGCGATCATCGGCAAAGCTGCGCCGGGACAGGTGCATGTCACGTTGTATTGCAATCAGCGGGAGTTTTCAGAGCTGGAGTATGGCGACCAATTGTTCAGCGTGGTCGCCCAGGAAATCGTCGAGCAGCGCCGGGAAACCGAGCGCTATCGCTGCTACATCACCGACCTGGACTTGTCGGGCCTGCTCGGTGATGGTCAGAGTTCAAGTAATTTGTATTTGCGCTACAAGGCCGACCTGGAGCGCGCGTTGAATGAGGCGCTCGAGCAGGTCTAAGCGGTTTATTCCGGAAAGTGGCCGCCCTCGGCCGGCTGGGATTCGACTTCCAGCAGGGTCAGTTTGAGGGTTTTGCCGCCTGGTGCTGGCCAGTCGATGTGCTGACCAACCTTAAGCCCCAGCAACGCGCTGCCGACCGGCGCCAGAATGGAAATCTTGCCTTCGTCGGCGTTGGCATCCTTGGGGTAAACCAGCGTCAGGTGATAGTCCTTGCCGCTGCCTTCTTCGCGGCAATGCACACGGGAATTCATGGTGACGACATCGGCGGGCACTTCATCGTGACCGACCAGGGTATCGGCGCGATCCAGTTCGGTTTGCAGCGCGATAACGCCCGGCAGCGTGTCATCCAGGCTGTCGATCAGGCGCTCCAGACGTTGCACGTCCAGACGAGTAAGGGTGATGGAAGGTGCGGTCATGATTGAGGCAGACTCCTTTCTTCTGCACAAAAAAAGCAAAACCCCGCCAGAAAAAGGCGGGGTTTTCACGAGCCTCGATGGGTTGAGGCGTTTCTGGACACTATCACAGCTCAATAAATATACAAGTGAGGGGTGACCACGGCCCGGCGCGGACCACTGTGGCGAGGGGGCTTGCCCCCGTTGGGTCGCGTAGCGGCCCTAAAAAGCTCACGACTGCTGCGCAGCCGAACGGGGGCAAGCCCCCTCGCCACAAGTAAGGGATTACCGCGAGGTTTTGCGCTGCGCCGCCTGGGCGCAGATCACACGGCGACGATCATCATCGGCCGAGCGCCATTCGCGGATGTCTTCGACATGGCGAAAACACCCGAGGCAGACCTTCTGTTCGTCCAGCCGACACACACCGCTGCACGGCGAAGGCACCGCCGGGCTGACATTGCTGTAGAGCGGCTTGGGCGGACGAACGGGCGCAGGTTGCGTCACGATCTCACAGACCTTCGAAGTCGAGTTCGACGCCAGCCTGCTGCTTGACGATGCGCTCAAGCATTTCGCCCAACTGCTCTTCGCTCTTGTCGCACATCCAGCGCTCGCTCTCTACGTCGTAATCGAAGTGGAAGCCACCGGACACGGCCGCGAGCCACAGCTGACGCAGCGGTTCCTGGCGACTGAAGATCAACTGGCTGCCGTTTTCGAACTTGACGGTGAGCACACCGGCCGAGCTCTCCAGATCGATATCCAGGTCACTCTCATCGAAAATATCTTCCAGCGTCTGCTGGGTGGCATCGACCAGGTCGTGGAAACGGGCTTCGGTCAAACTCATTACGGCAACCTCAAAAAGTGTCTGTTCACGCTCAAGCGCCGCAAGATACGGGCGAGCCCCGGTGATTGCAAAGGATAACGATCAGGTACCGCTATCGATATGTTAAGCGCTAAACCTGTGGGAGCGAGTCTGTGGTGAGGGGATTTATCCCCGTTGGGTCGCGAAGCGGCCCTGATTTTGGGACTACGATGTGTATCAGAAAAACCGCATTCACCGGTTTTGCGACTGCTTCGCAGCCGAACGGGGATAAATCCCCTCACCACAGGCTCGCTCCCACAGGGATTGCGCTTGGCTGACCGGCATCATGCGAAGCCCCGCCGGACGGGAGCCCCGTCGCATAGGCAAGCTGCCGGGTGGCCGGTATACTCCGGCGCAATTAACGCATTTTCAAGGATTTCGCCATGAAGCGCCTGATCTCTTCCCTTGCCGCGCTCCTCGCGGTTGCCTGTCTTGTGTCGGCTTGTGGTCAAAAAGGCCCGCTGTACCTGCCTGATGATTCCCAAGACCCTGCCGAGCAAGCCCAGTCCTCGCAAAAGCAGCCGTCCAAAGCACACAAGCACGACGTCTACCAATAAGGGAACGCCATGGACGCTTTTAACTACCGTGACGGTGAGCTGTTCGCGGAAGGGGTTGCCCTGTCCGCCATCGCCGAGCGCTTTGGCACACCGACTTACGTCTACTCCCGCGCCCACATCGAAGCCCAGTACCTGGCTTACGCCGATGCGTTGGCCGGCATGCCGCACCTGGTGTGCTTTGCGGTCAAGGCCAACTCCAACCTGGGTGTACTGAATGTCCTGGCGCGTTTGGGCGCCGGTTTTGACATCGTTTCCCGTGGCGAGCTGGAACGCGTACTGGCCGCTGGCGGCAGCGCCGACAAGATCGTTTTCTCCGGTGTCGGCAAGACCCGTGACGACATGCGTCGTGCCCTGGAAGTTGGCGTCCATTGCTTCAACGTCGAATCCACCGATGAGCTGGAACGTCTGCAAGTGGTCGCCGCCGAGCTGGGCGTTCGCGCACCGATCTCACTGCGTGTGAACCCGGACGTCGATGCCGGCACGCACCCCTACATTTCCACCGGTCTCAAAGAGAATAAGTTCGGCATCGCCATCGCCGACGCCGAAGACGTGTACATCCGCGCCGCCCAGTTGCCCAACCTGGAAGTGGTCGGCGTCGATTGCCACATCGGTTCGCAACTCACCACCCTGCCGCCGTTCATCGACGCCCTCGACCGCCTGCTGGGCCTGGTCGACCGCCTTGGCGATTGCGGCATCTACCTGCGCCACATCGATCTCGGTGGTGGTTTGGGCGTGCGTTATCGCGATGAAGAGCCGCCATTGGCTGCCGACTACATCAAAGCCGTGCGCGAGCGTCTCGACGGTCGTGACCTGGGGCTGGTGTTCGAGCCGGGCCGCTTCATCGTCGCCAACGCTGGCGTGCTGCTGACCCAGGTCGAGTACCTCAAGCACACCGAGCACAAAGACTTCGCCATCGTCGACGCGGCCATGAACGACCTGATCCGCCCGGCGCTGTACCAGGCCTGGATGGACGTCACCGCCGTGCGCCCGCGCACTACCGCGGCTCGCGCCTACGACATCGTCGGCCCGATCTGCGAAACCGGCGACTTCCTGGCCAAGGATCGTGAACTGGCCCTGGCAGAAGGCGACCTGTTGGCCGTGCATTCGGCCGGCGCCTATGGGTTTGTCATGAGTTCCAACTACAACACCCGCGGCCGCGCCGCTGAAGTGTTGGTGGACGGTGATCAGGCATTTGAAGTGCGTCGCCGTGAGACGGTAGCCGAGTTGTTTGCTGGCGAAAGCCTGCTGCCGGAGTAATCCCATGCTGCTGCGTTTTACCAAGATGCACGGCCTGGGCAATGACTTCATGGTCCTCGACCTGGTCAGCCAGCACGCGCACATCCTGCCCAAACATGCCAAGCAATGGGGCGATCGGCACACCGGCATCGGGTTCGACCAGTTGCTGATCGTCGAAGCGCCGAGCAACCCGGACGTGGACTTCCGCTACCGGATTTTCAATTCCGACGGTTCCGAGGTGGAACAGTGCGGCAACGGTGCGCGCTGCTTCGCCCGCTTCGTGCTCGACAAACGCCTGACCGCCAAGCGGCAGATTCGCGTCGAGACCAAAAGCGGCATCATCGAACTGGATATCCGCAGCGACGGCCAGATCGGTGTCAACATGGGCGCACCGCGCCTGGTGCCGGCCGAGATTCCATTCGAGGCGCCAGAACAGGCCCTGAGCTATAAGCTCGACATCGATGGCACCCCGGTCGAACTGGCTGCCGTGTCCATGGGCAATCCCCATGCCGTGCTGCGGGTCATTGACATCAACAACGCACCGGTGCATGAACTGGGGCCGAAAATCGAACATCACCCGCGCTTCCCGGCGCGGGTCAATGTCGGTTTTCTCCAGGTCATCGACCGGAACCGTGCGCAGTTGCGCGTCTGGGAACGTGGCGCCGGGGAAACCCAGGCCTGCGGAACCGGCGCGTGCGCTGCCGCAGTGGCCGCGATCAGCCAGGGGTGGATGGATTCGCCGCTATTGATCGACCTGCCCGGCGGGCGTCTGTCCATTGAATGGGCAGGCCCTGGCCAACCGGTCATGATGACCGGCCCGGCAGTGCGCGTTTATGAAGGACAAGTGCGTCTTTGAGAGAGTCGAATCCATGAAAGATAAGCCCCAGGTTCCCGCCCCACAGCCCGACGAATCCCCTTCCGAAAGCCTTGAGGCGGCGGCGATTGCCGCGTACCTGGAGGCTCATCCGGATTTCTTCGTCGAACACGAAGAGCTGCTCCCGGCCTTGCGCATTCCGCACCAGCGCGGCGATACCGTCTCGCTGGTCGAACGCCAGATGAAGATCCTGCGCGACCGCAACATCGAGTTGCGTCATCGCCTCTCGCATTTGATGGACGTGGCCCGCGACAACGACCGTCTCTTCGACAAGACCCGCCGCCTGATTCTCGCGCTGATGGATGCCAGCAGCCTGGAAGACGTGGTGATCAGCGTCGAAGACAGTCTGCGCCAGGACTTTCAGGTGCCTTTTGTCAGCCTGATTCTGCTGGGTGACAACCCGATGCCGGTGGGCCGCTGGGTCACCCATGCCGACGCGCAAACGGCCATTGGCGGCTTGCTCTCGGAAGACAAAAGCGTCAGCGGCAGCCTGCGCGATCACGAACTGGACTTCCTGTTCGGCGAAGAACAGCGCAAACAGATCGGCTCCACCGCCGTTGTCGCCATCAGCTATCAAGGCATCCACGGCGTCCTGGCCATCGCCAGTCGCGACCCGCAGCACTACAAGAGTTCGGTCGGTACGCTGTTCCTGAGCTACATCGCCGAAGTCATGGGCCGCGTGCTGCCACGGGTCAACAGTTCCCTGCGCTCGGTACGCTGACCATGGAACGGCAACTGGACGCTTACTGCGAACACCTGCGCAGTGAGCGGCAGGTGTCGCCCCACACGCTGTACGCCTACCGCCGCGACCTCGACAAAGTGCTGGGCTGGTGCGTCAAACAGAACATCAGCAGCTGGGCCGCGCTGGATATTCAGCGTCTGCGCAGCCTGATCGCGCGCCTGCATTCTCAGGGGCAATCGTCCCGCAGTCTGGCGCGCCTGCTGTCAGCGGTTCGTGGCCTCTATCATTATCTGAACCGCGAAGGCCTGTGCGATCACGACCCGGCCAATGGCCTGGCGCCGCCCAAGGGCGAACGTCGGCTGCCGAAAACCCTCGATACCGACCGCGCGCTGCAACTGCTTGAAGGCGCGGTGGAGGATGATTTCCTGGCGCGTCGGGATCAGGCGATTCTGGAGCTGTTCTATTCCTCGGGTTTACGCCTTTCGGAGCTGACCGGGCTTAATCTGGATCAGCTGGATCTGGCTGACGGCATGGTTCAGGTGCTCGGCAAGGGCAGCAAGACTCGACTGCTGCCGGTCGGCAAAAAAGCGCGCGAAGCCCTGGAACTGTGGCTGCCGTTGCGGGCCATGACCAACCCGGCGGACGATGCCGTGTTCGTCAGCCAGCAAGGCCGGCGCCTTGGTCCCCGGGCGATTCAGGTGCGGGTCAAAGCCGCTGGTGAGCGTGAGCTGGGGCAGAACCTGCACCCGCACATGCTGCGGCATTCCTTTGCCAGCCATTTGCTGGAATCCTCGCAGGACCTGCGCGCCGTCCAGGAATTGCTCGGCCACTCGGACATCAAGACCACCCAGATCTACACCCACCTGGACTTCCAGCACCTGGCCACGGTCTACGACAGCGCCCATCCACGGGCCAAACGCATTAAGGGCGATGATTCATGACCCTCCAATTGATCACCTTCGACCTCGACGACACCCTGTGGGACACCGCCCCGGTGATCGTCAGCGCCGAAGCCATACTGCGAGAATGGCTGACCGAGCACGCACCGAACCTGGGCGCAGTGCCGGTGGAACATTTATGGGCCATTCGTGAGCGTATCCTGAGCGGCGAGCCAAGCCTCAAACACCGCATCAGTGCGCTGCGGCGCCGGGTGTTGTTCCATGCGCTGGAAGAGGCCGGTTACGGCCATGGCGAGGCTTCAGACCTGGCCGACAAGAGTTTTGAAGTGTTTCTGCATGCCCGACATCAGATCGAGGTGTTCCCCGAAGTCGAGCCGACGCTGGAAACGCTGGCCAAGCATTACGCCCTGGGCGTAGTCACCAATGGCAACGCCGATGTGCGCCGGCTGGGGCTGGCGGATTACTTCAAGTTTGCGTTGTGCGCCGAAGACATCGGCATCGCCAAGCCCGATGCGCGACTGTTTCATGAGGCGTTGCAGCGGGGTGGTGCGACGGCGGAGACGGCGGTGCATATCGGCGATCATCCGGGGGATGATATTGCGGGGGCGCAGCAGGCGGGGTTGCGGGCGATCTGGTTTAACCCGACGGGCAAGGCATGGGAAGCGGACAAGGCGCCGGATGCAGAGATTCGCAGCCTGACCGAGTTGCCGGCGTTGTTGGCCCTCTGGAATTCTCAACACCAATCCTGAGATCACCGATATTCCCTTGTAGGAGTGAGCCTGCTCGCGATTGCGGTATGACATTCAGCATTTATGTTGCCTGACACACCGCAATCGCGAGCAGGGGATCGCCGCAGGCCCACAGCTTTTGTACCACCCATGAAAAAGCCCGCAGCGACGGCGGGCTTTTTCAGCAAGCAAGGGCAGGCGCTCAGATAGGCCGGCTGCCGTACTTGTTGTCAGGCTTCTTGGGAGGATCGGCGACCACATTGGCCTCCACTTCCTGCACCTTGCCGCCCTTGGCCAAAAACTCTTCCATGGCCCGCGCGAGAGCATCGCGTTCCTTGTTCTTGGCTTCGACGCTCGGCAGCTCATCGACCGATACCGCAGCCTTGGCTTTACCCTTGGCGGTCGGAACGGGCGTTTCACCGCCGTCGTCTTCAGCGACGTCTTCGGCCGCTGCTTCCAGACCTTCTTCGGTTTCGTCGTCGTCGCCTACTTCGAGGTCGTCGTTTTCCAGATCATCGTCGCTCATGTTCTACCTCATGACTTGCGAAAAGCAGATTAGTTATAGCCCAGCTTCGCCGTCTGTCGACAGCCGCCGGAAAAATTCAATAACCGCTGGTGACCAGCGGTTCATGCCTCTTCACCGTGCACGGTGGCGAGGACTTTACGGGCACCGCCAAAATCACGGTGCTCGCCCAGATAAACACCTTGCCAGGTCCCCAGCGCCAGTCGGCCTGCCGAAATCGGCAAACTGAGCTGACAGCCAAGCACGCTGGCCTTGAAGTGCGCCGGGAGGTCGTCCAGGCCTTCGTCGTTATGCTCATAGCCGTCTGTTCCTTGTGGGATCAGACGATTGAAAAATCGTTCGAAGTCGCGACGTACCGCCGGATCGGCGTTCTCGTTGATGGTCAACGACGCCGAGGTATGCTGCAGCCACAAATGCAACAGACCGACCCGGCACGCCTTGAGTTCAGGCAGGCCGGCGAGTAACTCGTCCGTTACCAGATGAAAGCCCCGGGGCCGTGCCCGCAGGGTAATCAGAGTCTGTTGCCACATACAGTTCTCCGCACGTTCGGGGCGCATTCTAGCGCGCTCAGGGAAAAAACAAAGGCCCTAATATTCCTTCAATCATGTAAGCCATTGGCCGCAGAAAAACGCCCGTCGTAAACGCCACTAAACGTGTACGAAAAAACCTTTCAGCAGTCCCTTCACTGACAAACGCCAGACAAAAAAATGCCCGGCAAGCCGGGCAAGTTTTTTTGGGGGCGTACTTACAAGTTGTAGCCGCGTTCGTTGTGGAGTGCCAGGTCGATGCCGACGGCCTCTTCTTCTTCCGTGATACGCAGACCCATGACAGCGTCCAGGACCTTGAGAATGATGTAGGTGACGATCGCGGTGTAGATCACCGTGAAGCCCACGCCTTTGCACTGAATCCAGACTTGAGCGGCGATGTCGGTGACGGTGCCGAAGCCACCCAGGGACGGTGCGGCGAACACACCGGTCAGGATCGCGCCGAGGATACCGCCGATACCGTGCACACCGAAGGCGTCCAGGGAATCGTCATAACCGAGTTTGCGTTTCAGCGTGGTGGCGCAGAAGAAGCACACCACGCCCGCTGCCAGGCCGATGACCAGAGCACCCATCGGGCCCACGGTGCCGGCGGCCGGGGTGATGGCGACCAGACCGGCTACAACACCCGAAGCGATACCCAGTGCACTTGGTTTACCGTGAGTGACCCACTCGGCGAACATCCATCCCAGTGCAGCGGCGGCGGTTGCGATCTGGGTCACCAGCATTGCCATACCGGCCGTGCCGTTGGCCGCAGCGGCGGAACCGGCGTTGAAACCGAACCAACCCACCCACAGCATCGCGGCACCCATCAGGGTGTAACCGAGGTTGTGCGGCGCCATCGGCGTGGTCGGGAAGCCTTTGCGCTTGCCCAGCACCAGGCAGGCAATCAGACCGGCCACACCGGCGTTGATGTGCACCACGGTGCCACCGGCGAAGTCGAGCACGCCCCAGTCCCACATCAGGCCGCCGTTGCCGGACCAGACCATGTGCGCAATCGGTGCGTAAACCAGGGTGAACCACACGCCCATGAAGATCAGCATGGCGGAGAACTTCATCCGCTCGGCGAAGGCACCGACGATCAGCGCAGGGGTGATGATGGCGAAGGTCATCTGGAAGGTAATGAACACCGCCTCAGGGAACAGCGCCGCAGGGCCGGTCAGGCTCGAAGGCGTGACACCGGCGAGAAATGCCTTGCCCATGCCACCGAAGAACGAGTTGAAGTTGACGACGCCCTGCTCCATGCCGGTGGTGTCGAACGCGATGCTGTAGCCATAAATGACCCACAGAATGCTGATCAGACCGGTAATGGCGAAGCACTGCATCATCACGGAAAGAATGTTTTTGGAGCGAACCATGCCGCCGTAGAACAGCGCGAGGCCGGGAATGGTCATGAACAGCACGAGGGCTGTCGAGGTCATCATCCAGGCGGTATCGCCGGAGTTGAGGACTGGGGCCGCCACTTCGTCTGCCGCCATAGCCAGGCTGGGCATTACGAGGGACAACAGGGCTCCTAGCCCTGCGAATTTACGCAGAGTCATATTGTTTTCTCCTGGGGCGTTGGGTTTGTGGCGGCGTTTAAATCGCGTCGGTATCGGTTTCGCCGGTACGGATGCGAATCGCCTGTTCCAGATTGACCACGAAGATCTTGCCGTCACCGATCTTGCCGGTGTTGGCAGCCTTGGTTATCGCCTCGATAACCCGGTCCAGATCCTTGTCGTCAATAGCGACATCGATCTTCACCTTGGGCAGAAAATCGACCACGTACTCCGCGCCGCGATACAGCTCGGTGTGACCCTTCTGCCGACCGAAGCCTTTGACTTCAGTAACGGTAATGCCCTGCACGCCGATCTCGGACAGCGACTCGCGCACGTCGTCCAGTTTGAACGGCTTGATGATGGCAGTGACTAGCTTCATGAAAACTCTCTCCCGAATTGGTGGACTTGCCCCAGGAAAACAAACCCGACTCAAGTCTAAGCGCAGTGCCTGGCTTTGTAACGCATCGTCGACCTTACCTGCCCGTCCGACGCCAGCTAACCGCTCCTCACGAAACAACTCCCCGTTCCGCTTGGCGCACTGCATTCGTCACAGCGACTGCATCAGTGCATGGGTTACTCCTGACTAAGCAGAAAGCTTGCCATCTCGCCAAAACCCACTGAATTCAATCCCTTGGCCGCTGCCGACAGCCACTTCCCTCAAATGGCCGGACGGATACGCACAACAACAGTGCGCAGCCGTCCGTCCACATGCGCGAAAAGCGTGCATCCCTGCTGTCGGAATTGACTATAGACACTGCGTGATACACTGCCCGCCATTGTTGACAGGACATTTCCCATGCTCGCACCCAAAGACTTCCTCGACGCCCTGACCGGCACCGCTTCGCGCCTCTTCAGCGGCGAAACCCCGTTGCCGAAAAGCGAAATCGAAAGCCAGTTCAAGGCTTTGTTGCAGAGTGGCTTCAGCAAGCTGGATCTGGTGAGCCGTGAAGAGTTTGATAGCCAGATGGTTGTGCTCGCACGGACTCGGGCACGGCTGGAAAGCCTTGAGGCAAAAGTTGCGGAGATGGAAGCGAAGCTGAACCCGCCCACCGAGTAACCCCGCTGACAATGCAGTTCCCTGTGGGAGCGAGCCTGCTCGCGATTAGAGTCACCTCGGTCTACCAGCCATCCCACATGGACCGACCTCCCCTGTAGGACCTGCCGCAGGCTGCGATCTTTTGATCTGCCGCCCCGCCACCATCTCGGCAACGTCCTACAAAGATCACCACCGCCGTCCGATAGCGTCGTGAAGCCCAGGCTCCTAAGCTCATTCTCAGCTGAATATTCAGCACTGGGTTTGGCGACCTGGATAGCATCTAAACACTTCGTGACCACGTTCGAACCAGGGAATTATTCCCATCTCGAATTATGGCGGCTGTGCGTGGGAGACCTTCGGGTCTGCCGGTTTCCGGATGCACCGGTTCGCCAACCCGCGCATAGCTGCCACCCTTTTCGTTTGGCGACGATCAGAGGCAGTTTCCTTCAATTCGCATCCGGGAGCTGCAACATGGAAGAAAACTATCTAATCCCTCACGTCTTCACCCGCCACAAACTCCACCTTCACGCGCTTTTGATCGAAAACCAGCCTTGGTTCAGCGCCCGAGACCTAGGTCGTCTGCTTCGCCTTTTCCTCGACGAACGCGCCGTCCGAAAACTCGATCCCGATCAACATCAAACCGCACGAGTCGTCATCCACGGCACCCTCGAAAACACCCTGCTGATCAGCGAATCCGGCGTCTACGCCCTGCTCGTCTACCACTACTGCCCCGAATACCGAGGCCTGCGCGAATGGCTGACCCACGACGTAGTGCCAGCTCTCAGAGATGCCCAACAACCGGCAACAAGCGAACGCCCGGTCCTGAGTCTGCTGAACTGGCCAGAGATGTCGCTGAGTTTGCTGCACTGGAATAACCAGCCGTGGATCCGGTTGCAGGATGTTCCGCAGATGCTGGCGGATGGTGAGCGGACGCAACGTACGGTCAATGCGCCTTGGTGGAAGCGTGCTTCGCGGATGTTGCAATCGCTTTAAGTATTTAAAGCCCTACCCCGTTCGATTCCAGCTTCCCGCAAATCGTAAGTCGCTTGCAGGTTCAGCCAGAACTCGGGCGTGGTGTTCAGGTGGGTGGACAGTTTCTTCGCCAGACCCGCACTGACACTGACCTGCTGACTCACAACATCGCCTATTTCCGCCTCTGGCTCGTTCAGTGAGCGAGCCAAAGCTTCGGTTGCAAGATCCAGCGGCTTCAAAAATTCTTCGCTGAGAATTTCACCAGGATGAATCGGGCGCATTCCATTCATTTTCATTCGCGTCTTCTACGGCTGTTTCAGCGAGATCATAAGCAGCAACCTTCTGATCGCAAGACCATCCACGCTCTTTCACCGTCGTCCTTCAACTTTCTAGGCACGTTCCTACAAAAAGCAGCTCTCGGGCCTGATTTAATAGTTCGAACTCGTTCCTCTACACTTTTCGCCAAACAAACATCCAATCACAGAAGGTGTGTATGAGCCCAAAAAAGCGAAAAGCGAAGCTGTTGCAAATTGCCGAGTTTCACGCCGAAGCACGTCGCCTGGCTGGAAGTTTATCGGCCAATCAACGGCGCTTTATTGAAGTTGCCATCGCACATGGCAAAGAACTTGAGCCAGGCTGTTGGTTGGCCGGTGGACGAAACTGAGTTTTTGTCGAGAAAGAAACTGTGTAATGGCGTTTTTTTGTACCTCGCCGATGCCTTGGTTCGTAACCGTAACATCCCGCGAAAGTTTGCCCGCGCAACCACCCTACCAATTCTCTCTCCCCGTCTACCCTTAAAAAACCCGCAGGAAGCGGCCCCTCGTTTAGCTCAAGGAACGACCATGTCCCTCTCCATCGTCCACAGTCGCGCCCAGATTGGCGTGGAAGCGCCCGCCGTAACCGTCGAAGTCCATCTGGCCAACGGCTTGCCCTCGCTGACGATGGTCGGATTGCCCGAAGCGGCTGTTAAGGAAAGCAAGGACCGGGTACGCAGCGCGATTATCAACTCAGGCCTGCAATTCCCGGCTCGGCGTATCACCCTGAATCTTGCCCCAGCGGATTTACCGAAGGACGGCGGACGGTTCGATCTGGCGATCGCTCTGGGGATTCTGTCCGCCAGCGTGCAGGTGCCGACGTTGACGCTGGATGACATTGAATGCCTGGGAGAATTGGCGCTGTCAGGCGCGGTACGTGCCGTGAGAGGCGTGTTGCCGGCGGCGCTCGCCGCACGCAAGGCCGGGCGCTCGCTGATGGTGCCGCGGGCGAATGCCGAGGAAGCCTGCCTGGCGTCGGGATTGAAGGTGTTTGCCGTGGACCACCTGCTGGAAGCCGTTGCACACTTCAATGGACATACGCCGGTGGAACCCTACGTTTCCAATGGCTTGCTCTACGCCAGCAAACCCTATCCGGACTTGAATGAGGTGCAGGGGCAAATCTCGGCCAAGCGCGCATTGCTGATTGCGGCGGCTGGGGCTCATAACCTGCTATTTAGCGGACCGCCGGGGACTGGGAAAACATTGTTGGCGAGTCGTTTGCCGGGCTTGCTTCCACCGCTCGCCGAAAACGAGGCGCTGGAAGTCGCCGCCATTCAATCCGTCACCAGTTGCGTGCCCTTGAGCCACTGGCCGCAAAGACCCTTCCGCCAGCCCCATCACTCGGCCTCCGGCCCGGCGTTGGTGGGTGGCGGTTGTAGGATTCTGAAATAAATGCGACATTTCGGAAATTAATGCGACAAAACAGCGAACAATTTAGATGCTCGAGAAAAATCCTCGAGTGTCTGAGTCGACCATTATGAGCTCAAAGCTTTTTGCTGGACGGCTGCTAGTCATGTGAAACCACAGCGCATTCATCGCTGCCAAATGAGTACCACGCGTTACCACACCGCGCCCTCGGGCAAGTCTCGGGATTAGCCACCATCAGCACATGTTCCGGCGCGGTTTACCGACATCGACGTCATCACATTGCGCGCTTTAACCGACAGGCCTTAAACCAATGACCGCGTGGGTAGGTAGTACTCCGTTGGCGCCATCTCCCTTTTTTGAATTATCAGAGCTCCAAAGCTAACCTTAAAGGGAAATGGTGACATCGAGAATCAAATTGTGAAACCGCCCAGCGCGAACGATCTGAGAGAGGCCCGAATGCTCGCGGAAGCCAAGAAGGCCGTCTGGGAGAGCAATGATTGGTTATCCGCAGCAGACATCGCGCAGCTAACACCGGATCGCTCCGGCAACCCTTATTTTTCACCCAATGAGTGGGAGCGCAGGGGCCAGATTTTCTCAATTCAATACAACGGCCAAGACTATTATCCGGGGTATGGGCTGGATAAAAGTGCCCCGCTGCAACTGCGCCCCTCAATGGCCTAGGTAATCAGCGTCCTTCAAACCCAAAAGAATGGCTGGGGAATGGCTTTTTGGTTTGCGTCAGCAAACACCTTTCTGGGCGGAAAACGTTCCCAAGATATGCAGGAAACCGAGCCAACGTCGGTGGTCGACGCCGCGAAAGAAGAGGTGTCTGGCATTTCCCATGGCTAGATAAGCACGCCCGTTGCCAGCATTGCCGCTTCGAAGCCGACCAACTGAGCCAATGCGCCTCCCGTTTTATTCAAATCCGACAGCGTCTTTTCCGTGTTCGTGATGAGCAAACCAATTTGTTACGAAAGGGCTGAGTAATTGGATGCAATATCGGCCAATCACACGGATGCCACGGGGCTTAGATTTAAATGGTGATGGGGGCGGATAAAGCCATGCATTGCTAACGAGTTCTGATCATGAAAGGCAAACGAAAAGCCAAGATCGAGAAGTGGCTAATGAAAAAACAAATCGAGACTGAAGCTCGATGTTTGTTGGAGAAAAGATCTCCAGAGGCTTCGCATCGATTTCTGAATGCCGCCTTGATCCCAGGTCACGATCTAGAATCCGTGGGACGGCTCGCTGGCTTGTGAACCTGCGCCAGCAAATTCATGTTCTTCACTGGCGCTGGCATCTCCGTAACCGTCCGGCCAACTCACCCAAGCAATTCGTAATCAACCAGATGCAGTGTCACTTGACCTTCCTAATTCATTTTCCTGGCAGGCAACACTACGCCCTCATGGTTCGTCGTCCCAATAATTAAGCGTAGTCCCGGGCCGCTGCACAGCAGTGAACGCGCGCGCTCCATTAATTGTGACCATCGCCTGATATTTGTCGGAATCAGGGTATTGGCAGACTTCGGGGGTTTCTCGGGTGCCAATGGACAGGTACTTCAGCGGCGCATCCGAGGTGTTGATGATCTGATGCGGATACTCGGGCCCGGGCGGAATGAAGATGACGTCGCCGCTTCGGATCGGCAACATTTCGCCCGCCACGCGCAGGGTGCCAGACCCTTCCAGGATGACGAACATCTCTTCCTGAGCATAATGAAAGTGGTAGGGGCAAGAACGCTTGCCTGGCGCGACGATGTCCACTGACGCACCGAGTTTCTGCGCGACGGTGTCAGTGCCGAGGCGCGCGCCATGGCTCTCGTAAAGAGGGTCGCGGCGCTCGTATTGCAGCGGCACATCATTGAAATTGCGAATCATGCGCGCAGTTAGAACACAGGCGTCATTGCTCATTACTCACTCCCGAAAGTATCTGTCTAGGCATCCCGCCTCGCGTAAGCTAACCGGGCTGCCATTTATGCGTAAGTGTCCAGCCAATGCACCTTGCCTAGTCTAGATATGCCCAGCTATCGGCACCATCGAAATGGCGCACGGGTGTTGTTCCGACCAATTCCTGATCGAAATTATTAATATTCACCCCAACACCAGCAACTGCCCCCGGGAGGATCGCTTCCCAGTGAGTGGCACACCCACAATTACTACAACGGATCGTCCTCAGGGTTTCCTGACCCCAAACGTACGATGAGGTATTTTGAGGGTATCCCTCGAACTTCACTGCACCAGTTTCATAGTGAGCCCAAAGCGCCCCGAGTCTCCGGCAAATAGAGCAATTACATTTGATGGCATGAACTGGTGGATGCGGGATGAACACGCGCACGTTTCCACAATGACAGGAACCTTCTAACAGTCCATTTTTGGCGTGGGTTTTCATGTCAACTCCGTGACCGATTTTATGCCGGATGCCTAACTTACTTCAGTTGGGCACGATTAGGCGTCCATTCGTGGGGCAGTAGGTGGCTTATTTCACTCGCCCGCTGCGTCGGCAGGCGCGTGAGTACATCTTTCAGATAGGCATACGGATCATGACCATTCAGTCTCGCCGACTGGATCAGACTCATGACCGCCGCTGCCCGTTTTCCGCTGCGTAGCGACCCTGCGAAGAGCCAGTTTTTACGTCCAAGAGCCCAAGGGCGGATCTGGTTGTCGGGTAGTCAGACGCGGTTACCCGCGTCCAACCCCCTAAGAACCGTGCATGCGAGTTTCCCAGCACACGGCTCAAGCCTCTACAAAGGCGCTGTTAAGCACCCGGCGATACCTCTTTAACATTGGCGTACTGCTGATCTCTGGGGCAACGCAGATGGTAGATCTCTAGATTGACTGCCGCGTCCGTTCCGCCATTAGCCAGCTTTACGATGTGGCGACTGTGCCACGGCGTATCTTTGGTAACGGGCTTATGACAGACCGAGCACAGGCCGTCTTGCTGCCGCCAGACTCGATACATCTTCGCTCGTCCCTGTGTCGATTTGAGCATTTTCTTGCCCCAGCGGAACTCGAAGTACTCATCCCAATTAGGGTCATGCGGATTGGCTGCGGCTTTGATCTTGATATGTCGCACGATCGGCGTATCCGATTCTTTCAGTAAGGTGTATTCCCTTGCCTTACCGTCTGCGTATTTTTCAGCGACTGAGAACACCCACCGGCGCGATCCTCGGACTTTGAAATACCTGTCCTTGACCCACCGTGTTCCTTTGCGCGGATGCCGTCTCACCGCCCAGCGCCAGAGCATTGTCCAGACTTCGCTGTCTACCTGATTGAAGACTTTCTTGGCGACCACGTGGCTATGGTAGTTCGCCCATCCCCGTAAAATCGGGTTGAGCAACCCGATCAAATTGACCTGTTTGATCGCCTTGTTGGTCTTGATCACTTCACGGAGCTTGGCGAGGTGAGCCCTGATGTTCGCTTTTGATGGCTTGATCAGGAGCTTGCCGTTGTACTTGCGCAAGTTCCATCCGAGGAAGTCGAACCCATCTCCTATGTGCGTTATTTTGGTTTTTTCCGGAGAGAGGACAAGTCCACGCTCTGCCAGGAATTCAACCACAGCAGGCCTGACTTCATTCTCCAGCCACTCTTTCGAACAGCCTGTGATGATGAAGTCATCTGCATAACGCACCACGCGCATCTTTCGGGCTGTCCACTTTGCATTGGGAAATTTCTTCGCCAGCATCGCTTCCAAACCATCCAGCGTCATGTTGGCCAACACCGGGGATATGATGCCTCCTTGCGGTGTTCCGGCGTGGCTGGGGAATAGTTCGTTTTGGTAGACGTAACCGGCCTTGAGCCATTTCTGCAAAATCGCCTTATCCATAGGGATGTTGGCGATCATCCAGTCATGGCTGATATTGTCGAAACAGCCTTGAATGTCGCCCTCTAACACCCACTCCGCGTTTGCTTTTCGTGCCAGCACACCAAAGCACTGTGCGGCGGCATCCGCAGTTGAGCGTTCCGGTCTGAACCCATACGAGTTCGGATCGGCGGTGGTTTCCGCTATCGGTTCCAGAGCCAGCAAATGGAGCGCCTGCATAGCCCGGCATTTCATCGCGGGAATTCCGAGAGGTCTCGTCTTGCCGTTTTTCTTCGGAATGAGGACTCTCCGAAGCGGAAGCGGCGAGTAGCCTCGCCGCCTCAATGACGCTATCGCACCGATTTTGGCCCCCGGTGTATTCCAAGTGACCTTGTCTACACCAGGGGTGTTTTTGCCCTTGTTTTCAGACACGCGTTTCACGGCCAATGCTTTGCCGCTAAACGAGTGAGTCAGCAGCCATTGCAGGGCTTTCGCCTTGTTATGCCTGCCGTCTTGTACAGCCTTCACAATACGCGCTTGCAGCCCTCTTACTCGACGTTGAGCGTCGGCCCAGTTGATGCCGTCCCACGCCGTGCCGGAAGGTGCACACGCCAATGCTGCTGCGTTCATTTGCTCTCCTTCCGTTGAAAGGGTTCTACATATTCTCTTGTGAAGAGAGACCATGAGGACGTCTGCCCGCTTTCGCGTGAAGTGATGTTTCAACTTCTATCCAGCCCGTTACAGGATGGCGTTCGCTTTTTCCTCGTTCCTTCGCCCGCACCGCCATGGGCCGTTTTTGCAAACGGCTGTCCCCGAGGGGAGCGATACGGGATTTCCACGTTCCGCTTACTGAAGTACGCCGGGTTAGGTGCCTGCTATCGACCGGGAGACGTATGGGTCACGAACGCGCGTGCAGAAAAACGCTGTTCCCATCTCCGCTACCTTTTGGTTCGAGCGTGTAAGCCATTTCCGCTCGTTCAACTTAACGATCTTTGCGCAGGTTCACATGTGTTCACCATACCGACTATCTAGCCCTTGTCCGGCCATGGCTGCCAGAAGGGTACGCATCTCACGATTAGTACCCCGCACCTTGCGGTGCCTCGTCACATTGTCGAAGGCGCTCTTGATTCAGCCTTCTAGATTCACCCGGTGACACAGGTGGTTCCCTCAAAGGAGAACAACTTCTGTAAGCGACTTCGTGTCGCACCTCACACCAGTTGTTATCTATGGGTACGGCCCCGTCATCAAGGTAGCGCGCTAGCGCTGCCCAGCGTTTCAGGCTGTAATCGAGTGCTCTGCTGATGGCTGAGCCTTCGGGCACGAGGTCACGCTGGGCGATCATCCAGGCATGCAACATATTCATCACTGGGACGGCTTTTTCTTGCCGTATTCGACGCCGTAAATCCGGCTCCAGGTCGCGGACTTCTCTTTCGATTTCGTACAACAACTGGATATAGCGCAGGGCTTGCTCGGCGAGCGTGCTTTTATTCGTAGCGTGCAGTTCGAAGAACTTGCGCCGTGCATGGGCCATGCACCCAATCTCTGTCACCCCCAGTTCAAAGCTGGCCTTGTAACCGCCAAAATCATCGCAGACCAGCTTGCCCCTCCAGTCTTGCAGGAAGTTGCGAGCATGCTCACCGGCACGGCTGGGACTGAAGTCATAAACCACCGCTGCCAAGTCCGAGAACTGGCTGGTGGCGTAGGCCCACACATAGGATCGGTGAGTTTTCTTTGTTCCCGGCATGAGCATCTGCACCGGGGTTTCATCTCCGTGGATGACTTGTTGCCCAAGCACTTCTTCGCGCAGCGCGTCGACCAGAGGCTGCAACTGCACGCCCGTCACGCCAACCCATTGAGCCAATGTTGAACGTGGAATCGCCAGGCCCGCTCGACCGAAGATCGATTCCTGACGGTAAAGCGGCAGATGGTCAGCAAACTTGGCAATCATGACGTGTGCCAGTAGACCCGCAGTCGGGATGCCCTTATCAATAACCTGCGCCGGAACCGGTGCCTGGATCAGCGTTTCGCAGTCATCGCAAACCCATTTGCCACGGACATGGCGTTCGACGGTGAACACGCCGGGCGTGTAGTCCAGCTTCTCGCTAACGTCCTCACCGATGCGCTTGAGGGCGCAGCCGCATGGGCAGTGAGTGTTGTCCGGTTCGTGATGGATCAGCGTGCGTGGAAACTCAGCCGGTAATGCGGTGCGCTTGGGTTTCTGCTTTTTCTCGGTCGCTGCTGGCACTGTCTGCAAGGCCTGAAGCTCTGCTTCAATCGCTGCGATATCGGTATCAATCAGGTCATCGAGCAAACTGGCCTGCTCAGGATTCATCTGCTCGCTGCGCTTGGCAAACTTCAAACGCTTGAGCTGGGCGATCTCGTGGGTCAGTTTCTCGATCAGCGTTTGGTCGCGGTTGATTTTCTTGCCCATCGTGTCGACTTGCGACAGCAACTGCGCTGCCAAAGCACGCAGTTGGTCGGGGGACATTTGGTCGAGATTTGGAGAAGAAGTCATGCGCCGGATTTTGCCGGAGCAGGTGCTTCGCGGCGATAGACCGATAGGCTAATGGCAGCCGTTAAAGCAGTGTGATCGAGCCCCCAGAACCTGCGCGTTGCCATGGCAGACCCAGCACCAATGCCTCAAGTTGCTCGGTATCCAGTTCCACCTCAGAACCATGGCGAATGCCAGGCCAGTGGAACTTGCCTTGGTTCAACCGGCGCGCCGCCAGCCATATTCCAAATCCGTCATGCACCAGCACTTTCATGCGATTGGCGCGGCGGTTGGCGAACAGATAAGCACAGTGCGGCTGCGCCGCACCGAACACGGCGATCACCTTGGCTAACGCCGTTTCGGTGCCTGCGCGCATGTCCATCGGATCGGTGGCGAGCCAGATGGAGTCGATGCGAATCATCGCAAAAGGTCTCGAAGAAAAGTCGCACACGCGACAGCACTTTCAGTCGGCCAGTTCACTTTGATGGTGCCGCGCGGGTGCTGTATTTCAACGCAGATATTCGATGATGCTGGATGGGAGTTTGCCCCGGCCAGCGGCATGGGTAACGGAATAAATGCAGGTGGGAGCGCAGGGCTTTTCTGCGCTTGCAGCCGAATCCATTTGTGGACGAGGTTTGCGTTGAGGCTATGGCCGAGCGCGACGCTGGCAATCGAAGCGCCGGGCTGTGCACACTCTTGAATGACCTGGGCCTTGAAGGACTTGGAATAGGAACGGCGTGTTGGCTGCATGAAATACCCGCTTAAAAGGCTAGAACTGGTGCCCACTTAAAATTTAAGTGCACACCATGTCTTGGCTTTGCGGGGCTGGGTAGATGACTTGGCCGGACGCATACGCATCTCCGCCGGAAGCGGTATATCCACCTACCGTGAGAAACTCACAGGAGTATAGGCTGGATAAGATCCTAGGGATTTAGGGACAGCCAAAAGCCTTCCGGGAGAATCCCGCGCTGGTGTGGGGATGGAATCTATAGCGGCGGCAGAGAGTTGCCCAATCCCAGCCTAATGCAGCGCACTTCGCCATATCCCGTCTGGCGCCTGATACTGCGCTATGATCATTTGCGACCTATTGAACAAGCGAGTTAACAAGTGCGCCCATTACCACGGATTGGTGTTGGCCTCAGAGCCCCCCATTATCAAGATTTTCTTAACAGCAATCCTCCCGTTGATTGGCTTGAGGTTCACACGGAGAACTATCTAGGGCCTGGCGGGAAAGACCTTCATATTCTTCGTCGTCTGGCGCAGCGCTATCCGATCAGCCTACATGGGGTCGGATTGGGCATCGGTTCGGTCCATGGGTTTTCCAGCGCGCATGTAGAGCGAGTACGTGTCTTGGCTGCAGATATCGGTCCTTTTCTGATTTCCGAGCATTTGAGTTGGGGGGCGGTAGAAGGGCGCTGCCTGAACGACCTGCTGCCTTTACCGCTGGTTGAAACCTCGCTGAATCTAATCTGTGATCGAGTCGATCAGGTACAAAACACTTTGGGCCAACAGTTGTTGCTTGAGAACGTCTCTACCAGTTTGCGTTACAACGGTGACACTCTGGGGGAGTCCCAGTTTCTCGCTGAAGTAGCGGCCCGCACAGGAAGTGCCGTGCTGCTTGATCTCAATAATCTCTACGTAAACCAATGCAACCATGGCGAGTGTGCACACGCCGCCATGGAGAACCTGCCTAGGGGCACCGTCGGCGAGCTCCATCTGGCCGGCCATAGTCAAGTTGAGGATTTACTGATTGATGATCATGGCAGCCCAGTGACAGGGCCAGTCTGGTCGCTCTATCGAAGTTCATTACGTCAGTTCGGCCCTGTACCGGTGCTGGTTGAGTGGGACACACGTCTGCCGCCACTGAGAGAGTTGATCGATCAGGTTGAGATAGCTCGAACGATTGCTAGGGAGGTGTTTAATGACGCTTGAAGAGTTGGCGGCGTTGCAGCTTAGCTTTACTGAAGCACTGGATTGTCCATCGTCATCGCCTATATTGCCGCAAGGATGGCTGAAGACTACAACAGCCAGCAATATGCGGCGCTTTACCCGCTATCGTAGCGGCCTCTGGCAGCATCAGGAACAATCGCTGGCGCTTACCTATCCGGTCATTAAGGCGTTGGTTGGTGATAATTTCTTCCGCACCCTTGCTTGCGTTTATGGCAGACGATATCCGTCTAGGCATCCTGACTTGGGAATGTTCGGCGAACGGCTGGCGACTTTCCTCGGCGAGTACCTGCCCGTAGTGTCGTATCCTTATTTTGGATCGGTGGCCTCCTTAGAATGGGCAATCCATCGCGCGTCCCGCGCTTGCGAAGCCACCGCACTGAACGCTCAGACACTTTCTGCGTTGAGTAGTCATGAGCTAGATGTCCAACGGTTCACCTTGTCACCAGGCAGTGCGTTATTAACCAGCGAGTGGCCGGTCGTTGCGATATGGGATGCTCATCGCCATGACGGTCATCGTTTGCCACCTGTGGACCGCAGGGCCTGCACGGCACTCGTGTATCGAAAAGGCTGGACTGTAGAGGTACGCGAGATCGAATCTTGGGAAAGTGCTGCGTTGACCCGCTTGATGGAGGGCGCGACCTTGGGTGAAGCATTGCTGTCAGCTCAAGAACGCTACTCAACCTCCGAAGCTGCTACCCAGCTCGTCGATAGTGCCGCATTGGTCGCTCGCTGGTTAAGTGACGCTCTTCTGGTCGCCGTACCCTAGCCACTTCCAAGGCGCTTATCTTGTCAAGTCTCACCAACCCCACGACCTCGTGCGCAGTCCTCTGGCTGAACCATTCGCCTAATGGATCAAAGGTGACACATCTTGAAACATTTATATCCTTATTCCAATTGGACATATCTAATTGATGAGCTACAAATAGAAACGTGCTTTGTTGCCTCACCCTGTAGCGAGTGATTACAACGAAGATTTAACGGCACACATCACCTTCGGATACGAATAAGCGGTGTGGCATCACAGGAACGGATTCCGACTCCACCATCCAGGTGGCAGAGGTTAAAAAGGAGCGGTAAATGTATCTGATGAGCTACCAGTGCCTTCACTTGGCATGCGCTGGAGTACTTTTGCCCAACTCCGCAGGAGAGCAAAGTTCGCCGCCACATCGCTATATCCCCTCCCGAATTCGATCACTTCTTTGAGCAACCTTTAGCACGACTTGCTGGTCAGGGTGACCGATGTAAGCACCTGTGCGAACCAAAATAATCGGTCTGCTCAAACAATCCGCTTTATCCATACGACGCCCCTCAGACTGAATAGGGTGGGCAAGTTCGTGCACGAATCGTCAAAAAAAAAACCAACTGCACTAATCTTTAACCGAGAACTTGCGTGATGAATCTGAAAGACATTCTAGTAGCCGCAGCATTGGCCTCTGTCAGCGGTGCCACTATGGCCGACGTTGCCGCTGACAAAAAAGTGGAAACCGAGGTCTGTTATGGCGTGGCCAAGGCCGGTCATAACGATTGCTCCGATAGCAGCTGTCTTCACGACTGCTCGGAGACGAGCAAAGTTGACAACGATCCACGTGAATGGGTCGCTGTCCCTAAAGGCACTTGCACGCAAATGGGGGGCGTCGTTAAAGCCCAACCGGATGCCTGTCCGTTTGATGAGCCAGCTGTCTCCGCGACGGTTAACGTCGAGGCTGGAGAGCGGCTTTACAACCAGGGAGATCATACTCGGGGCATTCCTGCTTGCTCTTCCTGCCATGGCATGGCCGGCGCTTCAGAAAACGCCGAATATCCGAAATTGGCCGGACAGTTCGCCAAGTACCTTGAGATACAACTGAGAGCGTTCCGTGATACCTCTCGTCCCTCTCCCGTCATGGTGGCTGCCGCCAAGTCACTCAATGACGAGGACATTGCCAATGTATCGCAATACTTGCTCCAGTCTTCCCCAACACAGGCCTCCGGCACTGCGCATAATCAGACAGGCGCTCTCGCAACTTCGACAACGGTGTCTAGCCTTAAAGAAAAAGCGGCAGTTGCCCCTAATTGAGTCGTCGCTTATTTGAACACAGTCGCTTGAACCGCCTCTAGTTAATTAAGTACGAAAGTACTTAGCGTACTAACGAGACTCACACCGACCACAAGATATGGATGGCGTTGTCTGAAATTGCAATTTCAAATTGTGATTGGATAAATTCGCCCTTAAAAAGTGCTAATCAAATATTTTTAAGGCTTGTTGACTTAAAGGCGATTTTTAGTATTTTCAATCTATGGGCGCTGTCACATGAAAGGGATGACAAAAATGCCAAGTACTATCATGGGTTGTGACACTGCTTCTGCTCAATTAAATTCAGTGATTGCGAGTTCTATCCAAGCGCAATATTATGAATCGTTACCATCGTCGAGATATGTATTTCGAAGTGATGAATTCTGGCGTGACTTGGATCGCTGGAAAGATATTGACGCTGAATTTTTTCTAAATCATCTGTGGCAAGAAAAAAACGCCATTACCAGTGTTTTAGCACTGGGGGATCTGATTAAAAACAGGACCAGCACGTCATTTCTGAGGGATATTGAAGAAGGCCACCAACTGGCGCCTATGTCTATCAGGCTGACGCCATATATACTTTCATTGATTGATTGGAACAACCCTATTTCCGATCCGCTACGGCGCCAGTTTTTGCCTCTTGCTTCGGAAATATTAGTTGATCATCCGATGTTGAAACTGGACCCGATGGGGGAGCAGGACGATTCACCAGCACCTGGCCTTACCCACCGCTATCCCGACCGAGTCCTGTTTCTGGCGACCAATGTATGTCCGGTTTATTGTCGGTACTGCACCCGCAGTTATGCGGTAGGACTCGACACCGATATGGTTACAAAAAAGAAAATCAATGCGCCAGGAGAGCGTTGGGAGCCCGCATTTCGCTACATAGAAGCAAACTCCAGCGTTGAAGATGTGGTGATTTCCGGGGGAGATGCCTATCGGCTAAAAGCGCGGCAGATTACCGAGATTGGCGAACGTTTGCTGGACGTCCCTCATGTACGTCGCATGCGTTTCGCAACGAAGGGGTTGGCCGTATTGCCCATGAAAATCCAGAGCGATAATGACTGGACCGATGCGATTTCTCGCTTATCTGATCGAGCGCGGAAGATGGGGAAATCAATCGCAATACATACACATTTCAATCACCCCAATGAAATAACAGCAATGACGGCCAAAGCGCTGGGTATTCTTTACGAGCGTGGCGTTGAGGTTAGAAATCAGGCTGTAATATTAAGAGGGGTGAATAACAACAAACAGTCGATGCATCGATTAAATGAATGCTTAGCTTACTTAAATGTACGTCCGTACTATTGTTTTCAAGGAGATATGATCCAAGGCGTCGAGACGCTGAGGACGAGCATTTCCGAGTCGATAGAGCTGGAAAAAGTTACCCGTGGTTTAATCGCGGGACATAATACCCCCAATTTCATCGTGGATTTACCGGGCGGTGGAGGGAAGCGAGATATACATAGCTACGACTATTACGACAAACAGCTTGGTATTGCTGTCTACCGGGCTCCCGCGGTAAAGAAAGACAAAATTTTTCTTTACTGTGACCCACTGCATTCATTGTCCCCGGAGTCGCAAGCGCTCTGGATTAATCCCGAGTCGCGAGTGCAACTGCTCGGAGATGTATTGAAGTCTGCAAAATAAATGTTCAATCACCGTGAATGGAAGCATAAAATGAACAACCCCGATAAAATCAATTGGATTAACCATAAACTCTATACCCGCGCCATTGAACAATCTAAGTCGACTGGAAAGCCGATATTGATTTATTTTCATAGTAAGTCCTGTGACGGCTGTATTCGCTTGGTGAATACTGTTTTTAACGACCCTCAGCTTATCGGTGCCGTAACCGAATCGGCGATTCCTGTGTGGGTCGAAGTGGAGAATTCCGAGCCGGACCCTCGAATTTCTGAGTTGGTCGGAAGCCATATTTTTATCATGTCGCCGGTTCTTCAACTTATTTCCAGCGATGGGGATATTTACCATAAATTTTTGGGCGCTCCATTACACACACGACTGGATCTGGGGTACTGCCGAGTACATCACGATGTCGACGGCGACATTGGTGCCAAAGAAACAATTTCGCAATTGTCAGTGGGCTTGGCTAAGCAAGCAATGGGTTCTTTTAATTACTCCACCGCCGAATCGCTGTTGAGAAAGGCATTGAACACCCGCAGTACTGAGAGCGTGGCTGTACGGGAAGCGGAGTATTGGCTGCCCGTTGTACAGGCTCGTGGGCAGTATCCGGACGACAGCTTGCCCCAAGATGGGATCGCGCAGACGCCCATCGCTCGAGAGGTGCGACGTTTCTGTAATACGCTGATTCAGATACCGGACCATGAGTTGATGGTTGATTGGCCAGGTATTCCAGGTGAAGGTGGATGGGCGCATTACACTGACTGCCTACGCGAGCTGTGTCTGGGCGTTTATCAGATGCTGTTGGACGTCGCGACAGAGGCAGCTCATAAGCGAGCTCCACAGGGCCAAAGCTTGAGCCGTGCGCAAATGATTATTCGGGACTGGCAGGTGGCTTTCAGAGATCTGCAAGGAAGCTTAATTGGCCTCAAAGGAAGTGAATATGATCAGCAACACCTTCATCAAAATTACACACTCGGAAAGCAGCGGACGATCCGAAACAACATTGTCCACTGCGTAATGGCAGAGTTCTGGGCTCATGCCCCTGCAATCCGTTCGACTCTGGAGACCAGCCGATCGAATATCGAGAAATCGGAAAAGGTTAGTCCAGCGTTGGTCAACTGGGAAAAACACGGGCCCGCACCCTATAACTTTGGCAGCATCCAGGCTCTGCTTACCCTTTGGGAAAAGCGCCACCAACAATTGGTGGAAGAGTTTTCGGGGATCACCGACGCAGAGCTCGAAGCCTCTCGCAACTGGTGGGAAGACTCTCCCATCTCGGTGAAATTCCGCCTTTGCCGGTTGGGCTGGCACTTCCATGATCACGCCGCAGTTGTCGAAACCATTTGCCAACGAATTGGCCATGAACGGACAGAAACTGAGCTTCTTGCCAAGCTTCTATTCAATGCGCTGGGCCGTGCCGAGGGTGAAATGGTTGGCTTGCCTCAGGAGGAACAAGAAAAGCTTTTTTCCAGTGCCACACGCCAATTGAAAGATCGCAGCGACGAGCTTTCCCGAGTCTATGAGGGCTACCTCAATAAGCTTGGAAACGCCTCATACGCCACATTGAGTGTTCAACCTGAAGCAGCGGCCGTGTGACTGACAATGCGGCGCGCTTAGCGCGCCGCTTCAAGGATTGGAGGCGTGATGAATATTTTACAGCAGATGTTTGGTGATCAAACCGAGGTATTCCTTCGAAGTCACTGGCCAAAACACTCTTACATTGCAGACGGAGAGATGAGCCGGTTTACCGAATTGGCGGAGTTGGAAGAATTCAAAGATATCAGAAAGCTATTTCGTGTGTTGCAAGGGCCTGTAGACCTGCTCTTCCCAGGAGGCAAACGTATCACCGTAGCAGAGTCCACCGATGCCATTGCTCCATACAGTGATGGTGCCGCGATGGTTTACATAAAAGACTTGGAAGCGCTGCCTGCAGTATCCTCGGCGTGTGATGAATTAGCGAAGGTACTTGAAATCCCAAGACACTATGTCAGCTGTGAAGCATTCGCAGCGACCTATGGCGTGGAGGTGGCGGTGCATTTTGATCATGAAACGAATTTCATGATTCAAATCAAAGGTGAAAAAACTTGGAAGTTTGCTGAAAATATGTCGCTTCCAGACCCGATTTATCCTTTTTTTCCGAACAACCCGAATCGGTTCTATAAAGAAGGCACTCACCCCTACACCGGTAAAAAATTGCCAGTAGTAATGCCACAAAACAACCAGGAACGACTGGTCAAGCCCGGGACCACGACCTTTATGCCCAGAGGTTACTGGCATAGTACGGTGGCCCACGAAGAGTCATTTTCAATCGGTTTTGTCATCAATCCACCGACGATAGCGGACATAATAATCTATACACTATTGGAAAGTTTGCACGGAATTGAACAGTTGAGGGCTCATCCACTCGACACACTCTCAAACAACGGTCTTGACCGCACGCTGAGCGATATAAAAATTGGCCTGAATGAAATTATAAAGTTGTCTGGAGAGCTTAAACCGGAAGAACTTTTACAACGATACAAACAGTCAATAAAGGGGAATATCCGTACGCTAACGTCCTTATAACCTGTTTTCTCTAATGGATACCATACCATGCGCGCTGCACGAAGTCTGTTTTTGGGAATTACTGCGCTGATGGTTGTCAACGTGATTGATGGCCTCAAAGAAGTGTATTTTGGCATTTTGCTGCAGAGTCTTGATAGTGTTGTCGTGACATTCGTATTGTTTGCCATTGCCTGGCCTGTTTTTTTTCTTGGCTATATAACTAGAAAGCGTTCAAAAAATGCCATACACCAGTTGACGGAAAACGCAGTGCCCGTAAGACATTGTTTGTTAATGCTGAATATCAGTTCAGCAGCGCTTTGGATATCTTTTTTATTTGCGTTGAAATGGATTGAGCCGGCGATTGTCAGTGCGCTAGTAGGAGGGATCGGAATTATTTCTACACTTATATTAAACAAGATACTACGCCCATCAGCCGTAATGATTTCAGCCGACTATATCGCAGCTGCCATAATTGCTTGTGCCAGCATCTACTTAGGTTGGGCGTCAATGGATGGTCGCACCGCAGTAAAGGATGAATTGGGTGGATATCAGGTATTGCTGGGTTTCTCAATGATGTTTGTTTGTGGTGTTGCAATGGCTTTAACGAGCATACTTTCAAAAGTCGTAGCAGATCATGGTGTATCCAGTCGTTATCTTTACGCCCATCGATTTTATATTTTACTAGCAATTACAGGTTTCTATACATGCATAAACGCAAGCAAAATCTCCGCTGTCATTAATCATCTTGACACACTGATTTTGCTGGCTTTTGCTGGAGTGATCTTACCCTTACTCTTGCTGCAAGAAGGAATAAAACGCTGCGAACCCGTGACGACGGAATCGATTCTTGCAGCAGCGCCTTTATTCACTATCATCTTTCAAACGGTCGATACGAGGTTAGCATTTTCAGTATTCAGCTTCGTAGGGATTGTACTCATTTGTTTGGCCGCCACTTACAACGGTTATTCCCATCTCAGCCGTCTTTCTACTGAAGGAGTTAAAATATGAAATACGCAGTGATTGTGGATGCTTACTCGACTGGAGCAAGCCTTGCAGACGAACTTAAACTTTACGGAATAACTTGTATTCACGTCCAGACATCAGCCGAAATTCTCGAATATGACGTGGACAGCTTCAGACCACAGGACTTCCAGCATCGATTTGTTGCTACGCAAGATCTCAAAACGCTTACGGATGTATTAGCCGATTTTAAACCGGCCTTTATTATCCCCGGATGCGAGTCCGGTGTTGAGCTTGCCGATCACCTCAGTGAGTTAATGGGCACACCGGGCAACGGCACGGCATTATCCGCCTGTCGCAGAGACAAGTGGCATATGGCGAATCGGCTGCACCATGTGGGTATCCCGGCCGCGCGAGTTGCCTTGATCCATCACATGGATGATGTCGAAAGGGCCATCGATTCCGTTGGCGGGTGGCCGGTGGTCATCAAGCCGGTGAATAGTGCAGGCGCTGACGGCATTCATTTTTGCTATGAAGCAACGGAAGTTCATCATGCTGTGGACAAAGAATTGGGGCGCCTCAATGAAATGGGGCTTATCAATGAAACGCTGCTGGCGATGGAGTACTTGGCCGGTCAACAATATCTGGTACAGGCCGTTTCCCACGAGGGGGAGCATCTCGTTTTCGAGATCTGGCGAGATAACCGAAAACGAGTGCCGGGAGCCGGGGTGGTCAATGACCGTGAGGTGCTGATTGATCTGCTTTCGGAAGAGGCTGCCCCTATCATCGCTTACGTCCATCAATGCCTGGATGCCTTCGGTGTCAACGTTGGCCCATCGTTCCTGGAAGTTATGGTGACAGATAAGGGGCCAATGTTGATTGAGTGGGCAGCAAGGATGATGGGAACCCAAGAACTTACAGCGATGACTCGTGTGCGGGGGGTTAACGCAATCAACCTTTGCGCTGCGTGCTATGCAGATCCTGACACCTTTTATTCGATGCTGGAGAAGGTCAACAGATCGAATGCGACATGCGAAGTCATCGGAATGATAAACAGCGTTTCAGGCAAGGTAATACACCGTCGTTGGCTTGATGAGCTCAGCGCAAGGCTGAGTTTTTTCAAGATGATCAGAGCCCCTGAAATCGGTGATAGTGTAGCTCCTACAATCGGTATTTCTACGAATTATGGTTTTATCTACCTCGTTCATGAAGACCCTGCCGTCACCCATGCCGACTACCTTTGGATACGGGAGAAAGAAGCCGAGGAAACCGGCTTTTTTGACGTGAAGCTCACTAAAGAATCCATCGCGCAAGTCTGCTGATTTTAGAAAGGCCAGACAGGGTGACCTGCTGGCCTTCCATACAAACACGGCTCAGAGCCTTTTGTTTTTGGCGATCTTCCTCTTGATCGGGATGGACCAATACCTTATGAAATTATATGTAGATCACCAATGTACTTCACCATTTGCCATGTCAGCTTTTGTGGCCCTTCGGGAGTGTCAGGTTGATTTTGAAATGCACTACCTGGATCTCTCTCAAGGCGATCATCAACGGCCTCCGTTTACCGAGATTTCGCTGACCCACCGTGTTCCTACGTTGGTTGATGGAGTGTTTACGCTGGCTGAATCATCTGCTATCGCTGAATACATGAATGACCTTTCGGTGGGTATAAAGCTGTTCCCGGTGGACATCAAGGCCCGCGCCCAAGCCCGGCAAATCCAGGCCTGGTTGAGGACCGATTTCTTTAACCTACGCGGTGACAGGCCAACTGAGACCATCTTTATCGAAGCTATCAAGGAACCGCTTTGTGCTTTGGCTATCGCCGATGCCCAACGGCTTGTGGAGACGCTATCGCAAAGTCTCCAGGACGGACGAAAGTTCCTTTTTGGGGATTGGTGCATTGCCGACGTTGACGCAGCGGGTATGTTGAACAGGCTTATCTACAGTGGCGATCCGGTCCCTGACGAATTGAAAAATTACGCCCTCCGAGCTTGGGATCGTGATTCTGTTCGTGAGTGGTTGGATATCGACCGGCAGGAGTGCAAAGAACCCATTAGGGACTGAGCCCGGGAAGTTCGGTTTACTAAGGACATCCTGAGAGGCTTTCTCGACCTAGCGGAAAATAAACTCCATTATCCATGGCCACCATGAAAACGAATGATCCTCACTGACGCGGAGTACGGTGGCCAACGTGGCCGATGTGATGCAGGAGGCAAGCTTTAGCTTGGCGAAGAGCGCTTCATCTGGCAGTCGCGGCGCGGCGATAAGTTGGTTCGCGCCTGAGCAAGCACAGCCCAACCAACAATGTCGAGCACCTTGTCTAACGGGTTAAACGCAATCAAGAGCCAAGGTAGAGCGTCCATTCCGTATGGTCAAACGCCAGTTAGGCTACGTGAAAGTACGCTGCCGAGCCTGAAGAATACCGCATAGTTGGTTATTTTTTGCCTTGTCGGACCTGAGAACAGCTATTCAAAATTTGCTGATCGACACAGGAAAGGAGCGTCAGTAACATAAGGAATAGCCGCAGCGGGATGTTTGCGGAGGCAAAACATAGGTGTGGGCAGGTGGTTTTATTGTTTTCGAGTAATTCTCTGCTTACAAAACTGGTGATCCTGAAGTAAGAAAGAAAAACTTTACTACTTCAGATCACACATCGATGCAAGGGTTGGAAATGGAACTATTCAATACGCTTGGTAAAGCTGTAATGCCCTTTGTCCCGGCCATTGGAAAAAACGTAGGCATTTATGCCTGCGGGCCTACCGTTTATCACTACGCACATATTGGAAATATGCGCACGTATATTTTTGAAGATGTGCTTACTAAAGCTCTTCGCCATCTAGGTTTTGCCGTAAAACACGTAATGAACATTACTGATGTTGGACATCTGCAATCCGATGCCGATTCCGGTGATGACAAATTGATGCTTGGCGCCGTTCGTGAGAACAAAACTCCCTGGGAAGTCGCTCGGTTCTACGAAGAAGAGTTTTTTAGACACTGTGCAATGTTGAATATAGCAAGGCCTGATGTCGTATGCAGAGCGACGCAGCATATTCCCGAAATAATATCTATGATCGAGCGTCTGCTTGAAAAAGGCGTAGCATATATAAGCGCAGGGAATGTCTACTTCAGCGTAGAGAAATTTCCAAATTACCATGAGCTAGGTCAACTAGTACTTGAAGACCAGCGAGCCACTGATCGCGTTAGTCATGACCCGTTGAAGCGCTCACAGTCGGACTTCGCATTGTGGTTCTCGACCTCGAAGTTTCCCGACCAAATCATGAAGTGGGAATCCCCTTGGGGGCTTGGATTTCCCGGCTGGCATATCGAATGCTCAGCCATGGCGAGCAAATATCTCGGCGAAAGAATCGATATTCATTGTGGAGGTATAGATCACATAAATGTTCATCATTCTAACGAGGTCGCTCAATCTGAATGCTGCTTTGGGCACCGCTGGGTCAACTATTGGTTTCACTGTGAGTTCCTCAATCTTGATGCTGAGAAGATGTCTAAGTCGAAAGGGGAGTTTCTCACTGTTGACTCGCTGATCGATAAGGGCTACGACCCACGCGCGTTCAGATTGTTGGTTTTAGGTTCGCACTATCGCAGCTCGTTGACTTTTTCCTGGGAGGCGCTGGATGACGTCGCTACCGCATTGCGAAAAGCTCGACGGCGGATCAACAGTTTCCAGGAAAAAACAATTGACCATGGTGAGGCGTTTTCTGAACTTCATGTTGCGTCGTACAGAAGGTTTTTTTCTGCGCTTGAGAAAGATCTGCACACGCCAAGTGCAATTGCGGAGTTATGGTGGGTTATCAAGTCCAATGAACTGAGTGAATCAGAGCGCGTTGACTTGCTGCACAGTTTTGATTACGTGTTGGGCATTGGCTTATTCGACAAGGAGTCAACGGACTTGACACCTGAGCAAGCCGACTTGATTGATGCGCGCAGTGCTGCTCGTATAGCAAAGAACTGGGCAGAATCTGACCGGATCAGGGATTTGCTATTGGCGCAGGGTGTCAGTGTTAATGATCTGAAAGCCTAATGTGCCTCAGTATCAATTAGAAAGGAGCAACACCTTGGATATCGAGCGTATCAGACAGCAATTTCCAGTTTTTTCGATGCCAACTCTAAAAGACACAATATTTCTCGACGGCGCTGCTGGCACCCAAATGTGCAAAACTGCGCTTGATGCAAGTTTACAAGCGGCCATCGAAAACAATGCGAATCTGGGTGGGCATTTCTCAACATCATCTATTGCTCAAAGAGAAATCGATCGGGCTCGCTGTGCTGCTGCCGCGTTAGTCAATGCAAACTGTGCAGAGGAAATTGTGTTTGGTCAAAACATGACTACCCTCACTTTTCATATGTCGCGTTGTTTAGGGCGAAGCCTGCGTAAAGGTGATGAGATTGTCCTGACCCGATCTGATCATGAAGCCAATATTTCCCCATGGCTTGAATTGGCAAAAGACTTGGAGTTAACCGTTCGCTGGCTGTCTTTCGATTTGAACACCTATGGTTTCAATATTTCCGAAATTGAATCGAGCATTACCGAGCGCACAAAGATAGTCGCATTGAGCTACGCGAACAACGTGACGGGCACCATCAATGATGTCGCTGCGGTTGCTGCCTTGGCTAAGCGCAAAGGCGCGATTGTCTACATTGATGCGGTTCAGTTCGCACCTCACGGTGTGATAGACGTGCAGGCGTTGGGTTGTGACTTTCTGGTGTGTTCCTCGCACAAGCTCTATGGACCCCACCACGGAATTCTATGGGGTCGCCTAGAGTTGCTTGAGGCACTCATCCCCTACAAACCTCGTCCTACCTCCGACAAGCCTCCTTTTAAATTCGAAACGGGGACCAAAAACCGGGAGGCTATCGCGGGTGCCTTGGGGGCGATCGAGCATTTGGCATGGATCGGTCGCGAGTTTGGTGGTTCCAGCGAGCAAGCTGATAAACGACAGCAGATCGTTGCCGGTACACGAACCGTTGTCGAACATGAACAGGTGTTGGTGCAGGAAGTCCTAGAAGGATTGAAAGGCTTCACAGGCATAAGAATTTATGGCTACTGCGAGCCGATTGAGTTGTGTCGTAGAGTCCCAACTGTGTCCTTTACTCTAGACTCAACGCCTAGTGAAGTTGTTTCCCAGCATATGGCCGAACGAGGCATTCGCCTTTGGTATGGTAATAATTTCAGTACGGAAACCATTAGAGCGCTGGGCCTTGACGAGAATGATGGCGTGGTCAGGATCAGCCTTGCGCAGTACACATCACAGGACGATGTTCATCGTTTCCTTTCGGCAATGGACAACTTCAGCTGACCTGTGTAACTCATGTCACGCCGCTGGGGGTGCCATCGGTGTGGCTGTCACATGACTCGGAGCGTCGGAGCCGAATCAAGTTCGCCTCGATTCCCAGGTTCCAACTAGGGACACTGCTGCTGCTATGCTTGGGGGCTTCTCAAAAGGGATCGGCCATTATGGAGTTGACCCTGTTGATCGAGGAGCAGGGAATAGGAAGTGGGTGGGAATGTCCGTGGCGCACTGTGGACGATGAGTGAAAACGCCGGTCACATCAAACTAGGCTTGGCCCGATTGAAAAAAATGACCTAGTGAGTGCAATGTTCGTTTCTGACAACCTAATCGCCTTCACCTTGTCCAAAATCATTAGGCCAGTTCACCTTTGCCGCTACTGCGACCTTCGCTGATCTGCCACATGAACTGTGCTCAGGACTTATCAGTCGCCCTATCGGAGCAGTCTTTTCGAAAACTTAGAAACTGTAGGATTTGGAAATTAATGCGACGAATTTTCGTGGGTTTGTCGCGGGTGAATTCGCCAGCTCCCGTTTCTCTATCCCGAAATAATCGCGGCGCCTGCATTCTTTTTTTCAATGACTACTGACTTCACAAGGTCCCTGAATTGCTGGATGCTGATTGCAGATCGTACCGTGTGACAGGTGCCGCGATGCTTGCCGAAGTCCTGCAAAAAGATGCTTACCGTTTTTATCGGACTCGATTGGAAACTTTGCTAGGCATCCCCTGCTCAGCCTCTGATCTTGAAATCCATGAGTTAATCGCGCACGGCTTCACGCCTGACACCGTCATGTCGCTCAACAATCATTACCTTCCTCTCTCGTCAGAATGCGATCAGATCGTTTCCAACAAAGCTTTGAAAATTAGAGCGACACAACACCAGCGTTTGACGGTAAAGGAAAGCGACCGGCTCTTCAGGCTTGTGCATGTCACAGCCATGGCGGGGGCAATTTTCGGCGACTCAACAAAAGCCGTGCGATGGCTCTCAAAGCCAAAGAAACGATTTGCTGGTAGGAAACCTTACGAGACGCTTTCCACTACCCCAGGCATTGGGCAGGTGGAACGGTTGCTGATCGGGCTAACAGATCCATTACCCTTTTTAATCGTAAGGTGAGCGAATTTTCATGCCTCACACGGCTGCCGCCTCGCGGCCTGCTGATTCTAATTCTAGCAATGGCGATGAAAGGCAGGCGCAAAGTTAGGACCACTAAGTGGTATCTGAAGGAGCAACTGAAGATTCAAGCTCAGAACCTCTTGGCGAATCGGTCTCAAAAAATCCAACAACGTTTCCTGGAGGCTACCGCCGCGTTGGACATAGAACGGGAGCCTATAGGATTGCTCGCAGGCTGTTCACACTGGACCCACCGAAATAGACCAGGGATTTAGGCCAATACTCTACGTTCACAGGCCACCAGTGCTCTCGGCCGTACGCCAGGTAGACCGCCGAAGAAATGGAAAGCCTGGATTTCGGACACCCCGGCTTTGAGCAATGTCTGCACACGTAAAGCGCCCAATAGTCTAGGTGGGTGGTGAATGTTCCCGCCTTGATGAGTAGGTGCACAGGCTGTGGGACACTGATATGAAGTACGTATTACTGGCGATCCATAGCATCCAACAACCTTTCCAGTACTCCATACCCATCAAGATCTAAAATCATGAAAGTGATCAGGTCGTTCATATCGAAAGTGAAGGATTCATTCACTTTGTTGGTTGTAAAAAAATGCACAGCCAATACAGCCCCTCCTAGATTCAACGCTCGCTGCTCATGCTCCCCTACTAAACGTGGAAAGAATGCTGACAATGTGGCAGTCCCAAGTGCTCGCATGCCACGCGAAGCACTGAAACGGTCCCAGTGCCATCGCCCCTTGACTGGGCAATAGGTAGAATTTTCTTCGCCTAACATAAAGCCCCACTCTTTGCTGTCCCACATCCATTGCGGCGCTAGCAGAGGAAAATGTGCCTGCCCTTCCGGACGAACCATCACGTCGTGCGTGAGCCCATCACCGAACAACGATAACGGTTGCTGTCGTAGGTAGTCATAAGCGCGCTGGCGAAGTTGTGCCATCGCCACTTGGCTCTGAATACCCCTTTGAACCTGCGCTTGGCTGACACCCTCAACCATGGCCAAGAGCGCCGCGCCAAGATCTAGACCACGCAGATGCAGAGGCCGAAGATCGAGATAGAGACGACCGTCTAAAGGAGCGGGCAACTGCCCCTCGCATTCCTCACTAAGGAGGAGAGGTACAATTCTGACTCCTGGTGAGTTGGCCGCTTCGGTTAATGCTTGCAGCTCCCGATACAGACCAGAATTCGTCCGCTCAGCAGCATCCAGGTAATCCTGATCGCACAAGCACAATACCAAAAGTGGTCGTTCAGCTAATGCTGTATCGATGGCCTCGGTGATCGACTGGCCAAAATTAATACTGTCTCGGTCCCAGAACACCCGATAATTCCAGTCCAGGTGAGCAACGATGCAACGTCGCACCCACTCCTTATTTTGCAGCTCGCCGCCCCAAGCGTAAGAAATAAATATAGCCCCTCGATCTCGCTCACTGTTCATCGTGTTAACTCCATTGTTATTGGGACCACTCACTGCTTTCGACAAGTGCCGTGTAAATATGATGAATATGCGAGTCAGCCCTACCCTATGTGCTCGACGGGCGATAGCACAAGAAAGCACAAGTCAACTCACAACCTAAAATTCAACATAATCATATTGCTATAAAAAACGCGCCAAACATGCTCGGCGCTGTAAGCCGGCACTACTCATAACCATTACGTCTGCTCAATTTACTCATCCATGTTCTGCATGAACTGAAAAACGCAGACATCTCAACCACTCAAATGCTGAAACCAAGACACCAACACTTCAAATCATCGACCAATAAAAAATGATAAACACACTTTCCATACAGATCAAATTATATGTACCATATGATTTCACCCACAAAGGAAGATTTTATGGAACAAGATACATCACTCTACAAAACACCAACCTCGCAACCAGTAAACAAAGAAAACCGCACTGAATGAAATCAGATCTTTGGAGCCATTAAATCAAGAATCTGTAAAGATTTTATGGCATTGCCTTTTCTTACGGCTTGGTCACTACTAATCTGCCTGCTGCTCGAAAACATACCCGATGAAAAGGTCAACTCTTTTCTTGTAACCACTTTCGGTGAAGGGATCGGCATAAGAACTATCTGGGGTTTGCTGATACTGGCCTTGCTGATTACAGGACTGGCTTGGATTATTCGTCCTAAAGCTGGAAGTTCGTTTATACAATCTTCCTAGCGCCAGTGAGAGCAGCACGGTCTATTGTTTACTTTGGCCTTATGCTATCGATCAAAGCGCTAGCTTCTGGGTTAGCCTGCAGTGCTTCTAATATTTTGGGGACTTCTTTAGATACATGGCGGAGTGTTGCATTGAATTTTTCGTAATTTTCTAGAGCCTTTGCAAAGTCTTCCTTGTTGTTTTCATGACTAATTGAAAAAATAGAACTTTTCTGTGCACTATGAATCCTTATACCTTCAGGAACTGTCGAGGCTCGACTTTCAAAATCACGTTCCAGAATCAAGTTAATAGCGTCAGGGCAGTGCTTATTTAATAAAGAGGATATATTAAATACCTCAGCATAAACTAGCTCGCAAAATTCCATGGCTTTATCAGGGGTGGGAATTGTCCCTTTGTGGATTACAGCATTGCGAAACTCGGTCAATTTGGTGTTGGGTATGTAAGCAAAGTTAAAGACTAATGCATGCAAAATTAAAAATGCACCCGTCTGTCGCTCTGACTGCCTGGACATAAACTTAAAAACATCATCATAAAGAGCTTCGCCAATTTCTAGGTGAGTCAGAACAACTTTATTTGAAAACTCAAAAAATCGTTCCAGTGCCGCGGAGAAACTGGCGGAAGCTTCGAGAGTAAAGCCAGCGATTAATGCATTTGCTCCAGACTCCAATAAAAGCTCAAACTTCTGCGCCCTCAGCACAATTGCCATTTTGTGGCCGAAATCGCAATCTACTATTGAAATCCGGTCATCAAAGTATGGCGCAGGAAATGGTTTTAGAAGCGGCATGCCTTTTGTTTGCATGCATTCCATACATGAGGCAAAAATCTCCATATGCGTTCCTTATTTTTTGTGGATTACCGGAGCAACGCAGAAACAAAAAGCTATCATGCTATGTTGATGAGAGCTCGTAATCTATCTGTCGACCAAGTAGGTTTTTAGCGTAAACAGTTGGTCAATACAAGCTGAACAGTCCAAAGGAGCCATTGAGCTCCTGCACGAGTGGCCAACGCAAGCAGAATACACAATTCCTACGTCATACAACCACCGTGCCAGAGTTTGCCGACAGCTGCACCAAATTTAAGATGTGATTTGTGCCGGGATTTGACATCCAAATTCGGCAGCTAAAGACTTCACAGCCTTTAGTACTTTGTAGCGCACAACCAGAAGGGACGGCCAAATAATACTCATATCGGTGGACGAAAGATTCATAAGCTCCCTACAGCCGCTCTGCATTTCTTGAACAAGTGCCCGTAGTTGCTTGTCATCCTGAACCTTTTTTAATTCAGCGCTGAGCGATTTGCGTAGCGTTCCGATGGACTGAATGATTAGCAGTGGATCTTCATAATTTCTTTCCTGAAAAAGTGCCCCACAATCGGCGGCGAGGTCGATAGCGTTCTGAGCTGTCTTCTGATTCAAGCTGTTCCGGCGTATCAATGGAAGTGGGCTCTTGTGCATCGTCAGAAGACTTGATATGAGCATCTCGTGCTCTGCCTTCCATGCTTGCAATTCGCGCAGTGGAAAGTCAACACCATCATTCTTGTCGATCATCGTATGACAGTTGGCGCAAAGCCATATTCCATTTGAGATATCCTGAACCATAGCCTGATTCGACTTATTGTGCCGTGCAGACTTCAGCCCCTCACCCTCCATATGCGCAGCCTCTCCAATTTTTTTGGCGAGATGTTTATTAGATGCCGTTGGCCCCACCGTCAGCGTATTACATTTTGGGTAATTACATATGTAAGCTGAGTTGTATGCAAGTTTTTCGGCTACTTTTGCTGGAAATGCCATTTCGTTGTTCCGATAATTAAATCCAAGGGTGGTTTTTAGGGTTGCGGGCCTAAAATTATACAGAGATCATGTTACACGTTATAGATGGTAGAGTATTACCTTAACTCCATGAGTTGACTAAGCATCAATGTATCCACGATACCATCGTGGACAGATAGTATGTTCCGGGATTTTCGCTACCATACCCTGCGCCGGGATATTGCTTATGCCCCCCCTAGTCGCCACCTATCAGTAACGTAGCGCCCGACTCAGGAACGGCTACCATGCGACAGCGGTTTCTGGCCGGAAGCTGACGTTCGCGGCAGACCGCTATCAGACAGAACCAGACGATCTCCTCCATGACAGTTCAAAAAGTGATTTTCGCTTGCCGACTCAATAAGCCCCCTCCTCAGCCAGGCCGGCGAGGCAGCGTTACAACCGTCAGTCCGTCATTGCGATAACCGGTAGTGGGGGATAGATTGGGTATAGGCGATTTATTGATCGCGCCGATAACCTCAGGGAGATTGGTATGACTTTCAGAGCTAACACGGCTGAAATCGCTCAGGAATCGCTGGTGGTTGAGATCGAAACCCCAACTCAACAAACAGAGGGCTTTGGGCATAAGATTGTCATTACAGTGGATGCGAAGTCACAGGACCTAATCGACGCCTACGTACGCTCCGTAGAAATGCTCACCCAGGCATTTTTCGCTCAAATGCACCCTCTCCCTGCCGATACGATTTCTTCTATCGTCTCCCTAATGGTTCCTAAGAAGCCGGTGCCGTCGACGTTGTGGCGCGAGGCCCGAATGCTGGCGCAGGCGAAAACCGAGATCCTTCAAAGTAACGACTGGGTGACGGCCAAGGAGATCTCGAATCTCGCACAGTTCAAATCCGGCAACCCCAGCTCGCAGCCCAACAAATGGAAGCATGCCGGGAAGATTTTTGCTCTGCGCCATGAAGGGGTCGATTATTTCCCGATCTATGGACTCGACCCAACACAAGGATTTCGGCCGTTTTCTGCGTTGGAGAGTGTAATTGCGACGTGGGCCACGATGAAGGACGGGTGGGCAATGGCGTTCTGGTTTGCGTCGCCAAATACCTTCCTCGGCGGGAAGCGGCCGAAGGAAGTGCTCTCGGCCAATCCCTTAGGCGTGCTCTCAGCGGCGAAGGAAGAGGTGTCCGGAGTCGTCCACGGATGACAATACTATTACCCCCAATTCGCCGACATGCAACGTCCATAATTATTTACACAAAGGCCGTTTTATCGAATTAACGCCTAGGAGTACTGACGCTATGCGACTAACAGCATCATCCGATCAAGCTATTGCTGGCGCAATAGTGGCGCATGTTCAAACCATTCGGCTGAAGAAGAATGTGAGCTTGGAGGACGTGGCCAAGAATGCAGGGATGAGTCGTCAAACGCTGCATGCGTTGCTAAATCAGGGAAAGGGCACCTTGATAAACCTCGTGGCTGTACTGAGGGCAATTGGTGAGCTAGAGCGCTTAATTTCTTTGTTGGAAGAGGTTCTACCCAGCCCGCTGCAGGTCATTCGTATGGAAGGCAAAAAGCGCAAGCGTGCTTCAGGTCGGCGGAACGCTCCCAAGAAGCCAACACCCACCGGTCTTAATCCGAAAAAAAACAATGACTGGTAACCAAGCGTGGGTAGTCGATAAGAACCTAATGACCATTCACGCCGTTGAACACCCAAGTTGGCGGAATGCACAGATTTGCCCACTCAGATGCATTCGACCCAACCAGCCATTTGCATCAAGCTGGACCACTACGCTTCGTGGCTACGATTGGCAGAGCACCGCCAAACGCCGCCGTTCAGATATACCGTTCGCATGCGCCCGTTTGAAGATTAGGTAAAGCGCGCCAGCACGACTCAGGGTGTATCTGGGTCGCTCGACTTAGGCGTTAGAACTATCGCACCATCGATCACTTCAATCGTCAGGATGTCGCCGATCCTCAGTCCTAAAGTAGCGAGTAGGTCCGGCGGCAAGTCAACGATGGCCTCGCCACTTCCATCCGCGGGATCTAGGCATTTCACTGTCCAGCGTTGGGATTCGGTCATGACGTTACTCACATTTGGGTCTCGGCGGGTATGATTCATTATGCTCGCCATGTCATCGCCAATTGAAGCGTGATGCAGACTGCGGATGGCCGGTCTCAGTCAGTCGTCATTACGGCGCCTGTTGGTCACGGTTGGGCAGCGTAGAATTCCATTATTCCCGCGTTAAATCAGGATTCGCTCGTGAAGGAGGGGCAGGCCAAGTTAGATGACGCCTACGACATGCGTATCCGCATGATGGCATCTGTCATCGCTTGTGCATTTGTGTCCAGCGTTTCCATGGCAGTCATTGCGTTGTTGCCGACACTCACAACTCCGCTCTCTGAGAGCCATTTAGTAACCTCTTCTATGGCAGCGGCTAAAGCGTGCTGATTGTGTAGGAGCAGTGTCAGTGCATCCGCTATGACGATGTTGGCCTCTGAATTATCTGACATGGCTATCATCCTTGAGTAATGGTGCGGGAAGCCTAGATGATCTCGCCGCAGGTTGGGCACCAGTTGTCCAGCCCCACTGATACCTGAGAAATGTCACTGACTTGACCATCCATTTGCAATCGGCTGACTAGCCATTTGCATCAGATTTGACCAGCACAGCTAGCAATCATGATCGGCGGTGACCACCCATAATGGTCTTCCACCTCACCCGCCACTAATGTAGATCCGCAAGGCTATAGAAGCCGCGAAAGTCGCAACCAGCACTAAGACGCCGACGACGACGCCGACTGCCCAGCCTCAGGCGAACCACTTTCACCCTCGAAACGGCCGCCACTCAGCAAGCCAAGCACATAAACGCCGATGCGATGATCCGGTGCACCAAGGGCGTTTAAATTTCCGGTGTCATGTCAAATGAGTAGACGGGTAGTCCATCACTCAAAATTCCACACTCTCCATACGCGATCTTGAAACAGCCATTTTCCCCCCAGCCATTTCCACGACTATTTTTTCCGATCCAGTAACCTTGCTTGTCATCGAAACCAATCAGGGTCACTGCATGTTGGTAAGCACTCGTCTTTTTGGGCGCGTAGTAAATCCCCCCGCCATACTTTCTCCAGAAGTCATCGAACAAATACATATGAGCTATCACTGGCCCATGCAGAAGAATCTCTTGCTTCACCTCTTTCTCGGTTTCGAATCGATAGAAATGCGAGACTGCAAATCGCCCGACTTTACCGAGTGCCGGGCACTGCTTCGGGGCTTCCAGATTCTGCTCTCCACCCACTGATCGAGGCACACCTTCCTTCTTTACGCGCTCGGCAAGCCAGTCCGCCCTGGTACCTAAATCAGACTCCAACCGTAACAGACAGCAATGCAGGTAATTGGGTGAAAGCGGAATCGACCCAAGCCCCACGAGGCGTCTTCTGGCATCCGCCACCGCACAGGCAGCATGAGAGATGCAGGATGCCGCGGTCAGTTGGTCCGTGGCTGTCCCTATGAGTCCATGCTCTCGCCCATCGTATTGCGCGCGAATGGATTGGGCTGTTTGCTGGCGGCGTTCGAAAAGATCGGACTCGACCTGCATCCAGGATTTCTCGTCGGCGATTACCCCTATTGGAAGCACTTGCGCCGGCATGGGCTTCACCAACCGAGTCCATTGTTTTCGTTGAGGGCCGAGACGATCATTCGACATTGCTGTTCCTCCCTATAGCCCAACTTGTTTTTTTGCATCATCCAAAGCCCGGCGCGCCTGAATATTGGCGAGTTCGGCCTGCAATAGAGCGGTGTCAGCGGTAAACGAGGAGGTTGCCTCGGCCTGAGTCTGATCATCCGGATTCAATGCCTTCTTCGCATCGTCCAACTCTTTCTGAGCCGTCAGAAGCTCAGTCTCTGCCTTCACTTCCTCGAGCTTGCTAGACGCCTTCGCCTTGCGCACCGGATTCACGCTATCCACCAGCGACGCTAGTGTCGAAGCCGCAACTTCAGCTGCAGCGGAAGCCTTCAAGCCTACTTTGGTAGGAACACCCGCTTCGTTGAACGTAGCAACTATCGTCTTGTTCGAGAAAACCGTGCTGCGAAGCGGAAGGGTGAAAACTGTCCCAAGTTGACTGATCATTCCAGCCTCTCTAGTCAGAACATCCTCAACAAGCGGCTTACCATCCGTCGATGGCTTCCAAGACCCCAGCACCAGTCGTCCAGGCACAGGCATTCGGTACTTCAGCCCCTTGAAAGAATCGTCGATACATTGTTCACCGCATGGTTTGCCGCGGGCAGGAACGTCAGACTCAAGCCTTGCCCAGACCTCCGTCTGTTTGCCTAGGTTTCCGTCGCCCGGGCTTCCCCATTTCTGGATCTGGTCATTGGTCAGCCCTTCGACCATTGGCTTGTCTTCCTTCTGCGAGTCGAAGACTTCACCACTCGTGGGCCAACTGACCTTATTGACGATAGAAATTATTTTTAGCTGTTCTTCAAGCGACTCCGTCGCTGTGGCCAAATCCACTTTTGCTTTCGATAGTTGTGAAATCTGGTTGGCATGTGCGCGACGCTCCTGGGTGCTCCAACTTTTTCCCATAACCGCCGCCATGGTGGTCAACCGCTCGAGCTCGACCGTCGCAGAGTCCACGAACTTGGTTTTCTGCTTCACTTCATTTTCGAACTTCGCGGCAGCTTTTACCGCATCGGCCACCGGTTGCACGCATACGCGACTGGCAACACCCCCAACACCTACAGCCCCAACGACAATCTTCGCTGCCGATGAAACTACACTGCTGATGACTTGGCCCGAGCGATCCTCTGCTGTCAAGTTAACGGACTTGATACCGCCCGTATCGTAATATTCGACGGCCATATCGGTACTCTTGAAAGCACTTTGCAACTCGGCAAAGTCGATTACGTAATGACGTTGGGGGTCACGTACTTCCTTGCGGGAAGCTTTTATCTCCACGGCTATTTTCAGCTCCGGGACACCGGCATCATCATCCCAACAACTTGCAACGCGTCGGGTAACCACGATGTCGAACTGGGTAAATGTTAAAAAGTACGGCGCGCCTGCCGCAGGAGCTACTGGGTCTATACCCGGAGCGGTTTTCTTAACCCGCACCGAGTTGAGTTCCGTACTGCAGGAGGCCAACAAAAATAGCGAAACAGTCCAGCAGGCACATCGAACGGCCGACGATACTGACGTCATAATCACATCCTTGATGTTCGGTTTGCTTTTTTCAAACACGGTAAGCCCGGAAATCCGTACAGTTTCATTACACGGAGGTCACGAGCGTTACTAAAAAGCAGTCCGCTCGTTCTCGGGAACATTTTTGGTGCGCGCCGCAACTAGAAGCACAATGGCATCATAGTCAGTATTCTGAAAATTGCTTATGGGCTGGGACTTTGGGTCGCTATCCAGAAGTCGGATCAGAGTCTGCTCTTGGCCGCTAATTGTCCGTCCATGAAAGCTCCATTCTTGACAAATCCGAGATAGAGGTTTGCGAAGCCGCGCGTTTTCAGAGCGTTCGATTTCTATTGCAGTTGACTGAAATCACTGTCGCATCGGCTTGACCGATATCACGTTTACATATTTGAACTTTTTTCTCGCAGCCTTGGTTGCTTCTTGCTCTGCCAGGAGGGAACTCAGGGTATCGGCGTCATGAGTTATCTCATACGTTTCACCTTCGAATTCATTTCCCACCCGAAGGATGACCCTCAACCTCGGCGTGAAGGCTTTCGAAACAACCTTTTTTGCCGCTGCCTTTATAGGCGTCACAAGCACAATGGCTGCCTCGGCCCCCTGCTGCGTTCCTGGCAGGTAAATTGGTGCAGTAACCGCTGCGACACCAAACAACGCGTGGCGCATCTCTTCTTCCGTCAAGTCTTTATTCATTATGCGTCTCAGAAAGGCTCGTTATGAAACCAGCACAATTCTACGGCATGGCAGGTACTCGCCGTATCCAGGGCACCGGGTGAGCTCGGAGACCCGTGGCTACTGTGGGCCAAGATTGATCAAACAGGCGGGTGACTTCGCCGGAGGCTGGCTTTCAAACTCCCCGCAGACGCATTGACCGTCAGCTGCGAATTACCACCCAGCCACGCATCGTCACAGTGTGTACGTACTGTTGATGCTCAGCATCAGACCATACTGGTGGTGTTGGAGTTACTTCAGCCAAGCCATAAAAGCACTCAGATCGTTGCCTTTCCTTGGTGCGTTTGACCGCATGTGTACTGAAATTAGCGAGTTTATGCTAAGGACATAAACTCCCTAATTTCGATATATATCGAGTCCAGACACCGGTGCAACTGCGCGTTTTAGCCACTCGTAAAAATGACTCATCGTTAGCGGTTCCAGATGTTCAGAGCTGGAATGGGCGCACAGCGCTCTCTAACTGATGGTTGAGCCCTGCCAAATTTCGCGCAGTCCCGGACAAAAATGCCGCCTGGTCACTCAGTGTTTCAATTGACTGAGCGATGCGATGGATACTTTGATTCACATCTACGACCGCGCTGGTTTGTTCCAGAGCAGCCTGAGCGATTTGGGCGGTCATCTGGTTGATGCCAGAGAGATCCTGCCCCACTGCCTGCAAAGAGGCCGTAGCTATCCAAGTGATCCTTGCGGTAGTAGCGTTTGGCGTTTAGCTGTGTCGCGGGAAGGGGAACATCGCGGGACTTGGGTGGCAAAAAAAGGCAGTGGTTTTAATGAGCATCAGTACAGCCACGCCGCACAGCTCAAGATATCCAGAGTGATTCGCATTTGATCGTTAAGCCCTTGACGAGACTGGCATGAGCCAGCCGCAAAGAACGCCCCTATGCGATAAGGCGGGTAGGTAACGACCTCCAACAGAGCGTGGTCGAGTACGCAATAGTAGTGAATGGTTCCGGGAGGCTTCAGCATTCGCACATCGTATGTGGACCGAGATGACATATTGAATAAAATCTTGGCGCAGGAGCTTCCCAGCATCAGGATAGATTTTTAAATAAATGTAATTTTAGATTTATCCAATATAGACCTAACAACTTCGTTGCACTGGACGGCCTTTGCTCAGAAAGCTTAATGCGATGCAATCAGAAAGCTCTTAAATTACAATATCACCCCCTCAGCGAGTCCAGACGTTAGATATGCGAACCGACAAGTTTTTCAGCCGCAAAAACATCCATGTGCAGATCTGGGCGGGTATTGGGGGCATCATCGGAGTAGCCTTTACAACTCTCATCAATACGCTGAGCGGGCCCTCCAAAGTGGTCGTAGACACGGAGTCCACTAAAACTCAGCCGATCAGTGTAAACGTAGTCGATGGGCAAGGGGCGACAAAGCATGACATCGAGAAGCTGACCGCTGCGATCTCTGTTTTGAGCGCAACTGCGGCAAAACAGGATGAGAATTCAGAGCTGAAGGCAGTGAAAAGGGACCTGTCGAAATTGCAGGCCACCCTGGAGAGGCAGTCTAGAGGAAAAGAAAATAACGGTAGTACCCTGCAAAATACCCGGGGAAAAACGCCCGCAAACGGGTCCAGTAACAACCGACCTCAACAAGCTGAAAAATCCGCCGCCGAGTTAACTGCAGGCGATATGAACGCCGCGATAAAAAGATGGAGTGCCGACGACGAACAGTCAGACGCGATTGACGACCTTGCCGCGCCATTGGATAAAACCATCCTCGATGGTCGGTCTCAAACAGAGCTCCTGAAGCAAGCCTTGGCCCAAAATTCTGCTTTGGAAGTGTTTTCTCTTCCACCGACCGTCAAAGGTTACACCACAGAAATTCTTCGCGGTGTGAAGGGCGATTATTGCCCCCCAGAGATGCTCAAGCCGGGCGTTCCTATCACCGTGGGTTTCGAACTGCAGAATGCGTCGCTGCTAAAGACTGCTTCGCCTTTCATTATGTCCATCAATCGGGTCGATGGCGAATACTCTCAAACCCAGGTCGACACAAAGCAGACCCCTTTAACATCAGGAGCAAATAGCGTGACCTCGACAGTTCATCTATCTCCTGGTATTTACCAGGTATCCTACGGTTACTACCTTAAAAATAAGCTGAACGGTGAATTCCCGCCGTTTTACGCCAAGGTTTGCACGGTACGCATCCCGGCTAATAACATCTGATACAGCCGATAATTATGCCGCTGGTAATGTAGTTGAAACGAAAGGCGTCTGCTGCTCACATCTAGCAATGTTAAACCAGGACAGGCGTGCCAAGCGTCGGGGACATTTTACGAACAAGTTGTAGCTGCGCCCACGTGCGAACGCTTTGCAACTCTTTAGGCAACAAGCTCAACTCTCCGAAAAATTTCGAAGCCACTATGTCGGCATGCGCTGGGTTATCGCGACCTGCGGTGTCGTATACCCGAAAAGCATATTGCTGGTCATCGCGAAATTTGACTTGCCGAACATCTTTCGCCACCAGGGTAACCACACCGACCGAGAGCAGCTCCGGTTGGCGCGTCATTTTAGACTCGTCGATGACCGTGCAGAACCGCAGTACGTCCTGCAGGCTCTTCCCCGGCAAATTGATGCGCGTCGCCGATAGCCCTTGGGTAAACGCCCGGTCAAATACTTTATGGGTGATGCTGCCGTTGCGAGCCGTGTGATGAGGGTGGCTAGCACACGCAGTGATTTGCTCATCGCCTGTTACAGGATGAGGTGAATGTTCACTGACAGTGCAGCTCGGATCACAGCAGTGGTTTGGGCAAGCCAGCAGAGCCTGAAACTTTGACGCGTTGTCGCGTACGTTCACTCTCTTGCTCAACGCGTCAATGCAACTATTACAAATTTTGGTGTAGGTCATCCGTGAAATACTTCTTCAGGTACTTGGCTAAACGATCATCGAGCTTATGGGACGCACAGACACCGTCATCTATAAAATCATCGCCTTCTGAAATGAAGAACGAGTAGCTATCAGCGCCATCAAAGTCGGCAGATATGTAGTAACTTTCATCGGTCCAGATAACTGCTACAGAACCATCTCCGCCCATTGCAAGGCTAGGAACTTGAATTAATTCTTGTCGAGCTGCGGCTAGGAATTTACGAACTTCCGATGCGGCGGCCGGCGATGCGGGAAGTCCATCAGCCCCATCCCACCCCCGCTCTTCCTGCTCAAATACTCTAATGCGATCATTCGCATACTCGTAATCGGGTAGCGACTGTTCTACGGGGCGCTCGAAGATAAACTGCGTATGTCCGTCTTTATCCATCGAGGCGATGATAAGGTGCATTTCCCGCAAATCTTGGATATGCCGAGTAATCTGCAGTTCCATTCTATGTTCTCGAGGCAACCGGCCGTCCCACCAATTGCCGAGAAGGGACCGCCTGAGCGCCTCAAAAAAAGACTGCTGGGGAATAGCTGCGTATGAATCGCGAGCATGCTGCCACTGAAGACCTGCCTGGAAGCCCGCCTGGAAGCCTGCATGAATGCCAGCACGGAAGCCTGCGTGAACGATCTCAGACAGATAATCGGTCTCTGCCATATGAGAGTGTTTGATCGAGGGCGTCGAAACTTTTCGACTGTCTCTGAAAAAACCAGGCTCAGGTCTCATGACGGTACTTTGGGTAGCACTCATGTAGTTACCCCCTCATTAAGCAAACCTAATGCGAGACTTATCTCTGGATTCAGAACGGTAGCCAGTAATCGTTTGTTGATCGAATGAAGTGTCTCAAATCGATCAAAAATAGATTCAAGAGTTTGGGACTCAGGGGTCTCCATATCAAAATCATACTGATGCATCGTTCGTACACGAAGTTGCCGTCGATTTTCTTCCTGGACTTGAGAGACATTCAGGTTGACGAGCAGGTAACGCCCATCCAGATCACCTTGTGGCTCATAATAGCCTTCATCAATATGCCATAGGCCGTCGGCCGCAAACACTCGAGGAGGCAATGAATCGCAATCTTCGTTTAACAGATCGACCAAGCTACCGGTGAATTCATCCAAACCAAAAAAATTTGAAACCCTGAATTCTATGGAACCGATCTGAATATCCTTCAATACCGCTTCATAAAATACTGTGTATAGCTTTAACGCTAACGCACGGGTTTTTTCCCAACCGTCATACTTATGATAAACAGAAAAGTAAAAACCATCAGTGTTGACCATGACTTCCGCGTACTTTTCATCAAAGGGCGCAGTCTTGTCTTCATTATCATCAAATAAAACGGCATACAGCTCGGAGTCGTCTGAGCTCGACAATCCCGACATGGTTCCCAAACTCGCATGAGCTTGTGAGGTGCTGATTTCAAATTTTCGCGGCAGTGCGTCCGCGATCTGTTCGCCAGCCGCGGCAAGCTTCGCCATCGTGGCGCCATCCAACGGCACCTTCCAATCGAAGCCCAGCATCAAACGCTCCACCTCATGGGTCAGACCGTGAGGGAGATTTCTGCTTACAGCATTCGAATTGGTTTGTAGCATGGGCGTAATGTGGTCCATGGTCTCGTGAATCCATTCACATAACCCCGTCATCAGACAGGGTGCTTCATGACCAGCTATCAGCTGGGCCTGGCTGTAGGACGTCAAGGGATGAAGTTGGTTCTCTTCTACGCACAGTGTAGACAGTAGACCTTCCCTTCCTGAGACCCAGCCAGCGGGCGAATTAGACATAGTTTAATGGCAAAATGCCATGAATCAATACTAAATTAGATCTAGAGTACGGTTAACCCTACTTAAGTGTCTACACAGCGTCTGTAAATTAGTTAAGTGTCAGACTGATATCATTGAAATTTATAGTTATTTCTCTTCACTTTCGGCTTCTGTGAATGGCCATTTTGACCTGCGACTCGTACGCCTCTCTCATGCTATCCAGAATGCCGCACAGAAGCCTCTCGCACTGCGGCCATTCTTCGATCATGGAGCGCATTTTCTCCGCCGCCCCGCTCCCCTGCCCTTGAGGCACGGGCTCCACTTCAGAAACGTGCAAAAACTTGCAGATTTTTTGCACATTACGACTGACCAGGGCGTTCTCTCCACGCTCAATTCGCGAGATCTGTGAATGATCGACGCCCGTCGCTTTGGCTAGACTTTTAAGGGTCATACCTCGAGCTAGACGAGCTTCTTTTATAGAACAACCCAGTGATTTGAGATTCATTTTAAGATTGCAAATTTGCTAGTTGTGTGCAAAATACTTGCACATTCTCTACGATTAAGCGAGCGCCCATGGCTGTTTATGTCGATGATGAAGGTATCCGCTGGCGGGGTCGCGAGTGGTGCCATCTGGTGGCCGACTCTTTGGACGAACTGCATTCATTTGCAGCCAAGCTGGGGTTGCGGCGCAGCTGGTTTCAGTCGAAGACGCGGTATCCCCATTACGACGTGACAACATCCGTACGTACGCGCGCGATCGCGCTGGGGGCGCACAACGCTGACAGGGATACAATCGTCAGTTGCGCGCGGCAAATGCGCTCCGAGATGATCGAACTCCATCTCGCAGCGACAGCTCGAGCCGAAACCAACGTAGGGAATCTCCATGCCCAAACCCATGCCCCAGCCCAACTCGCTCTCTATTCCTGAATACAGGCTCAAAGCTTGTGGGACCAACCGTTTCGAAACCGACGAGCAGGGGTTTCTCAAGCTCAAATTCGGCTATTTCGGCGAAGTGGGTGGACTGCTTTCAGCTGTTAAGAAAGTCGGCCGCGATAATCTCGTGGCGACGGTAAGCGAGCTCGCTGCGGAAGAATTGGGCGACGCGCTCTGGTACCTCATCAACATTGCGGCAGCGTTGCAGGTCGATGCCAACGAAATCGGCATAGGCTGCATTTTGAGCCTTCGCTCACGGTATGGGGAAAACGAGCTTGAACCGATCATCCCGGTATCCTTCCGCCACATCGACAGCCTAATGGAGGTTCGTCGTAGTCCTGGCTCAATCGATCGATCACAACAACTGGGGACTTTGGCCAATCGCGCAGGTGTGTTAGCCGAGATGGCTTACAGCGCTTACATACAGATGGCACCTCAGAAACGAGCTGAGCATCTGGGAATGCACCTGGCTGAACTTGCGATCGCGTGCGCCAGCTTCAATCTCAAGCTTGAAGACATCGCGCGAGCGAACCTGGAAAAGATCCTCAGTCGCTGGCCCGGCGAAGAAGAACGCGTGTATCCAGCGGCCTTCGATGCTGCTTCACCAGAGCACGAGCGCTTTCCTACAGAATTACGAATGACGTTCGAGGAACGGGGTACACCCGAAACGGGATATGTCGTGCAAAGCCTGCACGGCGTATTCATCGGCGACAGACTGACAGACAACAGCAATGAGCCGGACGATTATCGATTCCACGACGTTTTTCACCTGGCCTACGTCGCGCACCTCGGATGGTCGCCAGTCTTGCGTGCCTTGCTCAAGCGCAAGCGAAAGTCCGATGCCCGCAAAGACGAGAATGAAGACGGTGCTCGAGCGATGATCATCGAGGAAGGCATCGCGACCTGGATCTTCAACCACGCTAAGGGTTACAACTTTTACGACGGCGCCAAAGCCGGCGCCTTGGACTATGGCGTTTTGAAGCAGATCAAAAGCATGGTCGAGGGCTACGAGGTCGAAAAGTGCAAGCTCTGGCGGTGGGAACAGGCGATACTGGACGGCTTTGACGTCTTCCGCGCGCTGCAAAAAGAGCGCGGAGGAATCGTTGTCGTCGACGTGCTTAACCATTCAATGCACTTCGAAAAATTACCGAAGACCCAGCCATCATGACACCTACCACCTTCGTCAACGCCCTATCCGAATTGAAACTGGATAACGTGTTCAATCCTTACGCGGATACTTGCCCTGTGCACGATCGATCCGACGCCGCAGCCGCTCGGCGACGTAATCTGCGGGGGTACCTCAAAGCTGCGACTGAGATTGGCGTGGACACCATCTGGATGGGCCGGGATCTGGGCTATCGGGGCGGTCGCCGTACGGGACTTGCCTTGACGGACGAATACCATCTACCCGAGATGACACAACGCTATCCAGGCGCAAACTTCAAACAAGCGACACTGGGCCCAGCGCTCGCCGAGCGCACGGCCTCGGAGATCTGGTCGGTTTTGAGAGCCGTCCAGTTGCCTCCCCTGCTTTGGAACGTTTTCCCGTTCCATCCGCACGAACCGGACAATCCGTTTACCAATCGCAAATTCACCGCTCGAGAGCTACGACAAGTGGATGAGCTTAATGGGATGCTTATCCAATGGCTCAAAGTTCGACGAGTCGTCGCTATTGGTCAGGATGCGTTCAACTATGCCAGCCGATTCGGCGTGGAAGTGGTCGCGATCCGTCATCCCAGTTACGGCGGCATTAGGGACTTTCGCAATGGAATGAGTGCTCTCTACGACATTCCGGTCGAGACACTCAATCCCAAGCGCCAAGCCTCACTGTTTTAGACCGGACCGGGAAAGCCTTTGAGCATTTCCTTGGCCGCCTTCGACCCTCCGAGAGTCCCCACGTCCAGGTAAGCGTGAGTGGCAATACAGGTCAGCACGCCGCAGTCAAAGCCGGATTCCGCCCCCACGAATTTGTGCAGGTTGCTCAGCCCGATCAAATTGCCAAGCGCTCGCTGTCCATACCAATGCGACCGGTAGATCGCCGTAAGATCCAGCTTGTCACCAGTGAGCTTGAAACTGACGTGGCTTAAGCACGGCATGTTGATGGACCGATTACGATCAGCGGCGGGGTCGTAAAGGGGCAATTCACAACCAAACCCGTCTACGCCTTCCTCGAGGTCATATTCAACGTCAACCAATCCCATCTCATAGCCTGCCTGGATACGACGCCCATGCTTCGAGGCTTGAAGCTTGCGGACGATGACCTCAAGCGGATTGAAGGTTTTTTTATTGTCACGGGTCACCCTGCGCATCATCCGCATGGCGTAGGTCCCCCATGTACCCTTCTTCATCCCGTGAGCCATGGCGCTCATATAGGAATCGTAAAAGTCCGGACGCTTGTCCTTGCGGTACAGATCATTGGGGAAGATCGTTCCGGCGACGGTTTGGACGCTTAGCTGAGGCCAGCGCTTTCGGAGCGCCTCATCGACAGTTTTGATTACCTGACGATCCTCAGCCGTGACATCCCCAGGAGAGGCGATTTCCAGCACCAGATTTCGATCGGTTTGCCCGCTACGACCAATCAGGTGACGGGATGCCTGAACCCAGGCTGGGACAACTCGTTCACTTTGAATCAGAACTGCCATGTTCAAACTCCAAAAGCGCAGGCCGCATGCGCGTTGATATAAGCGGCAGGAATCCAGGCGTGACCATCTTGCCCCCAACTGGCGCCCCAGCTATTTCTGATGTAGAACCAAGGGTCCCCTTGGCTGTCATGACCTAACCCTACCACTACAACTGCGTGGATCATTGGGGCTGGCAGTACTGCAGCGCTGAAAGGGATGAGCCCACCTACAGGCGAATAGAACTCGCGAGTCAATCGCAAAGCCACGCCCGTTGGAACGCCGGCATCTATGTTACTGATCAACTGCGACACATCCGCTTTAAAAAAAGTAACGGGTTGGCCGTGCAGCTTCAGCGAGGTCGGAAGGGCAGTAAAAGGAATGGTGGGCTCATGGCTCTGGTACGGAAAAACGCCCTCCAGAGGATGGCCAAGCTTGGAAGCGTCGATCGCTGCCGAAGCTTGCAAACCTTGGCCAGGCTGCCATCCCGGAATTCTATGAATCGTTGCCTGATAAAAATATTCAGGCCCCAAGTCACCCGCCGCATGCTGCCGATTGAGATCGGTCACGGCGAATGCCAAACAGGTGGGGCGGTTGCCCTGGTTTCTTGCTTTGACTGGGCTGCTGTCTACAAGTCGCTGAATCGTTATCACGACGCGGTAACCTCCCGCATCAGGGCAAGCTTCGCCTCTCTGGTCAACCCTTCCTGAATCTCTTCGAAGTGAGCACGGGAGTGGAAAGAGGCATCACCCTCCTGTTTGCCAACCCACGGCCTGATTTCGGACAACTGCACCGGCTGCGGACTGCCGCCCTCCTTGTCGCCGTTGGAGAGCACATAGTCCATTGTCGTGTCTGCACCGAACGAAATAGTGCTCAGATCCGACGTCGTCGCCGCAAGTGGTGCTAGCGAAAAACCTTCAGCAGCCACCTCTTCTCTGGAATCCGCGAGCCACAGATAGCCGGCGGAAGCGTGGCTTTTCAAGCGCACCACCAGATGGTCATTGGCACGAGGCTCTAGGACTGAGGACTGGTCAGACTCGTCCAGCAACCAAACCTCTTTCGTAGCATCGGGCAATCGGTCCCTGAGTAGCGCTTTCTTGATGGCTGCTGGCTGAGTTTTGCGCAGCTCCTGCACATCGTTGTAGGTGATCAGGGTATGACGCAGCAGCGACCAGGCCGTGGCGCTGTAGCTGATCCCCAGTCGCAAGGACAACTGATAGATAATTAACGGATTGGTCAGCGAAGCGCGATTCCAACCTTTGCGTTTGCAAATAATGGTGAGCAAGGGACGAGGAACCAACAGGTTGTAGCCGAACGTTTCGGCCTCTTGCTCCTTAACTTCGGCGTTCGCAGGGTAGTCCAGGGTTTCGTCTACTGCGCTATCGTGCCCCATGAAATAATGCCCCAGCTCATGGGCACAGGTCATATGGATGAGCCCAGCGGACCGGGCGCTATTCACCAGAATTCCGGACCGCTGATCGCGAACAAAAGCACCATAGAGCTGGTCCAGTGGTTTGAGCAGAACCGAAATATCTTCCAGGGCAGCGATTTTGAACGGATCCACCCGTGTATAGCCATCTTGCTCGATTCGTTCCATAGCGCGCGACGATTCGAGGACATCGAGGGCAACTTTGGCGGTCTTGAGCGCTATGTTCCAATCGACCATTGGCTATTGTTCTCCTTTACGCGACGACTGCTTGAGAAACTCGGCAAATCGCGCCACTTCTTCCAAGTCTTTACCCGACAAACCCTTAAGTGATCGGGCGAGAAACGCTAACTGCTTGGGTCCTTCCGGCGCAGGCTCGATGCCGGTAAGCAGGTACTCCAACGTTCGGCGATAAAGCTTAGCTAGCTGACCTAGCTCCAGTGCCTCCACCTTGCGAGCCCCAAGCTCCATGTTGGTGACCGAGGGGCGCGGCAAGCCAAGAACGATTGCAACTTCATCCTGGGAAAGGCCCACATACTCGCGCGCCTGTCTCAAACGGTCACCGATTCCATTGCGCTCGCTTTGCCGTGGATCAGTCATTTTTTGCCCCCCTGCACATGCTTTAGGACCTTGCTGGTGATCTCAGTGACAAATTGCTCTTTGGAGCTGTATCCACCGTGGCGGATGATCAAATCCACCGGTAGCTTGCGGTTGACTAACTTGTCGATCCCCTTAAAGGCCTCCACAGCCGATATAGAATCAAGCGGTGCGCCTAATTCATCGATCGACAACGGGTCGTTTATGATGTCCACGGCACGCTGATCCCAGAAATTGCTAAGCAAGGTTTCGATATCGGATTTAAGTCCCACCGTAAATTCCTCGTAAGAAAATCATACCATAGCCGTACCGAAACCTTACGTCAAAGCAGTATTCATTCTCGTGTCAAAATTGGATACCGCTCATCTAAGACCGCTGACTGCGCTCACTCCTACCAAAAAATGTAGATGCAGCATTCTTGAGATAGTGACGTCTCACCAGAATTTTGGGGCAGGCAGAAGCTCTGATGTGACGGGATGGAATACCGAGTCGGTCGCATCATTCACACCAAGTCGTCGACGTCGTGAGCGATGCTGCGATAGCGACCAAGCCTTTCCGGATCAAAAACAGAATGGAAGGTGCCACTCGTAGATCGTGCGATGAAAAAGTGCCCGCCCGCGTTTCGTGTTTTAGCATCGCTCGCGTGATTCACTCGCTCGCGGAGACTTAACGCACCGCTCATCCAGGATGAAGAACCTGAAAAGCTATCAAACTGCCAGCACACCGTCTAGTGTGCTTTCGCACGGTTGCGTACCACTCCTCCTGATACGCCGCCGCACGGAAAAAGCTCAGCTGCGACCTGGACCCTGCCAGTATGCTGAAGTTTTTTTGTACTCCATCGCGATCGCTGATTCGATCATGGCTGGGTGTTAAAGCCGGGTATATCTAGCTACAAGGGAAGAGTTGGGCAATTGATTAAAGACATAAATTCACTTGGGCAATCACCTATTCAGCTGCTTCCGCCAAGCCAATCCGTAGCTCGAGTCACGCTCAAAGGAAAACTCCAGGAGGAGGACGGGACGTGGATCGTCTGGTGGTACGGCGCGCTCTCGAAAAACGGGGACGAAGGAACAATACCGCTCAACTCCGTACTTTTTCGAAGGCTGCTGCCGAATGGCATGCTGGGTAACCTCAAGCGATTCCCCGCAGCTATGACCCATTTGGGAAGTTTGAGATTCGGCAGTGCCTGGACTAAGGGAAACCTAGTTGGCCATATGGAACTGTCTTATCTCCCCGAACAGAAAGTATCCTTCAACGAAGGTGACTGGCGCCTGGTTTCTGCCCGAGACGCAGGATTGGTTCGCCCTCTACATCTTCATCATTCCGACAATTACACCATGCTGATCGAGCTAATGAGCGACGATGGCATGAAGATTCTCGTCCCCTGCGCGGAATTTTTCGTGCGCGCGTACGGCAGGAGCACTGAAACAGTTCGTACACTTTTACGCTTCCCATGGAAGGAAGCACAAAATAGGTTCTATTTTGATGCCGAACCTGACGCAAACAAATGGGTAAAGCTAAACCACCGGGTCAAATCCAGCGAAGCTGTGTTCTTACATCACGCACTTTACGATGACTACACCAAAGACATTTGCGAGCGGTTTTACGCGACCCTTGAGGCATGCTTCGACAAGCAAAAAATGAAGCAAGGCTCTCTCCCCCGCCTCGATACCGGGCCCTGGTTCAGAGGCGCGGCACTGATTGAGGGAAAAGGTATCTGGTTGGAGGAAGGCAAAGCCTTTCTGATGCTTGATATCAAAGGGATGAGTGAACCCGTTGGAGACATGATCGTCATACAACGACAAGGGACGGACGCCACCGGTGGCGAGCAAGGTGAGCGCGTCTATACCCTGTCCCCTAGAGATATTCCAATTGACCAAGTATTGGATATCACCGACTCCGAGCCTCCTGATTCAGACTCACCGAGAGTTTTTTATGATCCTCCCTTTAAACGACTGGGGGAAAAGCGTCCGCGCTTAACCAAGCGCAGAAAAGCACCTGGAAAACTCGGTGTTGCCTTACAAGGTGATGACGATGCTCAAAAGGTTTCAACCGGTGATGCCCACGGCGGGGACAAGGGAACCCATAAGGGCGAAGGCAATGCACCCGAACACTTTCTTGAGGGTGCGCTTGCGAAAATGTGGAAGACCTGCAGCGATCTAAAGACTGAATATGAAGCAATCACGAAAATCGAATGGTTCACCTTTGATGATGAGTTCGTGGAGGGGGGAACTCCAGGTCTTGAACCGATTAGACCGCACGCATCAAAAGAGCCAATCGCTGCCGATGCGAAAGTATGGACATATTTAAGCGCGAAGACTCGAAATGTACGTGGCGTCTTGATCATCCGGGTCACGTGCGGTTCACGCAAGTTTTACATATTTGAAATTCAAAGAAAAAGGCATTTTTCAGTATCTGGAAAGAAATCGACATCGTTTAAAGAAGAAAAGTATCGAGGCCTGATGGTGGAGCTACCCAGTGACAGCATCGCGGCCAAAACTGAAATAAAACTAATTCTACAAAAACTATGTGCCTGCCGCGGGCGCATTCCTAAGGACAATATGTCCGTATTCGGCCCTATGTCCAAATACAGCCATACAAGATTTAGCCATGATGAAAACCACGGCGACATCGTGTATGAAAACGTCCTAGTGACAAAATTCAGTCAGTTGGGTACGCATCTGCAGAGGAAGGAAAAGACGACAGCAGGCCTTACTCCATCTGAAAGCCGGTAGTAGGTGATGGAATCCAGAATTCCGTTTCACCCACGGTCACCAGTAAACCATCGCCGTCGCTCACAGTGGTCGCGTCAGATTTTTTGAGCCTCGAAACCCCGTGAAAATAGCTAAGCGCCGCGGGCAGCCATTGCTCCATGACGTCGGTGCCTGTCAGGGCCTGTTGTGTGAGAGCAAGCAAACCATGCCCCTGCTTCTTTCGCGCTAGCTTTTTTGTTTCGCCAGGGTCGGGAAACTCAATCGACAGGTTCAGCGTTTTGTTCAGGTAATTGACGAATGCCACGAGCGAGGCAGCAGTGCCCGGAGTGTCGATCAACAAATCCCGCAGGGTTTTGGATGACAGTCCTGATTTAGATGCCTCACCCAGTGCAAGCAGGTTCGCAGCACTACGAAGTGAAGTCCTAATCGTTGCTAATGAAGTTTTGCGCACCGCGGCACGCGCAGTGAGAACGTCATGATATCCCTTCAGTAATGCGCTCGATGAACCTGACCGAGCAGACGCTAAGATCACCTCTATGCGCCGGAGCTCAGTCTCGCTCTGTTTAAGCTCCTCATCGATCACCAGATTCCTGCAGGCGATCATCCACTGGACGGGATACCTCGCCAGGCGTAGCCAATCTGCGCCAAACGCCTTCAACAGCTGATCATAAGACGGCAAGGAACTCCAATGCTGAGCCATCTCGACGAAAAAGAGCATGTGCTTATTGATTAAAAGCGCACCCTTTTTGGCTTCGATCTGATCGATGAACCATAGCCCATAAGCCTTAAACTCTTCCCTAAAGGTCTGACTGCTGAAGCCTTCACTGTTGATTTCCAGCCGTTTGTGAAAGGTTTTTCTCCAGTAGCAATCCGTGCACTCACGCCCTAATCCGGCGGGCATGCTTTTGCTGCAAACCTCGCACGCAACCTCACCTAATTCTGCGCAGAGTTTGCATTGCATGGCACCACTAGCTGACTCCACTAGAACGCGATAGCGCCTGCAGCACGGACACGTCGCAGATGAGACGTTGCTGCATCCGGTGCAGCAACGTCGGACCTGACCATCGATTGTTTTGTTGGCCAACCGAATGCTGAACTTATTACAAATTCCGCAGTGCCCCGACGCCTCGACATAATTTGCACAGGAATTACACACAGGTCCCTGCGCAGTCACCTTGCCCACCGGACGGCCTACTCTTCTGCAGCGAATACACGGGCGACCGTTGAGGCACTTGGTGCAGATCGCTAATGGGTCCTTGATAAAAAAGCGAACTTGATTGCCGCACCCATGGCAAACGCGCTTTTTAAACTTTTCCAAATAGCACCGTTCGCAGTAGCGCAGCCCTTTATAGGTCCTTTTGGCTTTGGCCATGGGCTTGCCGCAACCATCACAGTTACTCGGGTGAACCGCTGAGTTATCCATCACGCAAAGCCTTTCTTTTTAATCGAGCCCACATCCTCATAACCACCGCGCGCGGAGTGGCCCGTTTCAGCACAGGCGCATGCGACTTGTTATACGGGCGCGCTAGCGGCAGCTCACCAAGGACTCGCCTCAGCATCACTGGGGATTCGCCGGCGGGAAGAGAAACGGAAGTACGGGTCATCGAGCTTTCCATAATTGCTTCGTACAGCTGGTCTTGCCCGGTCGCCATGATCTTCCAAACCGCACTCAGGAAAGGTACTCGCTCAGTCACTGGCAGCATTTCAATGGCTAATCCGGAGCTAGGAGAACTCAGCTTTCCGATACTGAAAATCTCCCGAAACCTGGTGAAGGCTTTCGTATCATGAACGGCTGATTCTCGAAGCAAACCCCACACGAAACGCGAATGGTAGAACCATTGTTGCGAATCACCAAACCCTCCCTCAGTGACACGCTGATCACCATTTAAATAACGATCCCCGTCCATTTGAAAGGCCAATGCTGCCGGGTCCAAACACAGCCCATCACGCCCCGCCAACCGATGACCACAGCGATAGCATTTTGAGCAATCAGCTACTTCATAGTTGAGGCGATGTGGCTGCAAGGGAGCACCACAGTGGAGACAGCTGTCTATCAACCTGGTCATATGCTGCTCACAACAGGTATGCCACGCCAAGCGCCAAGACAACCGGTAATACGGCACTCCCTCCTCTAGGCAGAGGGGGCAGCACTGAAGACCTCCAGCATGACGTCGGTTGCGCCCACCAATCACCATTATCCATGGCCACGTTGCCGTCTTAGCGTCGATCCAGGGCGAAATGGACTGAGCAATAGGCCGCAGCGTGCACGATGAAATATCACTAACCGCAATGCCCACGGCCTTCGAGAGAAGCTGCGATTGATCTGCCGCGAGTCCCCTGTCGAGGTCGACCGTCCAACACCTCCACGACGGCCAAAGGTGCCCGGTCAAAACCAGAGGCGAGCACCCATGAGCAAACGCATTGCGAACAAGCCATGAGGTCAACAGCTCATCTTCTAGCAGATTCTGAGCAAGAGGCCACCGCGGGTTCTTTACATCAACTCGCGGATGCCACGTGTAGGCTGCAGCCATGATTTTCGATTAATCATTTCCACGTCGATCTTTTCCTTGCCGGAATTGATTGCTTCCGTAGCGCATTCAATGAGCAGCCGGTGAAGGTTGCCCGTATTTCCTTCGGAGATTGCATGCAGCGTCTTAGCGATCTCTGGGCGGAAAAGCTCAGAAGCTTGTCTCAGCGGCAGTACTGATTCGAAACCTTTTAAGAACCGCTGAAAATCGACCCCGAGCCTCCATGGATGTAGCGACAGGACATCGAAACGACTGGCGTGCTGAGGGTCAGTATGTAGCACACGCACCGCATCGGAGGTCCCGACTCCAACCACCGGGATTTTCAACTCATTACACAACATCTTTATCGTGTTCATCATCTCGCGCTGTTTGATCGCAGAGCCGCTTAACAGCGAATGCAATTCATCGATAATCAAGATCTTCACATTGCATTTACGCAGCAGGTGAATAACCTGATAGCGCAGCTTGATTACGGAGTCGGTCACTCGGTAAGGCGTCCAAAACTCTTCGAGTATTGATGCGTAGAGCGCTTTCTCATCTGACGTGGGCGGGGACTCGACGATGATGACAGGCTTCACAGGTTCTGCGTTTTCGTTCACATAGCCCTTACCGTGCAATTCCTTGAAACGGTCAAGGATGGTCGTCTTGCCATTGTTTGAATCGCCGACGATCAGCAGGTTCGGCATGCGTGCACGAGTAGGCAGCTCCATCATGTGCCTTAGCAACTCGATGAGCTTCTGCGCCGCCGGGTAGCCGATCCAGCGTGGCTCATTTAGGAAGTGGATGCGCTCCTTGTCGGAAAGGCTTAACACAGCTTGAAAGTCGGGGTGGATGTGCGCGTACTCACTCATGAAATATCTCCAAAGTCATCCAGATCTCCGGAGATCAGGTCGCTGAACTCGATAGGATGAGGAGTTTCTGTTTGGACCGGCTTAGGAGTTGGATTCGCAGGCGTCGAGCCCTTGGAGTGAACCCGTTGGCGCTGCGCCTGGCGTCGAGCTTTCTTGGTTGTCGACTCTGAACGATTGACGAGCTCGCGATTTTCCAAGATGTACCTTTTGATGAGAGCCTCGTTCACATTTGCATGACCTTCATCGACGGCCTTTTTCTTAGCCGCCTGAAACTCCCATACGCTTGTGGCGGGGAACGCCTGGTTGGCCACAGGAATTTTGTAATACTGCTTGAGTAAGGGGTCGAAGAACCAAAGCATGCTGATGTCACGCGGATCCCGACGAAAAATGAAAGTGCGCGTCTTCCCGGTTTTTTCGTCCTTGGCATTGATCCAGGGTCGTAAAGCTTCAGAGTAATAGAAGACGTCCAACTGCACACCGTAGTGCTGGATCGTACGTTCAAATGAAGGCAGAAAATCTCGCTGGATCGTGTGAGCATCAGTCGGTCTTGGCGGCACCCCGACAAGGGGGTCGAGATCAGCATTACCGAAGATTCCGAGGTGCCATTTTCTGCTGGGACTCATGTAGATTCCGGAGTGGTACGACTCGTTGTAAATCAGGACTTCCCTGACCAGCCACTTCTCAAACTCGCTGAAAGTCAGTGCTGCGTTTGCATCAGAATCGTAGCCGTCCCGATCGTCCTTGTTACTGTAAGTCTTGCCGGGCAGGTCTTTCAGAGTCTGCGCAAATGTACCCATCAAGCGCTCAATGTGGCCGCCGAACTTAGGACGTTTTACCGGCCGAAAACGGTTTTCGATGCCGTAATTGGAACACGACCTTTTCAGATCCCCTGACTGAAAGTCGGGCCCATTATCCGAGTGCAAAATCTTAGGGATTCCCCACACCGGCCATTCGCCTTCGATGCCATGCGCTATCAACCACTCTTCCTTAGGGAGAATGGAATGAGCTACGCACATCGCAACGGAAATGCCAGCAGGCGCATCAAGTGCTAAGTAGTAGCCAGTAATCATGCGGGTATGGACGTCGATCGAGAACGTTACCCAGACCCTGCCAATCGATTTTCTGTGTACATCATCGACCAGGAGAACGTCCAAAGGCGTATGGTCGATCTGTACTACAGCTAGAGGATAAGATGCTCCGGGGAATGAGCCTGGCGATGGCGAATACTTGTTCCTTGCCTTCTCGGCAAAACCTCGACCGCGGAGGAACTCCCGATCAGGTACGCCCTTGATTCTTTCTCTGATGGTTGAAACGCCCGGGGCAGTAACATTTTCCGCCTCACAGGCTTCCTTGATGCGCTTGATAGTGGCCTGGATCGTAGGCCGGTGCTTCTTCAGGTAGAAGTCTTTGATTACTCGCTCGATGATCTGACCTGCCTCAGGTGAAATCCGAGCGCTCCCCTCCTGCCAGCCTCGCTTGCGTGGGACTAGCGATAGAAGTTCTCCCCACTCTTTGTAGAGCTTGATCCAACGGTAAATCGTAGAAACGTCGACTCCCGTAGCGACGCTTCTCGCCTGTACCTCACGCCGGCCAACGATGACGTTCCCCAAGAGAGGCTCTATCGTCGCAAATCGCTCACGGGCAGAGGCCCAATCCTTCACACCGATAGAAGCGACATCGTAGTTTACGTACAGCCCGTCTACCTTCTGCCGCTTCAACGGATTTAATGCGCCGATAGGCAGTGCTGCAGCCTTACCGGACTCGACTTCAATTCCAACGACGGTTTTGAAATCTAGAATTTGTGCGATTCGGTACACATAGTCACCGTGACCGACCATCGCTCCGATCTCAATCGCCATCTGAATCCTGTTTGGTTCAAACGGGATTAGATCTTCATCAAGCGGTGTGTTTTTGCTCATCGATTTGGCACCCAAACTTCCAAAAATTCATTGAGAGGAAGTCGGATGTCGCACTCCAGTCGACGCGTGGCGATGAGGTGCCAAAGGTGGCTGATGCCTTGGCCGCGGTAGTGCGAGCAGGAGTGCGTTGCCAAGAGATAGTGCACAGGAGCAATGCCCATATCGCGTACGGAATCGATGATCCAAGCGCTATCTTCTGGAGCAAAATTCATCCGCGCGTAACGCTCGATAAACTGAATGTTGAAGAAGGCTGTGTCGCGAATTCTCGTTTCATCATGGATATGAAATACCCAACCCTGATCTCTCGCATAACGCCAGGCGGCTTTCCATTTTGAAAGCCACTCTCTCCAATTTTCCTGCCAAGCCTCCTGAGGCTTCACTTCCACGAGCATGGGCTTTGGATAGTTCTCGTAATGTCGTTTGCCGAGCCGGTAATAAACCAGAAAATCGGGGGTGTAGTTGTATGACCGACCATTCTTCTGAAATGGGATCAGCACTGGTTGGTGAATGATCTCCAAGACTTCACCTGAGAATTCAGTCCGAAATAGGAAGTCTCGTTCAAGCATGGATTCGTAAGGAATCCCACCTTCTCCTCTAAAGGGGAATACACCGGAGACGCTGCGCTTGGTGGGCTTGATTGAGCGCACAGGACGCGGTTTAGTTTCGTCGCAGCTATTTCTAACCATTCGTAGGTCCGTCGCAGCTATTGTCGATAATTGACGCGGCTATTGCCGAATCAGCATATCTGAATCCGAGGCCTGTAGCACGGGGCCGTCGCATCAATTTCAACGTCCTACAGCGGTTCGAAGCCGCAACCCGGCGAAATCACCCTCGCCCATCATGGCGTTCTATTCCTCGATGAACTCCCGGAATTCGATCGCAAGGTGTTGGAGGTTTTAAGGGAGCCGCTGGAGTCCGGCCACATCGTGATTTCCCGCGCCAAGGACCGCGTGAGGTTTCCGGCGCGCTTTCAGTTGGTTGCCGCGATGAACCCGTGTCCCTGTGGATATCTTGGCGAACCCAGCGGCAAATGCAGTTGTACACCGGACATGGTCCAGCGTTACCGCAACAAATTGTCGGGCCCTCTGCTGGATCGGATCGACCTGCACCTGACCGTAGCGCGGGAAGCCACGGCATTGAATCCTGCGCTCAAACCGGGTGATGACACTGCCACTGCTGCGGAACTGGTCGCCGACGCCAGGGAGCGTCAACACAAACGCCAAGGCTGTGCCAACGCATTCCTTGATTTGCCGGGACTGCGTCGACACTGCAAGTTATCCAAAACCGACGAAGCGTGGCTGGAAACTGCTTGCGAGCGTTTGACCTTGTCACTCCGGTCGGCCCATCGACTGCTCAAGGTCGCACGCACATTGGCAGACCTTGAACAGGTCGATGGCATCACCCGCGAACATCTGGCGGAGGCATTGCAGTATCGGCCAAGCACAAACTGACAAGAATCATTCTTTAGTGAGATCAACCAACGGCGTTTGTCGCACCTCAGTCGCCCGCCCACCCTGAATCTCATTCACCCGCTGCATCGCTTTATCCACAGCCCCTTTATCCGCCAGCAAACTGTAATGAATCTGAAACTGCTTCTGCTCTTTAACCCCAATCATCGGCACCAAACCAATCGGCCGCTGATACCGACGGTTGTAGGAAAAACTCGTCCCAGGCTCCAACCCGGTCACATACCCCTGCCCCTGCGTATCAGTGTTCTTCCACAACGAAAACACCGGCAACTGCTGAGTATTAAAACCAACCGACACCCCAATGCTCCCGGCCTTGTTATGCAGCACGGTCAACGTATCGCCCTTGGCATCGCCATAAGGCACGACGTTGTAAACCGTCTCGTCATAGTCCTTGGTCGGCGCGCGATAGGTCTGCCAATCCGGCAAATCCCCTTTGGCCTTTTCGTTGAACGGCGACACCTGTTTAACCGGCGCCGCAAAACGCGCGCCCTGTTCCAGGAATGGCGTGCTGAAGTTGCTGTGGTACAGCGCCTGATATTCCTTCGGATAGTCGCCGTTGTTGGTCAACGTGTCGTTCAGGGCAAACGCTACGCTGCCGGGCTCAGTGACCAATTCGGTCACCACCGAGAAATCGACTTTCTTGAACGCCTGCTCTTTCAGCTGGCCGCGCAGGCTGATGGCGTAAGGCGGTTTTTCGTCGATGTGCAGGGTGACTTTGCTGGCCGGGATGTTGGCGGCACGTCCATGCAGGGTCAGCAGTTCACCGTTGTCCATACCGGGATGGCCGACCCATTCGTAGCCGCAGCGGGCGACCAACTCGTTGAAGCCTTCGAGCCAGCCCAGTCCACCTCGACCGTTGAGTTCGATGAAGGACGGATTGACCACGTCCTTGACCGGCGAATCCCAGCCCATGCGCACATCGCCTACCGACGCTTGCAGGATGTTCATGCCGCGAGTCGGCACCACCGAAAGTTTCAGCGTGCCGTTATCGATGTCGACGATGCTGACGCCCTCCTGCCGACCGCCGTGCAAGGTGCGCAGGGTTACGGAAAAAGGTTTGTCGGTTTTGACACCGAGTTGCTCGCTGGTGATCTGCCAGTTCTGGGCAGCCTTGTCGCTGTCGAGCAGGACGTAGTCCCAAGCCATGGCGTGGGAGGCGGACAGCGCGCCAAAGGCAACGACGAATTTGAGCGGAGTCATGGGGAAGCCTTTCTTGGAGTTGTGCATTTTTATAGCGCTGATGAAACGATTCAGCAAGCTTAAAAAGCGTACACCCGAGCCTTCCCAAGCCAATTTAAATTGACCTCATGCAACCTCCGCACGCTTACGCTAGTCTCATACGGTTTTGAACCTCCAGCAGATTGACGGCGACATCATTATGACATTAAGGTCGCCAGCTAATTGCAGGAGCAAGAACAGACACCTTTGTCTGTCATTTTTGCGCAACGGAACATACGGAGTTTGAATGCGCGGGGCACTATTACGCAGCGGTAAGAGCGGGTCATTCACAGCCCTGGGCGAAACAGGTCAACCGGTCTACCGGGCAGCCCTGCAATTGCGCGAAGCCATTCGCCGCAAGAACCCCGACATGGTCGATCACCTGGCCATTCCTCAAAGCGACGAACTCGGCAATCAGATCGATTGGTACAGCGGCCTCGACGGCGATGTGATCCCGTGGAGCAGCGCGACCGAAGAAGAACGCGCGCCGGCCCGTCGCCAACTTGAAGCCCTGAAGACTGCGCTTGATGAGTTGAGCCAGCGTTTCCTGGGCACGGATCCGGCCGAACAGCAGCAAGGTGACAAAGCCGTGTTCGGCAAGCTGCTCAAACGCGTCATTCATTTCCCTGACGAAAACTTCGTTTACCTGGTGCAAGGCAAACCGGTGCTGACCTTCTGGGGTTTCGAGCACGCCAATACCGGCAATCGCGATCCCCTGCACTGCCTTTATCAGGTTCCGCCTGTGTTCACGCTGCCACCCGTGGTCGAAGAACCGGTGGTAGCGCCCGTCGTGCCAGTGGTGGCTCGTCCGTGGTGGCGTCGCTGGTGGTGGCTGTTGCTGCTGCCGTTCCTGTTGCTGCTGTTGTGGCTGTTGCTCGGCCTGCGCGGGTGCGTGCCGATTCCGTTGGTGGCGGTGGACTTGCTGCCCGAGGGTATCGTGCCGGTGGAAAAACAGCTGGAAGAGCCACAACTGACCGGCAATGTCACAACGCTGAATGGTGTCCCCGTGACCGGAACGGTCGCAGGTTCCACCACAGGCACCGCCGTGACTGGCACCCATGGCGCGGAAGCGCCGGCCGTCGCCGGTAACGAAGCTGATGCCGCGACCGCTGATGTAACCCAAGACCCGGTCGCCGAATCCCCGACCGCGCCAACCACGCCACCCGAAGCCAAAACCGAGGCTCCGTCTGCCGTCACACCGCCCGACGCGCAAAAATCCGCCGCCGCAACCGCAACCACAAAACCGGGCCCGCCCCTGAGCATTCCGCCTGACGCCGCCGACGGCGCCGCCAAGTTCCTCGACGGTCAGTACCGCGCTGGTGCCGGCATTCAGGATCGCCGGACCGGCAAGCCGTTGCGTCTGGAATACCAGTTAAAAGACGGTAAAGGCGAAGTCACCGTGCACCAGGCCGACGGCTCGAAATGCAGCGGGCCGGTAAGCGCTACCATGAAGGGCGGCAGCCTCGCCATCGACAGCCAGGGCCAGGCCGTGTGCGGCGATGGCAGCACTTACGACATGCCCAAGGTCAACTGCCGCAAAGGGGCGACCACGGTCGCGGACTGCACCGGCGGTTACGGAAAAGATCAATTCCCCATGTCCATGCGGCAAATGGGCGAATAAGACTGGAATAACCCGACATGTTGCCTGAAGTCACCCAATTCGAAGACACCGTCACGCTCGTCAGTGACACCGGTATCCAGTTCATGGATTTCGCCCTGCGCCTGGATCCTCGCAAGGAACCGGCGGGCGAGTTCGCGCCGATGATCAGCGGGCTGATCTGCCGCCTGATGTACAACGAAGAGAAAGACTTCTACTTCTACGAGCCCGAACCGGAAAAGGTCGAGAAGGCCAAACCGGCGTTCAGCGTCGACATGAAAAGCAGCCTCGAGCTGCTGGACGGTGTCTGGCTGCCGACGCCGTTTTTCCGTTTCATGCCGCCACACCGCTTCGACGAAGGCCCGACCAACTGGTCGCGCATGCGCCTGGTGAAACTGGCGACGCCCGACATCGACGGCAACACTCATCGCCTGACCATGGCGTTCGACAGCCGCGTCATGCCCAAGCGTGACGGCACCGCTTACCTGGCGCCGAACGAAGAAGACATCAGCTCCGGCGTGTCCTTCAAACTGGCGACCAAGGCCAGCGAAACCCGTTGGTTCCTGGCCCAGCCATGGGTCAACGAATGGCTGCTGGAAGTGTTCAACGAGGGCAATGCCCATCGTTCGCGCGCAGAGCTGGACACCGACATCCGCGCCAACTATCACTTGGCGCACTACCTCAACCTGCTGAGCCTGTTGAGCACACCGTCCGCGGCAGCGCAGTCGACAGCCGGGCCGAAGGTGGAAATCCCTGAGCTGAAAGTGGTCGCCAACGACAGCAATGGCCTGGTCAAACCGATTCCGGTGGACCTGGTGCTGGACGTCGGCAACTCGCGCACCTGCGGCATCCTGATCGAGAACCACGGTCAGGCCGGCTCCGGGTTGAAGCAGAATTACGTGCTGGAACTGCGCGACCTGATCACCCCCGAACACACCTACAACCTGCCGTTCGAAAGTCGCGTCGAGTTTGCCCAGGCGTATTTCGGCAAGGACCACTGCTCGGTCAAGAGCGGCCGTCACGATGCGTTCCAGTGGGCCACGATTGCCCGCGTCGGCAACGAGGCAAGCCGTCTGGCCAGCCGTCGTCGCGGCACCGAAGGCTCCACTGGCCTGTCCAGCCCGAAACGATACCTGTGGGACGAAAACGCCTACGGTCACGGCTGGCGTTTCAACTGCTCCTACATCAAGACCGACAACGAGCCCTACGCCACCGCCGCGCCGTTCTCGCACCTGATCAATGAAACCGGCGAGGCACTTTACAGCCTCGAAGAAGACGATCGCCTGCCGGTGTTCATGCCGCGTTACTCGCGCAGCTCGCTGATGACCTTCATGCTCGCCGAAGTGCTGGCCCAGGCGCTGTCGCAGATCAACAGCCCGGCCCAGCGTTCGCGCCAGGGTCACACCCGCGTGCCGCGCCAGCTCAACAGCATCACCCTGACCGTGCCGCCGGGCATGCCCCAGGCCGAGCGCAGCATCCTCAACGAACGCATGCAGCAAGCCATCGGCCTGGTGTGGAAAAGCCTCGGCTGGCATGCCGGCGAGGAAGATCCGCATCAGGATCAGGCCGTCAGCCCGCGCACGCCGATCCCGAGCATCCGCGTGGAATGGGACGAAGCCTCCTGCGGCCAGTTGGTGTACCTGTACACCGAGGTCAACGAGAACTTCGCCGGTCACCCGGAAGAGTTTTTCGACACCATCGCCCGACCGGACAAGACCGACCGCGAACGCATCACCCTGGCGACCATCGACATCGGCGGTGGCACCACCGACCTGGTGATCACCGACTATCGCCTCGACCGCGCCGGCAACACCGGCAGCGGCAGCAACGTGCACATCGTGCCCGAGCAGCGTTTTCGCGATGGCTTTAAAGTGGCCGGCGACGACATCCTGCTGGACGTGATTCAGGACTTCATCCTGCCGAGCTTCGAGAAAGCCTTGCAGAATGCCGGTGTGAAAGCCCCGGATTCGCTGATGTCGCGGTTGTGCGGCGATGAATCGGTCAGCGCCCAGGACATGATCCTGCGCCAGCAATTGAACCTGCAGGTGTTCGCGCCGCTGGGCCTGGCGCTGCTCAAGGCTTACGAGCATTACGACCCGCAAGTCCCACAGGAAGTCAGCCCGCAAAGCTACCGCCAGTTGCTGGGCGACAACGCGATCAGCCAGACCGTGCTCGACTACGTCAACGCCGCCGTGCGTCGCGACGTCGGGGGCCAGAGCGGTTTCGACCTGTACGAAGCGCTGATCGGCTTCGACCTGCAAAAGCTCCACGCCGCGTTCCTCAATGATCAGATCAACATCACCAAGATCCTCGGCGCGCTCTGTGAAGTAGTCGCGCATTACCCGTGCGACGTCCTGCTGCTGACTGGCCGCCCTTCGCGTCTGCCGGGCATCCAGGCGTTCATTCGCAAGGTGCTGCCGCTGCCACCGGGGCGCATTCTGGCGCTGCAAAACTACCGCACCGGCGGCTGGTACCCGTTCCACAAGAACGGCCGCATCGACGACCCGAAAAGTACCGCTTCGGTGGGCGCCATGCTGTGCCTGTTGTGCGCCAACCACAGCGTGCCGAACTTTTACTTCCGCTCTTCGGCGCTCAAGCCGTATTCGACGGTCAAGCACATCGGCGTCATCGACCTGAACAACGTGATCAAGGATGCCGACGTGCTGTACCGCGACATCCAGTCCGAAGACTACAAAATCAAGTTGCCGGAAATCGGCACGGGCGATGACGCCGATACGCCGCAACTGGAAATGCGCGGCGACCTGCGCCTCGGCTTCCGCCAGTTGGCTGCCGATCGCTGGGCCGCCTCGCCGCTTTACACCTTGCGGTTCACCAAGGCCGGCCGGGAGAAGTTCTCCCGGGCGATTGGGGAAAACGGCAGTGCGCCGCTGCTCAAGGTACGCTTCGAAGTCAAAGCGGCCGACAAGTACACGCGCAAGCAGGATCTGGTCAGCGACCGCCTCTCGGTTCGCGACATCGAATCCAACTGTAACAACGTCAACTTCAACCCGCGCAGCGACCTCGAACTGGAACTCAACACCATGCTCGACGCCGGCCTGAGCGAGACCAAGTACTGGCTCGACAGTGGAAGTGTGAAACGCAAATGAATGACCTGACCCCCGAACAAACTCAGCTTTCAGCCCGTTGGGCCGCTGTTTATGAAGGCGCCGGTCAGGCGCTGGACTGGATTGGCCAGACGCGCGGCAACGCGCCACGGCTGGACAGCGAAGCCGACAACCTGAACATCCGCCTGCACCGCGCCCGTAACCTGGCTCACAGCCTCGGTCGCGTGGCCTGCACGCCGATGACCATTGGCTTTTTCGGCTTGTCCCAGGCCGGCAAGTCCTACCTGATTTCGGCGCTGGCGGCCGGTCAGAACGGCAAGCTGGAAACCGATTTCGGTGGCCAGCGCCTGGACTTCATCAAGCACATCAACCCGGTGGGTGGCGGCAAGGAAGCCACCGGCCTGGTGACGCGCTTTAGCCGCCGCGCCACGCCGAGCCAGGATCCACAATTCCCGGTGGAGCTGACGCTGTTCAAGGAAATCGAGCTGGCGAAGATTCTCGCCAACTCGTGGTTCAAGGACTTCGACCTTGAGCGAATCTCCTACGAGATCGACGAAGAGCGCATCCAGCGCGTGCTGAAACCGTTTGAAGGGCGCGAGACCGGGCCAATGCAGCCAGGCGTCAGCGCCGACGACTTGGTGTCGCTGTGGGATTACCTGCGCGACAACTTCCGCAACTCGGTGAAGAAGCTTGAGCACCTGTATTGGCCGACGGCGTTGCAACTGGCGCCCCGCCTGAATTTCCAGGAACGTGCCGAGTTGTTCTCCATCCTTTGGGGTGAACAGGGCGAGCTGACGCGCGTGTACCAGCAACTGGCCGGTGCGCTGCACAAGCTCGGCCTGCCCGAGACCGTGTTCGCGCCATTGAAGGCCTTGGTGAGTTTCGAAAACGACACTTACAGCCAGCGCGACAGCATCATGAACGTCGACATCCTCGAACGCTTCGGCAGCCCGCGGGACTTGCCGATCGATGTGCGGCCTCAGGTCGACGGACGCCTGCAAAACAGTCAGGGCATCCCGGTCGCGCAACTGGCGGCACTGACTGCCGAAATGACCTTCAGCCTGATCGAAGCCCCGGCGGACGACATCGTCAACCAGGTCGATTTGCTGGACTTCCCCGGTTATCGCGGGCGCAAGAAGCTGCACGAGATCGCCAACTCCAGCGACCCGGAATCCGCCACCAAGGACAACTCCGTCTCGCAGTTGATTCTGCGCGGCAAGGTCGCCTACCTGTTCGAACGCTACACCGACAATCAGGAAATGAACGCGCTGGTGGTCTGCACCGGCTCGACCAAACAGAGCGACGTCAACGACGTCGGCCCGGTGCTCACGCGCTGGATCGAGAAGACCCAGGGCGCCGACGCGGCCGCTCGCAGCAAACGCGACACCGGCCTGATCTGGGCGCTGACCATGCTCGACCTGCGCATCACCAACTCCCTGAGCCTGACGCCTGATCAGTACGACGAGAGCTGGAACGGCATGGTCAAGCTGACCATGCTCGAGCGCTTCGGCAGCCTGAGCTGGATGAACGACTGGGCCGGCACGCCGTTCCAGAACACCTTCCTGGTGCGCAAACCGCGCATGGACGCGGCGTTCATCGTGCAAGACACCAGCGGCGCCGAAACCGGCCTCAACGCCAGTTACCAGGAGCGTGTCGACGCCCTGGGTGCAAGCTTCGCCAGCAACGAGCTGGTGTGCAAACACATCAATAATCCCGCCAACGCCTGGAAGGAAATGCTGCGCAACGATGACGGTGGCATCAGCCACTTCAGCGGCAGTTTCAAGGGCGTGGCCAATATCGAATTCAAATTGCAGCGCATCCGAGAGCAGTTGAGCGAATGCCTTGAAGGCCTGACCACGCATGGCCTGAGCACCTGGTATCACGCCGACGGTGATGGCGCCGCAGCCGCCAAGAAAGCCCAGGCGCAGATGATTCTGACCGGTCTGGGCCGTCGCCCGGCCGTGCTCGGCGAGCTCATCGATGAGCTCGACATGCCGAGCGAATCGGTGCGCGACCTGTACCTCAGCGGTGTGTACGAAACCGATGACGCGCCCGCCGCCAGCGATGAGCCGGCCGCGCCGACACCGAGCCAGAGCCTGTATGGCAACGACGCCGGCTTCGACTTTGATTTCGGCGACGACCTGAGCCACGAAGCGCCGGTCAGCAGTAAAACCAACGCCCCGGCGCCGGAACTGCAAAGCAACGAACACCGCTTCGCCAAAGCCGCGTTCAAGGCCTGGATTGCGCACTTGCGCGAGCTGACCACCCGGCAGAGCCTGCTCAACCTGTTGGGGCTGGAAAAGGCGTTGATCGAAGCCGTGGTCGACGAACTGATCACCGCCGGTTACCGCCAGGACTTGCCCGGCCAACTAAGCCGCGCGGTACTCAAGCGTGCGCAAAGCGGCGCGCGACGCGATCAACTGGTCGAGCGCCAGGTGCTGGAAGTGCAACGGGTGCTGCGCGATTTCGTGTCCTGGTTCGGCTACCTGCAAAAACCGGTCAACGAGCGCCCGAACAGCCGCGCCGGTGCCAAGGCGCCGTTGTTCTCGTTCTATACCGACATCGGTCCGGGACAAGTGCCAGTGTTGCCGCCGCAACCGGCGAACCAGGCGCAGCGGTATCTGGGCGACTGGCTCTCGGGCCTGGCCTACATCACGCAGGACAACGCCGGCCATGGTGCCGGTCGCGAAATCACCCCTGAACAGAATGAACGGCTGGGCCATGTGCTCACAGCCTTCACAGCGAGATAAGCAATGCCAATTCGTGTCGACCTGCTCGCCTTAGAACCCAACGTGCCTGGCCAGGCGTGCCTCACTGTGAAGAAATGGCAGGGAGGCGAAGAACAGCTGGAATTCTCCATTCAGCGTAACCAGGACGGTTTCTATCTCCAGGATCAGAAGGCCTGGAGCAACAATCCATTCTGGTTCAAGGTCTCGCGTTTCAGCGTTGCGGCCAGTGGTGAAGCCCTTGAAGCCCAGGTCGGCCCGGAAGTGGTCGATCCGCTGCTCGAAGGCGGCGCCAACTCGCAATTCCAGATCGAACTACGCGAACAGAGCCAAGGACACACCGACAAAGGCGTTGTCCGGCCGGGTATCGGGGTGCTGCCGTCCACGGCCGGTGGCCAGACGCGTTCGACTTATGGCGGTGCAGACTTGAGCACGCCGGCACCGGAAATTCCGGAGCTGCCGGAACTTGTCCTGTCCACCGCCGAGCCAGAAATCGAACTGGAATCGGTGCCCAACGAACCCGCCTACACCCCTCCTCCGCCCCCGGTGAAGAAAAGCAACAAAGGCCTCATCGGCCTGGCGCTTGTCGTGGTGTTGCTGCTGGCCGCAGCGGCCGGGTTCTGGCTCTACAAACGCACTCCGGCGCCTGTCCCGGCCATCGCTGCCGCCGCACCGGCCGGTGCCGACGCACAAGCCTGTACCCTCGACAGCATGAACAGCCTGCCCGAGCTGACTTTCGTCCAGACCTGCATCAAGGCCGCGCCCGACAGCGCCAAGTTGCTGGAGATCATCAACGAAGCCAAGGCCGGCAAGCACTGCGGCATCGCCCAGCGTCTGTACGCCAACCGGGCCCAGGCTGGTGACTCTTTGATTGCCAACGCCTATGCCCGCGAATACGACCCTAAATACCTGAAGGCCAGCGAGTGCTTCCCGGCCGCGGACAACGCCACCGCCGCCTACTGGTATGAAACGATCCTGACCCAGGACCCGAACAACGCCGAAGCCAAGCAGCGCTTCGAGGAGTTGCAGAAGTGATGCGTTCGCCCCTGAGTCGTTTCCTGCTGAGCAGCGCCGCGCTATTGGCGTTGTGCATCAGCCCGTTGTCCCAGGCTGAAGACAAACCGCTGATCCAGGCCGGTAAAAAAACCTTGTTCCAGCGCGTGCTGACCACCCCGGGCTGCAAAATCAGCCCGACGGCGGGTGGCGCGGCAGGCGATGAGCAACCGGTGTTCAGCCGTTTCTATGTGTACGAACGCGCGCAAGCGGCTAACGCCGAGTGGCTGAAAGTCGGCCCTGACAGTTATGGCAAAACCATTGGCTGGCTGCCCGCCAGCTGCACCACCGACTGGAAGATGCAGCTGACGCTGGCCTTCACCAACCCGGCCAACCGCGACCGACTGCTGTTCTTCAAGGACCGCGCCACCGTCGAAGGCATCCTCGATGCGCCGGACCCGGTAAGCAAAGTCGCGCCGCTGCGGGCCACGCTGAAAAAGGGCAAGCAAGCGCCCGGCGTGCTGGCCGAAGAACCTGAATACTTCGTCGACCTGCAAAAGCAGTTCTACCTGCTGCCGGTACTCAGCGGCGAAGAAGTGATGACCGAAGGCGGTTTCCGCACGCGTCTGCTCAACGTCGCATCGGTCAGTAAACCGGATGACAAGAACGCCAAGAGCAGTGCTGCCAACAGCGCGGCCGGCGGCAAGGAAGCCAAGGATAAAGCGGCCAACCAGCTGAAGGAATTCAGTGCGGCGGTGGTGTTTGTCATCGACTCGACGATCTCGATGGACCCCTACATCGACCGCACCCGCGAGGCGATCCGCAAGGTCTATCAACAGATCGAAGCACAGAACCTCGGCAAGCAGGTCAAGTTCGGTCTGGTGGCGTTCCGCTCCAACACCCAGGCGGTGCCGGGCCTGGAATACACCACCAAGATGTACGCCGACCCGACTCAGGTGAAGGACAGCTCCGACTTCCTCGCCAAAGTCGCCGACCTCAAGCAGGCCAAGGTCTCCAGCAGCAGTTTCGACGAAGACGCCTTTGCCGGTGTCATGGAAAGCATCGACAAGGTCGACTGGAGCCAGTTCGGCGCGCGCTACGTGGTGTTGATCACCGACGCGGGCGCCATCGAAGGCGACGACAAACTGTCGAAAACCGGTTTGAGCGCCTCGCAGGTTCGCCTCGAAGCGGCCAATCCGGGCGTAGCGATTTACACGCTGCACTTGAAAACTCCTGCCGGGATCAAGGACCACGCCAAGGCCGAAGCGCAGTACCAGAACCTGTCGACCTACCCGGGCACCAACACCTCGCTGTATTACCCGGTGAACGCGGGCGACATTCAGGAGTTCGGGCGCAAGGTGGATTCGCTGGCCACCGCGATCACTTCCCAGGTGAAAGCCGCCTACATGGGTGAAGACGCCATCGGTAGCGCGGTGAATGCCAAGCAGGACCCGGCCGAGAAGAAAATGCTCGAAGACGCGGCGCTGATCGGCCACGCCATGCAACTCGCCTATCTGGGCGAGAAGACCAACAGCAAGGCGCCGCCGGTGTTCAAGGCGTGGATCACCGACCGTGACCTGATCAAGCAGAACATCCCGACCACCGACGTGCGGGTGCTGCTGACCAAGTCCCAGCTCAGCGACTTGAGCGACGTGATGAAGAAGATTCTCGACGCGGCCAACGAAGGCCTGATCTCGCCGACGGAAATGTTCGAGCGTCTGCGCTCGGTCGCCGCCACCATGGGCGCCGACCCGAACCAGCTCAAGCAGAATGGCAACGCCAAACTGGCGGACATGGGCGTGCTCGGTGAGTACCTCGAAGACCTGCCGTATCAGAGCGAAGTGCTGAACCTGGACGAAGAAACCTGGAAGAGCTGGGATGGCCTGGCGCAGGAGAAATTCATCCGCACGCTCAATACCAAACTGCGGCACTACCAGCGTTACAACGCTGACGTCGACCGCTGGGTGGCTTTAGCCAAGGACAGTGATGCACGGGACAACGTGTACCCCGTGCCACTGGAAATGATGCCTTAACGAGACGCCGATGCTCGATATCAAGAACCTGCTGGTGCGCCGTGGTGAAGGCGCGCTGGCCCATCACGTGCGCCTGCCGCGCTTGCAGATCGGTGCCGGGGAAATCCTCGCCATCACCGGTGAGAGCGGCAGCGGCAAAAGCACGTTGCTCGAAGCCATCGGCCTGTTGCTGGCGCCGGTGGAACTCGAACGCTTTCGCTTGGGCGCAGCGCAGGATCAGGACATCGCGCAATTGCTTGCTACCGATGACCAACCGGCCTTGGCGGCGGTGCGTTCGCGGCACTTGGGGTTCATTTTGCAGAGCGGCGGCTTGCTGCCGTTTTTGAGCGTGCGCGACAACATCAGCCTGCCGCGCCGATTGCTCGGCATGCCGGTCAAGAGCGCGCATGTCGATCACGCGGTTGAAGTGTTGCGCCTGCAAGGCTTGCTGGATAAACAACCGCAGGCACTCTCGATCGGCGAACGCCAGCGCGTGGCCTGCGTGCGGGCGATTGCCCATGAACCGCTGCTGCTTTTGGCCGACGAGCCGACAGCGGCACTCGACCCGCACAGCGCCCGGCGCTTGTTCGAATTGCTGCTGAGCCTGGTATCCAACATGGGCCTGAGTGCCTTGGTGGTCTCCCATGACTGGGCCTTACTGAAGGATTTCGGCTTGCCGCGACTCGGCGCTATCAGCCATCAGGGAGAGACTCTGTTTGAACCGATGGACTGACCGACTGCACCTGTTGGGCTCATTGGCCCTGCAAGACCTCTGGCACGACCGCAAGGTGTCGTTGTGCATCGCCGCCTCGCTGGTGGCGGTGATCGCGCCGCTGTTGCTGCTGTTCGGCCTCAAGCACGGGGTGGTCAGCCAGTTGCAGGACGAACTGCTGCGTGACCCGCGCAACCTTGAAGTGAAGATGCTCAGCAACGGCAATTACGACAGCGCCTGGATCGAGCGTGTGCGCCAGCGTCCCGAGACCGGTTTTGCCCTCGGCCAGACCCGCTCGCTCAACACCCAGGCCGACTTGCTGATCGGTATGCAACGGTTTGTCGAAGGCGCGGAAATTATCGCCACCGAACCCGGTGATCCGCAGCTGAACCTGCCGCAACTCAACCCCATCGGCGACCAAGTGATCCTCAGCGCCCGCGCTGCGCAACGCTTGCAGGCCAAGGTCGGCGACCGCGTGCAACTGCGTGTGTTGCGCCGACTGGAAGGCGTCAACGAGCGCGGCGAGATGACGCTGACGGTGCTGGGGGTGCTCGACGGTGCGCGTTTCGGCCGCGCGGCCGGGTTCGTCGCCCCGCCGTTGTTGCTGGACCTGGAGCGCTTTCGCGACGGTTATCAGGTCAGCGCATTCGGCATCGAAACCGGCAAGCCGTTGGGCGATCTGCAACCGCTGTATGCCCGCGCCCGCCTCTATGCCCGCGACATCGATCAGGTCGCGCCGCTGGAACGCTGGCTCAACGAACAACACATCGAGACCTCGAGCCGACTGGCCGACATCGACAACGTCAAAGCCATCAACCATGTGCTGGGGCTGATCTTCGGGGTGATCGCCCTCGCGGCCTTGATCGGCTGTGTGGCGTCGATGGTCGGCGCGTTCCTGGCCAACATCGACCGCAAGCGCAAAAGCCTCGCGGTCCTGCGCCTGTTGGGTTTCAAGCGCACGGCGGTCGCCGGGTTCGTGGTCCTGCAAGCACTGGTGCTGAGCCTCGCTGGTTACCTCGGCGGATTGGGGTTTTACGCCGTCGGCAGCCATTTGTTCGACTACCTGCTCGGCAGCAGCCAGGCCACCGGCACCTTCGTTTGCCACATCACAATCTGGCACGGCCTCGCCGCCCTGCTCCTGACCTTTCTGGTCGCTGCGCTGGTGGCCGTGATCGGCGCGGTGCGGGCGATCAACATCCAACCTGCGGAGAGTCTGCGTGAGCTATAAACGTTTTGGCTTGCTGTTGCCCCTGAGCCTCGGCTACCTGCTCGACGCTTCGGCGGCGGGCTGGGAAGAGAAGTATTACAACCCGATGCCCGAGGCCAGCGACGTCGTGCTGCCAATGCCGTGCGAAGGATCGATGGTGTTTCGCAAGGTGTTCATTCCGGTCGCCGGGCCGCTCGACGACTACCCGATCAACATCGGTCAGGACGGCGCGGAATACGGCTACGTCGAACAGACCCGGCCGACGTTTATCGCAGGCAGTTTCACCGGTGCCAAGAACGACAAATCCCGCTACTACCTGATGGCCAAGTACGAGATGAGTCAGCTCCAATACGCCGCGCTGACCGAAGAAATCTGCCCCACTGCCGCCACCAAAATGCGCCTGCCGCAAGTGTCCTTGAGCTGGGTGCAAGCCGTCGAAGCGGCCGACAAATACAACCTGTGGCTGCGCAAAAACGCGGCCGGCAAATTGCCGAAAGAAGACGGCGCAATGGGTTTCCTGCGCCTGCCGACGGAAGTCGAGTGGGAGTTTGCGGCGCGCGGTGGCCTGGAAGTCGGCGCGGCGGAATTCCGCGATACGCGCTACCCGATGCCCGACGGCATCAACGCCTACGAGTGGTTCGCCGGGGCGCAATCGTCCAACGGCAAACTGCAATTGTCCGGCCTGCAAAAGCCCAATCCACTGGGCCTGCACGACATGCTCGGCAACGTCGACGAGATGATGTTTGAACCGTTTCGCCTGAACAAACTCGACCGCCAGCACGGTCAGGCCGGTGGCTATGTGGTACGCGGCGGCAACTACCTGACCGCTCAAGCCGACCTGCGTACCGGGTTGCGCAAGGAAGAGCCGTATTACAACGCCGAAGGCCAGGTAAAAAACAAAACCACCGGCCTGCGACTGGTGCTGGTCTCACCGACCCTCACCTCTCGCGAACGCGTCGCCAGCATCGAAAGCAGCTGGAAGAAACTCGGCACCGGCAGCAAGGAAACCGAGTCGGCCGATAAAGGCACCGTTCAGTCGCTGAACACCCTGGCCTCGGGCGTCGAAGACAAGGCGCTCAAGGAAAAGCTTCAGGCGTTGGAAAACCAATTGCGTGCCAGCAATCAGCAGCAGGAAGAAACCCGCGACCAGGCGATCCGCGCCAGCCTCAACCTCGGTGCGTTCCTGTGCACCAAGATGCTCGACGACGGCCAGTACGTGGACTTCCTGCAGAAGAACTACAAGCTCAACTGCGAATCCGCCGACAAAGACGCCAGTTGCGACATGCGCAAAGGCAAGCTCGATGAGCAGAAGGATCGCCTGCACAAACTCAGCCGTTACTACGCCAGCAGCCTGGTGGAATCGGCGACCTTGTACGGCCAGCCACTGCTGGAAGCGCAGGTCCCGGTAATGGAGGAAATCATCACCCGCAACAAACAGCTGCAAGAACTCAAACCCTATTTGCGCACCCACTGGGTCAATCAGAAGGCGTTCCTGCAAAAGCAGAAGATCGACACTGAAGCCTGGCTGACCAGCTGCAAAACCGTCACTCAATAACTCTCTCAATAACAACACGCCAACACCGTCACCTAGGAGTTTCACCATGTCGCGCAGCCTTTGGACTCGCTTCAAGTTACAGATCGCTTTCGTTGTCGCCGGCAGCCTGCTGCTGACCGGTTGCGCCAACACCGGCAGCTCGATGCTCGGTGGCAGCGAGGGTGCCGACCCGCGCCTGACCCAAGGCAATGACGCAGAGTTCTTCAGTAAGTCCGGCTACCAGGCCTGCGCCGTCGGCGCCGGTGTCGGCATCCTCGGTTGCGCGCTGTCCAACAGCAGCAACAAGGCGGTCTGCGCCATCGCTGCCGGGGTTACCGCGTGTGGCGTGGCCATGGGCGCGAACTACTACCTGGATCAACGTCGCACCGAATACGCCGACACCGCCACCCGTTTGGCGAAGATGAACAGCGATGTCGAGCAAGACACCCAGAACGTGATCGCCCGTACCGCGACCGCTCAGCAAGTCATCAATGATGACCAGGCGCAAATCGCCCAGATCAAAAAGGACATCGCCAACAAGAAAGTCGACAAGACCAAGGCCCAGGCGCAGATCGCCGAGATCGACCAGAACATCGCACGCCTGCGTAAAGACCTCGGCAACATGCGCACCAAAGTCACCGAGTACACCAAAGTGGCAGACGCCGAGCGTGCACAAGGCGCCGGCGCCGAAATCAAGCAGGTGGACATGAACATTATGAAAATGAACCAGAAAGTCGCCGCCCTGCAAAAGGAAGTCGACGGTCTGTACAACCAGCGCTCCGCGATCACCCTGGGCTAAGCACATGACTTTACGACAACTGGCGCTCCTCACCGCCGTCCTGGCCTTGAGCGGTTGCGCGACCAAGCCGGGCGAATGCGATGCGACCAATCGCGACAGCAGCATGCTGACCAAGATGAACTGCGACTACTCCGGTGGTTACAGCGATCAGGTCAAGCAGAAGGAACTGGCCCTGACCACGTCCCGTCAGGAAAACGCGATGTTCCGCCAGGTGTACGAGAACATTCAGGCCCAGCAGCTCAGCACCAAGACCGACCTGGCCAGCCAGCAGAAGTCCCAGGCGGCGCTGAACCAGTCGCTGAGCCAATTGCTGACCTCGCTCAAGGCCCGGCATGGCAATAAAAGTCAGGTGCAGAAGCAGATTGCCGGGCTTGAGCAGCAGCTCAAGGCCTCGCAGGCGGCGCCCGTGACCAAGGCCTCACCCGCTACGCTGGCCGCCAAGCAGGAACAACTGAAGGCGTTGCAGAAGAAAGTGAATCAGCTGCAATTCAGCCTCGGTTACGAAGAGTAACTTTTCACCCCGCAGGCCTGCCGATGGCGGCCTGCCCCCTTTTCAGGAATCGTCGTCATGCAGCGGGTCATCAGGGATGCGCAAGCCACACCAGAGGGGATGAGTGCGCTGCAAGCCAAAGTCGCCCTCATCCAGAAACACTTTCCGCCGACCGTCGCCAGCCTCTTCGCCATCCCGCGAATGGGCAGCGGTGACGTGCTGGAATGGTGGACCGAACTGGGTGGTCAACCCACGCCCTATGCCGACCTCAACGAGGACGCGCAACGACGTTTGCTGGAAACCTATGAAGTGCGTCAGACGTCCCTGGGACAGCTGGCGGACGAACTGCAAAAACGCGGTCAGCCCACGGTAGCGGATGACCTGCGCAGCCTGCTCGGCACCCCCGAGCTGGACAAACTCTACAGCCTCAACGGCGAACCGCTGGTGGTGCGCTGGAACCAGCGTCCGCCCAAACCGATCGTGCCACCCGTTGTTCCGGTGGTGCCGGTAGTGCCGCCGTCGCGTCGCGGCTGGTGGATCGCGGCGGCCTTGCTGGCGCTGCTGTTGCTGCTTCTGGCGCTCTGGGCTTATTGGTGGTTTATGCACCGCGAACCCGTCGTCGTGGTCCCACCTGTAGCGCCCGTGGTGACACCGGTCGAGAAACCGGTCGAGCCTGTTCCCGAGCCTGTCGTGGAACCCGAGCCGGTTCCAGAACCCGAACCGGAACCTGTGCCAGAACCTGTGCCAGAACCTGTGCCGGTGCCGGTGCCGGTGCCGGAACCCAAGCCAGTCCCACCGCCAAAACCGGTTGTGGCCGCACCGCCACCGGCCCCGACGCTGGACAACTTCGCCTGCCGCAAAAAAGCGCCAAACGCGGAGATCCCGCAATTCGTCGTGGTGCTCGACACCTCGGGCTCGATGGATTTGAACATCAAGTCCGTGAAAGCCGACGAAGACTGGTTCTTCGGCAATGAGCTCAACAAATACCTGGATGTGAACCGCACCACGCAGATTTTCGCCAAGCCTAGCCGCATGGACGTCGCCAAGGACTCGCTGGCCGGCATGATCAACGGGCTCGACCCGAAGATCGACACGCGCCTCATCACCTTCGCCGGCTGCGAAAGAACGCCGGACCAGGGCGTGTTCAAGTTTGGCGACCGTCAGCGGCTGATCAACGGGATTCGAGGCCTGGTCCCCAACGACGGCACACCGCTGGCCGACAGCCTGGCCCACGCAGCAAGCACCGTCGACGGGCGCAATAACGATGCCGTGATCGTGATGTTCGTCGACGGTGAGGACGGTTGTCAGAAAGACGTGTGCGCGGTCTCCCGCCAAATCGCCAGGGATCAACCGCGCCTGCGGGTCAACGTGGTGAAAATCGGTGCTGGTGGCCCTTCACGGTGCATCGCTGAAAACACCGGCGGCCGGGTTTACAGCAGCACCAATGCGGCGGAGCTGGGCAAGCAGTTGAAACTGGCGAGCAAGGAAGTGTCGAGCAATGCCAAGTGCGACTGATCGTCTGATCACAAATTGAGGTGAGCCCTTCGCGGGCAAGCCTCCCTCCTACAGGTTTTGTGTCGTTCCACTCTTTTGTGAACGACACAAAACCTGTAGGAGCGAGGCTTGCCCGCGAAGGCTATTTCAGAGGCGACTCAACGAAACCGGTCAACCTCTTGGCGTAAGTCCGCCGCCAGCTTCTCCAGCTCTTTAGCGGTCACGGCCAGGTTCGACACCACTTCCCGCTGCTCGCTGTTTGCCAGCGCAATGCTTTGCAGGTTGCTGCTGAGCAATGTCGCGGTGCTGCTCTGCTCCTGGGTCGCGGTGGTGATCGCCGCAAATTGCTGGCCAGCCGAACGGCTCTGCTCATCGATCCGCGCCAGGGCCGAGGCCACGTTGGCGTTGCGTGACAAACCTTCCTGCATCAGCACATTGCCCTGTTCCATGGTGCTGATGGCATTGCCGGTTTCCTGCTGGATGCTTTGGATCATCCCGGAAATTTCGTCAGTGGCCTGACGTGTACGCGAAGCCAGGTTACGCACCTCGTCGGCTACCACCGCAAAACCACGCCCTTGCTCACCGGCACGGGCCGCTTCAATGGCCGCGTTCAGCGCCAGCAGGTTGGTTTGATCGGCGATCGAGGTAATCACACCGACGATGCCGCCGATTTCCTGGGAACGCTGCCCCAAGGTATTGATCACTGTGGCGGTGCTGTTCAACGCGCCCGCGATTTGTTCCAGAGACGAGGAAGCCTCGTCCATCGATGTGCGACCGATCTGGGTTTGCTGTGCGTTTTCCTGGGCCAAACGCTGGGTGCTGCCCATGTTGTCGGCAATATTCAGCGAGGTCGCGCTGAACTCTTCCACGGCGCCGGCCATGCTGGTGATTTCGCCCGACTGCTGCTCCATCCCTTCATAGGCACCACCGGACAGGCCGGACAACGCCTGGGCACGGCTGTTGACCTCGCCCGAGGCCTTGCGAATGTGCTCGACCATGGTCGACAAGGCTTGGCTCATCTGGTTGAAGGCACGGGCCAGCTGACCGATTTCGTCGTTGCTCGACACGCTCAGGCGCACGCTCAAATCACCGGCGCCCAAAGCTTCTGCCTGACGCACCAGATCCCCCAGCGGCGCGAGTTTGCTGCGCAGCAGCCAGACTGCCGAACCCACCGCAATCAACATCGCCAGCAGACTGCCGATTGCCAACTGAATGCCGACACTCCAGGTCACGGCACTGATTTCGGCTTGCGGCATGCTCGCCACCACCGACCACGGGCCGCCGTCGAACGGCACGGCCACGCTGTAGAAGTCTTCGGACTTGTCGCTCCAGAAGTCACCCTTGCCCGGCGTTTTCGCCAGATCGACGATGGCCGGGACCGCTTGATCCAGCGCTTGCACGCCGGCAATCGGCACCAACCACTTCTTCTGCTCATCGAGCAACGCCAGCGAACCGGTCTGGCCGATACGGAAGCGTTTCAGATTCTCGAACTGCGCGTTTTGCGCGTCGGTGTAATCGAATCCTACGAACAGCACGGCTATCACCTTACCGCTGCTGTCGCGTACAGGCGTGTACTGAGTCATGTAGGAGCGGTCGAACAACAAGGCGCGACCGACATAGCTCTGCCCCGCCATCAAGCGCGAGTAGGCCGGGTTAGCGTGATCCAGCAAGGTGCCGATGGCACGGTTGCCATCCTGCTTGGTCAGGGAAGTACTGACCCGAACGAAGTCTTCGCCGCTGCGCACGAACACGGTCGCAACGCCCGCGGTCATTTGCTTGAACTCGTCCACTTCCTTGAAGTTGTTGTTCAACACTTCGCTGCCCAGGTGCAGACCCGGGGTCTGGGTACCGGCCACGGCCACCGGTTCGTCCGGGTGCACGCTCAGGCCCGCGCTGAAGCGCTTCTCGAACAACCCGGCCAGACGCTGAGTGCTTTCACGCAACGTGCCGTGAAAGGTACTCAACTGATCGGCCAGCAACCGGGCCTCACTGGCCAAGTGCTCTTCGCGGGTGGCGAGGTTGGCGGAATCCAGCGAACGCAGGGCGAATACGGTGCTGCCAGTGATGACAATCGCCAGTATCACGGCAAGCGCAAGACCAAGCTGTGAGGCGATCCGGGCACGTGGTTGAGACATGACAGCTCCTGGCCGAGCGACCGGATCATCCTGATCACGATGCGCACTCGGCAAAAATTCAAATGGGAATTGCGACGAACCTGAACGAAGGTTCCACCTGCAGATTTTCGGCGGCAAACCTGAATACTTGAGTAATTAGCGGGGATATGGCGCAAGGCCTCTATTGCAGAGGCTCTAACGATTCAGCTCAAGCGCTCGACATCCGGTAAATCCATGGTCCGGACCTCGCCTTGCAGGAAATCGCTGAGGCGGCGCAAACGTTCACCTCCCGGGCGGGTTTTCGGCCAGACGAGGTAATAATTCTCTCCGCTGGCGACAGCCGTCGGCCAGGGCAAACTCAGGCGACCCTGAGCGACATCCTCCGCCACCATCAGCAAATCGCCCATGGACACGCCGTAGCCCCGCGCAGCTGCAATCATGCCCAGCTCCAGCGTGTCGAACACCTGGCCACCCTTGAGCGATACATCATCGGCCAGCCCCATGCGCGCCAGCCATGTTCGCCAGTCGCGGCGGTCCGGCGTCGGGTGCAGCAGTTCGGTGCTCGCCAGACGCGCCACGTCCCACGGCTGATCCCTCAGCAGATTCGGTGCGCCCACTGGAATCAACTCCTCTGGAAACAACAGCGTCGCTTCCCAATCCGGCGGGAAATGCCCGTTGCTGAGGATCACGGCGCAGTCGAAGGGTTCGTGGTTGAAGTCCACGGTGTCGATGTCCATCCAGGCACTGGTCAATTGCACTTCGTTGCCCGGTTGCAAGTGCCGGAAGCGGCTGAGGCGCGCCAACAGCCAGCGCATGGTCAGCGTCGACGGGGCTTTCATGCGCAGGATGTCGTCTTCGGCACGCAAGGTGTTGCAGGCGCGTTCGAGCGCGGTAAAACCTTCACGAATGCCGGGCAGGATCAGCCGCGCCGACTCGGTCAGTTGCAGGTTGCGCCCGCTGCGGTGAAACAGTCGGCAGGCAAAATGCTCTTCGAGGGTACGAATGTGTCGGCTGACCGCGCTCTGGGTGATCGACAATTCTTCAGCGGCGCGAGTAAACGAGCTATGCCGCGCCGCCGCTTCGAATGCGCGCAGGGCATACAAGGGAGGAAGACGACGGGACATTCGGAAAGCTCCTATAGCGCGGTTACGCCACGTTAGCAGAAACTTGTCAGCATGAGTTTGACTCATGCCACCCATCCTTTTTATCCCTTTGTGAAAACCCCGCAGAGCGCCGAGAATCGGCTCTCTCCTGTTTACATTAAAATCGAGGCGTGATGACCATGCAGCATCCAGCACGTACCGAACTCTGGGCCATCCTGCGGCTGGCGGGGCCGTTGATTGCCTCGCAGTTGGCGCACATGCTGATGGTCCTCACCGACACCTTGATGATGGCGCGCCTGAGTCCGGAAGCGCTGGCCGGTGGTGGCCTGGGCGCGGCGACGTACTCGTTCGTGTCGATCTTCTGCATCGGCGTGATCGCGGCGGTCGGCACCTTGGTGGCGATCCGTCAGGGCGCGGGCGATATCGTCGGCGCCGCGCGACTGACCCAGGCCGGATTGTGGCTGGCGTGGTTGATGGCGCTGGTGGCCGGTCTGCTGCTGTGGAACCTCAAACCGGTGCTGCTGCTGTTTGGCCAGACCGAAACCAACGTCCAGGCCGCCGGACAGTTCCTGCTGATCCTGCCGTTCGCCCTGCCCGGCTACCTGAGCTTCATGGCCCTGCGTGGTTTCACCAGCGCCATCGGCCGAGCGACGCCGGTGATGGTCATCAGCCTCGGCGGCACCGTCGCCAACTTCCTGCTCAACTATGCGTTGATCACCGGGATGTTCGGCCTGCCGAAAATGGGCCTGGTGGGCATCGGCCTGGTCACGGCGATCGTCGCCAACCTGATGGCCGTGGCGCTGGCGCTGCATATCCGTCGGCATCCGGCTTACGACGCTTATCCGCTGCGCCAGGGGCTGTCGCGGCCGAACCGGCAGTACCTGAAAGAGCTGTGGCGCCTCGGCCTGCCCATCGGCGGCACCTACGCGGTGGAAGTCGGGTTGTTTGCGTTCGCCGCGCTGTGCATGGGCACCATGGGCAGTACGCAACTGGCGGCGCACCAGATCGCCCTGCAAATTGTTTCAGTGGCGTTCATGATTCCGGCGGGACTTTCCTACGCCATCACCATGCGCATCGGCCAGCATTACGGCGCCGGACAGTTGCTGTACGCGCGGCTGGCTGGTCGGGTCGGTATCGCCTTTGGCGCGGCGGCGATGCTGGGTTTTGCCATGGTCTTCTGGTTCCTGCCGAATCAGTTGATCGGCTTGTTCCTGGACCACAACGACCCGGCGTTTCGAGACGTCATCAATCTGGCCGTGAGCCTGCTGGCGGTGGCGGCGTGGTTCGAGCTGTTCGACGGCACACAAACCATCGCCATGGGCTGCATTCGCGGGCTCAAGGATGCCAAGACCACGTTCCTGGTCGGGCTCGGTTGCTACTGGCTGATCGGTGCGCCGGCGGCGTGGTGGATGGCGTTCAACTTGAACTGGGGGCCGACGGGCGTCTGGTGGGGATTGGCGCTGGGGTTGGCGTGCGCGGCGGTGAGCCTGACGCTGGCGTTTGAGTGGAAGATGAAGCGGATGATTCGGCGCGAGCCGGCGTCAGAGCGTTTCGAGATCGCCCAGACCGAGTGAGATCCCTGTAGGAGCGAGGCTTGCCCGCGAAGGCGGCGCATCAGTTAACAACAATGTCGACTGACACGCCGCCTTCGCGGGCAAGCCTCGCTCCTACAGGTTCGGCGTCGTTAAACCACGACTTCCAGGGCGGGCTGCTGGCTGCTGCCGAACGTCAGATACTCAATCAACTCCGCCAACGGCAGCGGCTTGCTGATCAGATAACCCTGCACCTGATCGCAGCCAAACCCGCGCAATAAATCCAGTTGCTCCGCCGTCTCCACGCCTTCAGCCACCACTTCAAGATTGAGGTTGTGCGCCAGGTTGATCATCGCGTGCACCAGTTTGCGGTTCTCTTCGCGCTCTTCCATGCCGCCGACAAAGCTCTTGTCGACCTTGAGCAAGGCAATCGGCAGGCTGTTGAGGTGCACGAAGGACGAGAACCCGGTGCCGAAGTCATCCAGCGAGAAACGCACACCCAGGCGCCCGAGGGCGTCCATGGTCTGCTTGACCAGATCGCTGCGGCGCATGACGGCGGTTTCGGTCAGCTCGAACTCCAGCCATTGCGCCTCGACGCCGCGCTCGGCGATCAGCCGGCTCAGGGTCGACAACAATTGGCTGTCCTGAAACTGTCGGAACGACAAGTTGATCGCCATGTGCAGCGCCGGTAAACCACGCTCGCGCAACGCCTGCATGTCCCGCAGGGCCCGGGAAATCACCCAGTAACCCAGCGGCACGATCAAACCGCTTTGTTCGGCCAGCGGCACAAACTCGCTGGGCGCCAGCAAGCCACGTTCGGCATGCCGCCAGCGCACCAGGGCTTCGAGGCCGACGATCTGGCCGTCTTCCAGGTTCAGGCGCGGCTGGTAATGCAACTCCAGCTCGTCACGGCGCAAGGCCCGGCGCAGCTCGCTTTCGAGGTCGGCCATGCTGCGGGCATTGCGGTTGATGCGTTCGTTGAAGATATGAAAGGTGCAGCCCTGAGTGCTCTTGGCTTGCTGCATGGCAATGTGCGCGTGCCACATCAGCGGGTCGGCGCCGGCCTGGGCCCGGGCGTGGGCGATGCCCAGGCTGGAACCGATCAACAGGCTTTCGCCGTCGACCCAGTAAGGCTCGGCCAGGGCTTCGGTGATGCGTTCGGCCATCCATTCGGCGCGCTGGGGCGCGCGACGGGTGTCGATCAGCAGGGCAAATTCGTCACTGCCCAGCCGCGCCAGTTGATCACCAGCCTCAAGCTGGCTTTTCAACCGCGCGACCACTTGCAGGATCAACCGGTCGCCGGCCTGGTGGCCGAGGGCATCATTGGCGTGACGGAAGTTGTCGAGATCAAGGTGACCGAGGGCCAGGCCGCGGCCGTCGTTTTCCGCCAGACGCGCGGCCAGCAAGGTCTGAAAACCCTGGCGGTTGGCGATGCCGGTCAGCGGGTCTTGCTCGGCCAGGCGTTGCAGGGTGTGCTCCAGCAAGCCGCGTTCGCGCACATGGCGCAGGCAGCGGCGCAACATGCCGGGATCGAGGTGATCGCGCACCAGCCAGTCGCTCACCCCATCGGGCGGCGTCAGTGGCTCGTGCTCGAGCAACAACACCGTCGGCAGGTTGCAACGGCCAGGTAGCGGCTGAAGCGCAGGAATCGTCAACAACACCGCGCTGCGGTTGTCATCGAACAGACTGCTGACCGACTCCCAGCTCGGCGCGCTGATGAGCACGGCCGAGCTCCCCATCGGAGCCAGACACTCGCGCAACAACGCCGCCCACGCCGGCTCTTCGGCCAGTAGCAGCAAACGCAAGGGTTCGACAGGCGTAGACAAGCTAGCTCCCTAGACTCTGCAAAGATGTAGGCGGCGGACATTATGCCGCGCCCGTAACCAATGACCAAACGACATCAGTTATCAAACGTGGCGTTGTGTCTGGAATACGAACATTAGCCGCAAACTCACCGCGCATCCTGCTTGAAAGTATCAAAACCGGCAAATAGAGATCGCGTGGTGCGTCACAAGTCGGAGAGAGCAGCACAATTCGCTGAGCCTGTTAAAATGCCGGCCCATTTCACAAACGACTCCCTGATTTCGTATGTCCCGACTCAATCCCCGGCAGCAAGAAGCCGTGAGCTACGTCGGCGGCCCTCTTTTGGTGCTCGCCGGCGCAGGCTCCGGCAAGACCAGCGTGATCACCCGCAAAATTGCGCATCTGATCCAGAACTGCGGCATCCGCGCCCAGTACATCGTCGCCATGACCTTTACCAACAAGGCCGCGCGCGAGATGAAGGAACGGGTCGGCACCCTGCTCAAGGGCGGCGAAGGCCGTGGCCTGACGGTGTGCACCTTCCACAACCTGGGCTTGAACATCATCCGCAAGGAACATGTTCGCCTGGGCTATAAGCCGGGCTTTTCGATCTTTGACGAAACCGACGTCAAAGCCTTGATGACCGACATCATGCAGAAGGAATACTCGGGCGACGACGGCGTCGACGAGATCAAGAACATGATCGGTTCGTGGAAAAACGACCTGATTCTGCCCGCCGAAGCTCTGGAAAACGCACGTAACCCCAAGGAACAGACCGCCGCCATCGTCTACACCCACTACCAGCGCACGCTCAAGGCGTTCAACGCGGTGGACTTCGACGACCTGATCCTGCTGCCGGTGAAGCTGTTCCAGGAACACGCCGACATCCTCGAAAAATGGCAGAACAAGGTCCGCTACCTGCTGGTGGACGAATACCAGGACACCAACGCCAGCCAGTATTTGCTGGTGAAATTGCTGATCGGCACGCGCAACCAGTTCACCGTGGTCGGCGACGACGACCAGTCGATCTACGCCTGGCGCGGCGCGCGGCCGGAAAACCTGATGCTGCTCAAGGACGATTACCCGTCGCTGAAAGTGGTGATGCTGGAGCAGAACTATCGCTCCACCAGCCGCATCCTGCGCTGCGCCAACGTGCTGATCTCGAACAACCCACACGAATTCGAGAAACAGCTGTGGAGCGAAATGGGCCACGGCGACGAGATCCGCGTGATCCGCTGCCGCAACGAAGACGCTGAAGCCGAGCGCGTGGCCGTGGAACTGCTGACTCTGCACTTGCGCACGGACCGGCCGTACAGCGATTTCGCGATTCTGTATCGCGGTAACTACCAGGCCAAGCTGATCGAGCTGAAGCTGCAGCACCATCAGATACCGTATCGCCTGTCTGGCGGTAACAGCTTTTTCGGACGTCAGGAAGTGAAAGACCTGATGGCCTACTTCCGCCTGATCGTGAACCCGGACGACGACAACGCCTTCCTGCGGGTGATCAACGTGCCGCGTCGGGAGATCGGTTCGACCACGCTGGAGAAGCTGGGCAACTACGCCACCGGGCGAAAAATCTCGATGTACGCCGCCACTGACGAAATCGGCCTGGGCGAACACCTGGATGCGCGCTTCACCGATCGCCTGTCGCGCTTCAAGCGCTTCATGGACAAGGTCCGCGAGCAGTGCGCCGGCGAAGACCCGATCTCGGCCCTGCGCAGCATGGTCATGGACATCGACTACGAGAACTGGCTGCGCACCAACAGCTCCAGCGACAAGGCCGCCGACTACCGCATGGGCAACGTCTGGTTCTTGATCGAGGCGTTGAAGAACACCCTGGAGAAAGACGAAGAAGGCGAGATGACCGTCGAAGACGCCATCGGCAAACTCGTCCTGCGCGACATGCTCGAACGTCAGCAGGAAGAGGAAGACGGCGCCGAAGGTGTGCAGATGATGACCTTGCACGCCTCCAAGGGTCTGGAATTCCCTTACGTGTTCATCATGGGCATGGAAGAGGAAATCCTCCCGCACCGCTCCAGCATCGAAGCCGACACCATCGAAGAAGAACGCCGCCTGGCTTACGTCGGGATTACCCGGGCGCGTCAGACCTTGGCCTTCACCTTCGCCGCCAAGCGCAAGCAATACGGCGAGATCATCGACTGCGCGCCGAGCCGCTTCCTGGATGAGCTGCCGCCGGACGATCTGGCGTGGGAAGGCAACGACGACACCCCCGTTGAAGTCAAAGCCGTTCGCGGCAATACCGCATTGGCGGATATACGGGCGATGTTAAAGCGCTAGAATTGAGCACTTTTTAACCGAATACTTTTTAGCAAAGCATTTTTAACCAAGCATTTTTGACAAGCTAGGCGCGTACGGCGCCAGTAGAGGAACGCTTCATGGAAGCACTGCACCAGAAAATTCGCGAACAAGGCATCGTGCTTTCCGATCAGGTCTTGAAGGTCGACGCCTTTTTGAACCACCAGATCGACCCGGCCCTGATGAAGCTGATCGGCGATGAATTCGCTGCGCTGTTCAAGGACTCGGGCATCACCAAGATCGTCACCATCGAAGCCTCAGGCATCGCCCCGGCGATCATGACCGGCCTGAACCTCGGCGTGCCGGTGATTTTTGCGCGCAAGCATCAGTCCCTGACCCTGACCGAAAACCTGCTGTCGGCGACCGTTTACTCGTTCACCAAGCAGACCGAAAGCACCGTGGCGATCTCCCCGCGCCACCTGACCAGCAGCGACCGAGTGCTGATCATCGATGACTTTCTGGCCAACGGTAAGGCGTCCCAGGCGCTGATCTCGATCATCAAACAGGCTGGCGCCACCGTGGCCGGTTTGGGGATCGTGATCGAGAAGTCATTCCAGGGCGGGCGTGCGGAACTGGATGCGCAGGGTTATCGGGTTGAATCCCTGGCTCGCGTGCAATCGCTGAAAGACGGCGTCGTCACCTTCATCGAATAACCCCCGCCGATGATCGTTCCCACGCTCCGCGTGGGAATGCAGCCCGGGACGCTCTGCGTCCCATTCGAAAGCTGGAACGCGGAGCGTCCCTTGAGGCATTCCCACGCGGAGCGTGGGAACGATCAGGTTTGCGCGGTGGCCTTGAGGCCGGTGAGCAATAGCCGCTGAAACAACTCCTCTTTCAACCCCTCCGGATTGGTCAGCTGCATCCGCTCCAGATGCTCCGGAAACGCCGAAACCTCGGGAGCATCCAGCGCAGCCTTGCCCAGCTCCAGAATCTCCGTCAGCTTGAACTTGCTCTTCAGCCAATTCAGCGCCCGCAATAGATCCTTCTCCTCTGCGGTGAAATCACAGCCCAACGGATACTCCGGAAACAACTGCGGATGCCGCGCCTGAATGGCCTGCAAGCGCTGCGGACTGTTGTCGGCGAAGCGTGGATCAATGCGGAAACTCTTCGGTAACTTGTCGACTGCCTGAGCCTGTTCGATCAACCCCGGCTGGAAACGTGAGTCACTGATGTTCAGCAACGCCTCGATCACCGCCGCATCGGTCTTGCCCCGCAGATCGGCGATGCCGTACTCGGTGACGACGATGTCGCGCAGATGCCGGGGGATCGTGCAGTGGCCGTATTCCCAGACGATGTTCGAACTGACCTCGCCGCCCGATTCGCGCCAACTGCGCAGGAGCAACACCGAACGCGCCCCTTCCAGCGCATGTCCTTGCGCAACGAAGTTGTACTGCCCGCCGACACCGCTGAGTACTCGCCCGTCTTCGAGCTGATCGGCCACGCCTGCACCCAGCAAGGTCATGGTAAACACGGTGTTGATGAAGCGCGCATCCAGGCGCTGCAAGCGTTTGAGTTCTTCCTGACCGTAGAGCTCGTTGATGTAGCTGATACGGGTCATGTTGAATTCGAGCCGTTTGTTTTGCGGCAGCTCGCGCAGGCGCTCGTAGAAACTGCGCGGCCCGAGGAAAAACCCGCCATGCACCGAGATGCCGTCGGTTTGCGCGGCCTCGTCGAGGGTGCCGGCGTTGGCCTGTTGCTGGGTCGGCACGTCCGGGTAGACCTTGCGCCGCACGATTCCGGCGTCGGCCAGCACCAGCAAGCCGTTGACGAACATCTCGCTGCAACCGTAAAGACCCTTGGCAAACGGTTCGATGCCGCCTTCGCGGTCGATCAACTGCGCCCACTGGCTGAGATTGATCTGCGTCAGCAATGCCTTGTACCCGGCATTGTCGGCCTGACGCGCCAGCAACGCTGCGGTCAGGGCATCGCCCATGGCGCCAATGCCGATCTGCAAGGTGCCGCCATCGCGCACCAGCGTACTGGCGTGCAGGCCGATGAAGTGATCCTGGAAACCCACGGGCATGTTCGGCGTGGAGAACAGTGTGGTGTTGTCCTTCTCGTCGATCAGCAGGTCGAATGCGTCGATGCCGATTTCGGCGTCACCGGGCATGTACGGCAAGTCGTTATGTACCTGGCCCACCAGCAGGATCGTCTCCCCCGCCGCTCGGCGTTTGGCGATCATCGGGAACAGGTCGAGGGTGATGTCCGGGTTGCAGCTCAGGCTGAGGCGATCCGGGTGCTCGGCGTGGCTGGCCACCAACTGAGCGACCAGGTTCAAACCGGCAGCGTTGATGTCCCGCGCGGCGTGGCTGTAGTTGCTGCTCACGTAATCCTGCTGAGCGGACACGCTGTGGAGCAGGCTGCCGGGCTGCATGAAAAATTGTTGGATGTGGATGTTCGCCGGCAGGCTGTCCTTGTGCAGGTCGGCGAGGAAATCCAGTTCTGGGTAATCGCCAAACACACGCTCGATGAAGGGTTCAAGGAAGCGCTTTTGCAAACCGTCGCCCAAGGCAGGACGGCCCAGGCACAGGGCGGTGTAGATCGTCAGCCGCCGTTCGGGCAGTTGCGCGACGCGTTGGAACAACGCGTTGACGAAGTGGTTGGGTTTGCCCAGGCCCAGGGGCAAGCCCATGTGGATATGCGCCGGCAACCGTGCCAGCACATCATCGACCGCCTGCTCGATAGAACACAGCTGCACCATCTGATCCTCCCTTACATTCCGTGAATTGGGGTTGGACCGAACTTGCCGGGCCTTTGCTGCAAAGAATAGCCCCCAAGGCAAATCGCAGGCACAAAAAAGCCGCTCGTGAGCGGCTTTTTCGCTGGAGATGTCGCTTATTTCAAGCCGGACATCTTCTGGATGGCGCCTTTGAGATCGGCATCAGAGCAGTCGGCGCAGGTGCCTTTTGGAGGCATGGCGTTGACGCCGGAGATCGCCTTGGCGAGCAAACCGTCAAGGCCGCCTTCTTTCTTCGCGCGCTCGCCCCAAGCTGCGGCATCACCGATTTTTGGCGAGTTCAGCAGGCCTGTACCGTGGCAAGCGTTGCAATGTTTCGCAATTACAGAGTCAGGGGTCTTGGCATCACCGCCACCCGCCGAAGCAGCGACTTCCATCCCCTTGCACTCTTTACCCTGAACGCAAACCTGGCCGACTGGCTCAAGGCGTTTAGCGATGTCATCGGTGGTCGCAGCTTGTGCGCTGACAGCCCATAGGGCCAATACGGTTGCTGGTGCAGCCAGCATTTTCATAATTAGATTCACGCGTTCACCCTCAATGGTGGCTAGTCACGCCCACGGCCACGGTTCGCAGGCGGGCGCAAGTATAACGGTAAGCCCGCCGCACTGAAACAACCCCAAAGTCGAAGGGGTCTTGTTGCGCGGCGGAAAAACGCTTCGGGTGCCTCTGCCGTGCTGGCAGGACGCCTCTTCTCTTAGAAATTCGCGGGCGTGGCTGCGCTGATTAGTCGCGCCGGCGCATCGAACGGATTACGAAAACGGTGTGGCTTGGTACTTTCAAAGTAGTAGCTGTCGCCGGCTTCGAGCACAAAAGTTTCGAGCCCGACCACCAGTTCCAGTCGGCCTTCCACCAAAATGCCGGTTTCCTCGCCCTCATGGGTGAGCATCTCGTCACCGGTGTCGGCGCCAGGCGGGTAGATTTCATTGAGGAATGCGATAGCCCGGCTCGGGTGCGCCCGACCGACCAGTTTCATGGTCACTGCGCCATCGGAAATATCGATCAGCTCGTTGGCCTTGTAGACGATCTGCGTCGGTTTTTCCTGCAGGATTTCTTCGGAAAAGAACTCGACCATGGACATGGGAATCCCGCCCAGTACCTTCCTCAGCGAACTGATCGAGGGACTGACGCTGTTCTTCTCGATCATGGAAATCGTGCTGTTGGTGACACCCGCGCGTTTGGCGAGCTCACGCTGGGAAAGACCTTTGAGCTTACGGATGGATTGCAGTCGTTCACCGACGTCCAAGCTTGCGCCTCCAAGATTCAGGTTGTAGAAATATTGAGCGTTATCATGGCGACAGCGTTCAGTATTTACAACACTTTGGCCTGAATCCTGTTCAGCGAGGCGACTTCCGGTACGGACTGCTGACCGCTAACCCTCGGAATAGAGCTTTGGCACCCGGCGCAGGTTGCAGAAGATCTGATAGGGAATCGTGTCTGCGGCGGCAGCCACCTCGCTGGCGAGGATGTTCTTGCCCCACAACTCGACGGTCGAACCCAGACCAGCCTGCGGCACATCGGTCAGATCGATGCAGAGCATGTCCATCGACACGCGGCCGATCAACTGACTACGCTGCCCGGCGACCAACACTGGCGTGCCGGTCGGTGCCTGACGCGGGTAACCATCGGCATACCCCATGGCCACCACACCAACACGCATCGGCTTGGGGGTGATGAATTTGGCGCCGTAACCGATCGGCTCGCCGGCCGGCAGTTCGCGCACGCAGATCACTTTCGATTCGAGGCTCATCACCGGCTGCAAACGGGAGGCCACGGCGTTGGATTCTTCAAACGGTGTGGCGCCGTAGAGCATGATGCCCGGGCGCACCCAATCGCTCTGAATCTGCGGCCAACCGAGTACCGCTGGCGAGTTGCGCAGGCTGATCTCGGCGGACAACCCTTTACGCGCCGCTTCAAATACAGCGACCTGCTCGGCACTGGCCTGCTCGTGCAACTCATCGGCCCGGGCGAAGTGGCTCATCAGCACAATCTTCGCCACCTTGCCGCTGGCCAGTAGCCGTTGATAGGCCGCCTGGTAATCCTTTGGATGCAAACCAACCCGGTGCATGCCCGAATCGAGTTTGAGCCAGACCGTGATCGGTTTGCTCAATGCGGCTTGCTCGATGGCTTCGAGCTGCCACAACGAATGCACCACGCACCAGAAATCATGCTCGACGATCAGCGACAGCTCATCGGCCTCGAAAAAACCTTCCAGCAACAACACCGGCGCACGAATACCGGCGGCCCGCAGCTCCAAAGCCTCTTCGATACAGGCCACGGCAAACCCGTCCGCCTCGGCTTCCAGTGCCTGGGCGCAACGCACCGCGCCGTGGCCGTAGGCGTCAGCCTTGATCACGGCGAGGGCCTTGGCCCCCGTGACTTCACGGGCGATCCGGTAGTTGTGACGCAGGGCTTGAAGGTCGATCAGGGCACGGGCTGGACGCATGGCGGCAGGCTTCTAGGCGGTCATGGGAATAAAAACCGGCGCTGGCTGACGGCGTGAACCGCCAACAGCACCGGGAGAGGGATCTTTCTGACAGGCTTACGGCAGAGCGGCTACAACCGACAGCTCAATCAGGATTTCCGGTTCACACAGCTTCGACTCAACCGTCGCGCGGGCCGGGGCGACGCCTTTTGGCAGCCACTTGTCCCACACCGCATTCATGCCTTCGAAATGCGCGTCGATGTCTTTCAGGTAAATCGTGACCGACAGCAAACGGCTCTTGTCGGTGCCGGCCAGATCGAGCAAACGTTCGATGTTGGCGAGGGTTTCACGGGTCTGCTGTTCAATCCCGGCACTCATGTCGTCGCCGACTTGCCCTGCCAGATAGACGGTGCCGCTGTGGACAACGATCTGGCTCATGCGCTCATTGGTGAGCTGGCGCTGGATTGACATGTTTTGCGGACTCCTGAAGTTTGGTGCCGTAACGGGAAATATCGAGGCCTTCGGCGCTGATCTGCGGCGTTTTCTTCGCCATCAGGTCAGCCAGCAAACGGCCGGAGCCGCACGCCATGGTCCAGCCGAGCGTGCCGTGACCGGTGTTCAGGAACAGGTTGCTGAACGGGGTGGCGCCAACGATCGGCGTGCCGTCCGGGGTGGTCGGACGCAGACCGGTCCAGAAACTCGCCTGGGCCAGATCGCCGCCCTGAGGATAAAGGTCGTTGACGATCATCTCCAGGGTTTCGCGCCGACGCGGGTTCAGCGACAGGTCAAAACCGGCTATTTCAGCCATGCCGCCGACGCGGATACGGTTGTCGAAACGGGTGATCGCGACCTTGTAGGTCTCGTCGAGAATGGTCGAGGTCGGAGCCATCGCCGGGTTGGTGATCGGCACGGTCAGGGAGTAACCCTTGAGCGGATACACCGGGGCCTTGATGCCCAGCGGCTTGAGCAGTTGCGGCGAATAGCTGCCGAGTGCCAGCACGTAACGGTCAGCGGTTTCCAGCTTGCCGTCGATCCATACGCCGTTGATGCGATCACCGGCGAAGTCGAGTTTCTGAATATCCTGACCGAAGCGGAATTCCACGCCCAGTTTCACGGCCATTTCGGCCAGTCGAACGGTGAACATCTGGCAGTCGCCGGTCTGGTCGTTCGGCAGGCGCAAGGCACCGGCGAGGATATCGGTGACGCTGGCCAGGGCCGGCTCAACGCGGGCAATGCCAGCACGGTCGAGCAGCTCGAACGGCACGCCGGACTCTTTCAGTACGGAAATGTCTTTCGCGGCGCCGTCCAGTTGAGCCTGGGTGCGGAACAGTTGGGTCGTACCGAGGCTGCGGCCTTCGTAGGCAATGCCGGTTTCAGCGCGCAGTTCGTCGAGGCAGTCGCGGCTGTACTCAGACAGACGGACCATGCGCTCTTTGTTCACCGCATAACGACTGGCGGTGCAGTTGCGCAGCATCTGCGCCATCCACAGGTATTGGTCGATGTCGGCGGTGGCCTTGATTGCCAGCGGTGCGTGGCGCTGCAGCAGCCACTTGATGGCCTTGAGCGGCACACCCGGTGCGGCCCACGGCGAGGCATAACCCGGCGACACCTGGCCGGCGTTGGCGAAACTGGTCTCCATGGCAGCGGCCGGCTGACGGTCCACCACCACCACTTCGAACCCGGCACGCGCCAGATAATAAGCACTGGTGGTACCGATGACGCCGCTACCCAAGACCATAACGCGCATTTTCATATCCCTCATCGCGGCTTGCCGCTGACGTTCGTAGTTGTCGAGCATTGATGTGCGCAGTGTAAAAAAGATTAGGCAGTGCTTTTCACTATATAACTGCCTATATTTGGCGAGAATTCTCGGCAAAAACCCTTTTCACGGAGGCGCATCCCCTATGCGTACCAACACTCAGACCAAACGTGAGCTGGACAAGATCGACCGCAACATCCTCCGGATTCTGCAAGCGGATGGGCGCATCTCCTTTACCGAGCTTGGGGAAAAGGTCGGGCTCTCGACCACGCCGTGTACCGAGCGGGTCCGGCGCCTGGAGCGCGAAGGGATCATCATGGGCTACAACGCCCGGCTCAATCCGCAGCACCTCAAAGGTAGTCTCCTGGTGTTCGTCGAGATCAGCCTCGACTACAAATCCGGCGATACTTTCGAAGAGTTCCGACGTGCGGTGCTGAAACTGCCCCATGTGCTGGAGTGCCATTTGGTGTCAGGGGATTTCGACTACCTGGTGAAGGCGCGGATTTCCGAGATGGCTTCGTACCGCAAGCTGCTGGGCGACATCCTGCTCAAGCTGCCGCATGTGCGCGAATCCAAGAGCTATATCGTGATGGAAGAGGTGAAAGAGAGTTTGTGCCTGCCGATTCCGGATTGAGGTTTTTGCGGTGCGTTGCGATCGTTCCCACGCTCCGCGTGGGAATGCCTCAACGGACGCTCCGCGTTCGGCTTTTGGGACGCAGAGCGTCCCGGGCTGCATTCCCACGCAGAGCGAGGGAACGATCAAACGAGGACTTGCCGGGTGCTGGCCATGTACTCATGAATCTGCTTCTCGACCCGCGGATGAATCAGCTCCACCGGCCCCCGCCCATTCGGGCACGGCAAGGTCTTGGTGGTCCCGAACAACCGGCAGATCAGCGGCCGCTCGTCATACACCGTGCAGCCGTTGGGCCCCAGGTGCACGCAGTTGAGCTCATCCATCGCCGCGTCCTGCTCGGCCCGGGTCTTGCGCGGCAGGCGGGACATTTCTTCCGGTGAGGTGGTCACCGGCCCACAGCAGTCATGGCAGCCGGGCACGCACTCGAACGAGGGGATCTGCTGGCGCAGCGTGCGGATTTTCTGACTGTTGCAGCTCATCGAAGCGGTAACCAAAAGCGGGATAGACCGGGAGTCTGACGCAAAAGCCGCAATCCAGACAGCATCAACCGACCAATGTTGCCCGTGCCGGAAGGTCCGGCTTATGCTCCGTCAAATTTTCCAGACGCACGAATCAGGGACGCTCACATGAATGCCCGTGCCCAGCACACTGCCTCTTACTACGCCGCCAGCAGCCTGCCGCAGCCCGATCATCCGGTGCTGCAAGGCGACCTGGTGGCGGACGTGTGCGTGGTCGGCGGCGGGTTTTCCGGGTTGAACACGGCGCTTGAGCTGGCCGAACGCGGCCTCAGCGTGATCTTGCTGGAAGCACACAAGATCGGCTGGGGTGCCAGCGGACGCAATGGCGGGCAATTGATTCGTGGCGTCGGCCATGGCCTCGATCAGTTCGCCAACGTGATCGGTACAGACGGCGTGCGCCAGATGAAACTCATGGGCCTGGAAGCGGTGGAAATCGTCCGCCAGCGCGTCGAGCGTTTTCAGATCCCGTGCGACCTGACCTGGGGTTACTGCGACCTGGCAAACAAACCTCGCGACCTCGAAGGTTTCGCCGAAGACGCCGAAGAGCTGCGCGACCTCGGCTACCGCTACGAAACCCGGCTGCTGCAAGCCAATGAAATGCACTCGGTGGTGGGTTCGGACCGCTACGTCGGCGGCCTGATCGACATGGGTTCGGGCCATCTTCACCCGCTTAACCTGGCCCTGGGCGAAGCGGCCGCCGCGCAGCAGCTGGGCGCGAAGCTGTTCGAACACTCGGCGGTGACTCGCATCGACTACGGCCCCGAGGTCAAGGTCCATACCGCACAAGGCTCGGTCCGCGCCAAGACGCTGGTCCTGGGTTGCAACGCCTATCTCAACCAACTCAACCCGCAGCTCAGCGGTAAAGTGCTGCCCGCTGGCAGCTACATCATTGCCACCGAGCCATTGAGTGAAGAGCTCGCGCATTCGATCCTGCCGCAGAACATGGCGGTCTGCGATCAACGGGTGGCCCTGGATTACTACCGACTCTCGGCGGATCGACGCTTGCTGTTTGGCGGTGCCTGCCACTATTCAGGTCGTGATCCGAAGGACATCGGCGCATACATGCGGCCGAAGATGCTGTTAGTCTTCCCGCAACTGGGCGGGGTGAAGATCGATTATCAATGGGGCGGAATGATCGGCATCGGCGCCAACCGATTGCCGCAGATCGGCCGGCTCAAGGATCAGCCGAATGTGTATTACGCCCAGGCTTATTCCGGACATGGGGTGAATGCCACGCATCTGGCGGGCAAGTTGTTGGCCGAGGCGATCAGCGGTCAACAGGGTGGCGGGTTTGATCTGTTTGCCAAGGTGCCGCATATCACCTTCCCCGGGGGCAAGCATTTGCGTTCGCCGTTGCTGGCGTTGGGGATGTTGTGGCATCGGCTTAAAGAGTTGGTCTGAGGGATTTGTTGCGTCCTTGCGGACGCCTTCGCGGGCAAGCCTCGCTCCTACAAGTGTCGGTCGGAAGATCAACGCTAACCCTGTAGGAGCGAGGCTTGCCCGCGAAGAGGCCCGCAAGAACAGCGCAAGACTCAGATCCGCCAGAAAGGCTTGAGCCCCTCCTCCCGCGCCTGCTCCCGACTCAATCCGACATCCCTGAGCTGCTCCGGCGTGAGCGTCAGCAACGCCTTGCGCGTGTGCAGACGATGCCAGAACAGACCCCAGCGACTCAGGCCGGACGGTGCGTTGCGCATGACCGCCTCGCGTGCTCCGTTGATTTGCCCTGCCGCCAGTTCCTGACTGTGTATCGTCAGCCGCACATCACTCAAGCCGTTCATTTTGATTGCTCCTGTTTACTTGGGTAGCCAGAGCTTTCATGATGCGCGGACGGCGAAAAGCATTACAGATTCAACAAGCCTGTATTAACTCCATACAGAATTAACGATTTAGCGTCTGAATCCTATAATTTCGCCCCATCTGTACTGGTTAACCGAATCACCTACACCGAGACTGCGCCATGACCCTTTACGTCAACCTCGCCGAACTGCTCGGCACGCGTATCGAACAGGGCTTCTACCGCCCCGGTGACCGGCTGCCGTCGGTACGGGCGTTGAGTGTCGAGCACGGGGTCAGCCTGAGCACGGTGCAGCAGGCCTATCGCGTACTTGAAGACAGCGGACTGGCGACACCCAAACCCAAATCCGGCTACTTCGTGCCGGTGGGTCGCGAGCTGCCGGAGCTGCCGGCCATCGGCCGCCCGGCCCAGCGTCCGGTGGATATTTCGCAATGGGATCAGGTGCTGGAATTGATCCGCGCCGTCCCGCGCAAGGACGTCGTGCAACTGGGCCGCGGCATGCCGGACATCACCACGCCGACCATGAAACCGTTGCTGCGCAACCTGGCGCGCATCAGCCGTCGGCAGGACATGCCCGGTCTGTATTACGACAACATCTACGGCACCCTCGAACTGCGCGAACAGATCGCCCGCCTGATGCTCGATTCCGGCTGCCAGTTGACGGCCCACGACCTGGTGGTGACCACCGGTTGCCACGAAGCGCTGTCCACCAGCATTCGCGCCATCTGCGAGCCGGGGGATATCGTGGCGGTGGACTCGCCGAGCTTTCACGGCGCCATGCAGACCCTCAAGGGCCTGGGCATGAAAGCCCTGGAAATCCCTACCGACCCGATCACCGGGATCAGCCTCGACGCGCTCGAACTGGCCCTGGAACAGTGGCCGATCAAGGCCATACAGTTGACGCCCAACTGCAATAACCCGCTGGGCTACATCATGCCGGAATCGCGCAAACGCGCGTTGTTGACGCTCGCACAGCGTTTCGACGTGGCGATTATCGAAGACGATGTGTATGGCGAACTTTCCTACAGCTACCCGCGCCCACGCACGATCAAATCCTTCGACGAAGACGGCCGCGTGCTGCTGTGCAGTTCCTTTTCCAAAACCCTGGCGCCCGGCCTGCGCATTGGTTGGGTCGCGCCGGGACGCTATCTGGAACGGGTGCTGCACATGAAATACATCAGCACCGGTTCTACCGCGCCACAACCGCAGATTGCGATTGCCGAATTCCTCAAAGCCGGGCATTTCGAACCGCACTTGCGGCGGATGCGCACGCAATACCAACGCAATCGCGACCTGATGATCGACTGGGTCACGCGCTATTTCCCCGCCGGCACCCGCGCCAGTCGCCCACAGGGCAGCTTCATGTTGTGGGTTGAGCTGCCGGACGGCTTCGACACCCTGAAACTGAATCGCGCCCTGCACGACCAAGGCGTACAGATTGCCGTCGGCAGCATCTTTTCCGCCTCGGGCAAGTACCGCAACTGCCTGCGGATGAACTACGCTGCCAAGTCAACACCGCTGATCGAAGAGGCTGTGCGCAAGGTCGGCGCCGCGGCGATCAAACTGCTGGCGGAAACGGATTACATCACTGACTGACCTTTCTCAGGAATCCAGCGTCCATATGCCGACATTTGCCGCCAATCGGAACGTTCCCACGTGAGAGTCAGACAGCCCCTGCTCGCTCTTCTGTTACTCGCCTCGTTCCTGGGCGGTTGCGCCAGCTTCGATGTTCAACGCGAGCCGAGCCAGGCGCTGCCCGCCAGCGATTCGGCATTCGGTCGTTCAATTCAGGCCCAGTCCGCGCCCCATGAGGGCAAGTCCGGGTTTCGTTTGCTGTCCAATAGCGACGAAGCCTTCATGGCCCGTGCCGAGCTGATCCGCAACGCCCAAAGCAGCCTCGACTTGCAGTATTACATCGTGCATGACGGCATCAGCACGCGGATGCTGGTGGACGAATTACTCAAGGCGGCGGACCGTGGCGTGCGGGTGAGGATTCTGCTCGATGACACCACCAGCGATGGCCTGGACTGGATCATCGCAACCCTTGCCGCGCACCCGCAGATCCAGATCCGTCTGTTCAACCCACTGCACCTGGGCCGTGCCACGGGCGTGACGCGAACCATGGGTCGCTTGTTCAACCTGTCGCTGCAACACCGGCGCATGCACAACAAGTTATGGCTGGCGGACAACAGCGCGGCCATCGTCGGCGGCCGTAACCTGGGAGACGAATACTTCGACGCCGAGCCCAACCTGAATTTCACTGACATCGACATGCTCGGCGTCGGGCCAGTGGCGGAACAGCTTGGCCACAGCTTCGACCAGTACTGGAACAGCGCGCTGAGCAAGCCGATCGACGAATTCCTGTCGAGCAAACCGACGCAAAAGGACCTGCAAAATACCCGCACGCGTCTGGAAGAATCGCTGGAAGAGACCCGCAAGCAGAATCATGCGCTGTATCAGCAGTTGATGACCTACACCACCAAGCCGCGCATGGACATCTGGCGCCGGGAGCTGATCTGGGCCTGGAACCAGGCGTTGTGGGATGCACCGAGCAAGGTCTTGTCAGACGGCGAGCCTGACCCCCACTTGCTGCTGACCACGCAACTGGCGCCGGAGCTCACCGGGGTCAGCAAAGAACTGATCATGATCTCGGCCTACTTCGTACCGGGGCAGCCGGGGCTGGTCTACCTCACCGGCCGGGCCGACGCCGGGGTGTCGGTGAGTTTGTTGACCAACTCGCTGGAGGCTACCGACGTGCCGGCCGTGCACGGCGGTTACGCGCCTTATCGCCGGGCGCTGCTGGAACATGGCGTGAAGTTGTACGAATTGCGCCGCCAGCCCGGCGAAGGCGGCGGCAGTGGGCCGCATATTTTTTACAGCAAGTCCTACCGGGGTTCCGACTCCAGCCTGCACAGCAAGGCGATGATCTTCGACCAGCAGAAATCCTTCATCGGCTCGTTCAACTTCGACCCACGCTCGGTGCTGTGGAACACCGAAGTCGGCGTGCTGGTGGACAGCCCCGAACTCGCCGCACATGTGCGCAAAGCGGCCATGGAAGGTATGGCGCCGCCCTTGAGTTATCAGGTGAAACTGGAAAACGAGCGGATCGTCTGGGAGACGGAGGACAACGGCAAAATGCACACGCTAACCAAAGAACCCGGGAGCCTGTGGCGCCGCTTCAATTCCTGGTTCAGCACGGCGGTCGGGCTGGAGCGGATGTTGTAGCAGGATGTTCGCCGACCCATTGTGGCGAGGGGGCTCGCCCCCGTTCGGCTGCGCAGCAGTCGTGAACCATTCAACGCGGAGTATCAGGGCAAAATGGGATGACCCATTTGGGGCCGCTTCGCGACCTAACGGGGTGATGCGGCATTCCGACAAGCCCCCTCGCCACAAAAGCTCGCTGGCAGTTTGGCCTTAAGCAGGTTCAGCAACCGTGCCAAACGCACCCTGACGCATCAATAGAATCACCAACCCAAACGCCCCCGCCGCCATCAACAACGGCAACGCATGCCCGCTGATCCACTGGCTGCCAGCACCGGCGGCCAACGGTCCAACCAGGCAACCAATGCCCCACAACTGCGCAATATGTGCGTTGGCTCGCACCAGCGCATCATCGCGATAGCGTTCGCCGATCAGGATCAGCGACAAGGTGAACAATCCCCCGGCGCTGGCGCCAAACAGCACCCACAGTGGCCAGATCAACAACGTGTCGATGAGCAACGGGATCGCCAGGCTCGAGATCAGCAACACCACCGCACAACCGGTGAACAGCGTGCGTCGCGACAGGCGATCCGCCAGCGCGCCGATCGGCAGTTGCAGCAAGGCATCACCCACCACCACGGTGCTGACCATCGCCAGCGCGATTTCCGTGGTAAAGCCCTGACGCAGGCAATACACCGGCAACAAAGTCAGGATCATCGCCTCAAACGCTGCGAACAGCGACACCGCCCAGGCAATCGCCGGCAGTCCCCGGCAGAAGCCCCACAAGTCGTTGAAGGTCACGCTGGCAGCCTCACTGGACGGTGCGCCGCTACGGCCCAGCAACAGCAATGGCGCCGTCGTGAGCAAGCCGACGCCAACCCAGAATCCGTAATCGTGCTCGGTGCCCAGAACACCCAGCAACAACGGCCCGGCCAGCTGACTCAGCGCATAGCTGCTGCCGTACAGCGCCACCAATCGCCCGCGCCATTGTTCGACCACCAACTGATTGATCCAGCTTTCGCCGAGGATGAACACCAGGGTCAGGATCACCCCGATCATCAGCCGCAACACCAACCACACCGGATAGCTCGGCAACAGCGCCAGCAAGCCGATGGACACTGCACCAGCCCACAGGCACAGGCGCATCAGATTAGCGGTGCCCAGACGCGCGGCCAGATGGCTGGAGATCTTCGCCCCGAGCAGCACGCCAATGGCCGGCATCGCTGCCATCACGCCGATGGCGAACGAACCGTAACCCCAGCCTTCCAGGCGAAACGACACCAGCGGCATGCTGACACCCAGGGCCAGGCCGACACTCAAGACAGACGCCAACACGGCGAAATAAGTCGCCCAACGCATTTCCCACGCTCCTGTGGATATTATTTTTCAGACCACAAAGCACTGTGGGAGCGAGCCTTTGTGGCGAGGGGATTTATCCCCGTTGGGTCGCGCAGCGGCCCCAAAACCTGCAACAACGGAGTATCAGATACACCGCGTGCATGGGTTTTGCGACTGCTTCGCAGCCGAACGGGGATAAATCCCCTCACCACAAAGGCTTGCTCCCACAGGGATTTCTGTATTCGGGAGCCTGATTTGGCAGGCCCCCTTCACTGACTTACAACTTGATCCAGGTCGCCTTCAGCTCGGTGTACTTGTCGAACGCATGCAGCGACTTGTCGCGGCCGTTGCCCGATTGCTTGAAACCGCCAAACGGTGCGGTCATGTCGCCGCCATCGTATTGATTGACCCACACGCTACCAGCGCGTAGTGCCTTGGCAGTCAGATGGGCCTTAGAAATATCCTTGGTCCACACCGCAGCAGCCAGGCCGTAAGGCGTGTCGTTGGCAATCGCAATGGCTTCTTCGGCGGTATCGAACGCGATCACCGACAACACTGGGCCAAAGATTTCTTCCTGAGCGATTTTCATCGCGTTGGTCACGCCGTCGAAAATCGTCGGCTCAACGTAAGTGCCCCCGCTTTCCTGAAGCGTGCGCTTGCCGCCAGCCACCAGTTTGGCGCCGTCGGCGTGCCCGGATTCGATGTAGGACAGCACGGTGTTCATCTGCTGGGTGTCCACCAGTGCGCCGACGTTGGTCGCCGGGTCCAGCGGGTTGCCCGGCTTCCAGGTTTTCAGCGCTTCGATCACCAGCGGCAGGAAGGTGTCCTTGATCGAACGTTCGACCAGCAGACGCGAACCGGCGGTGCAGACTTCGCCCTGGTTGAAGGCAATGGCGCCGGCCGCCGCTTCGGCTGCGGCTTGCAGATCCGGGGCATCGGCAAACACGATGTTCGGGCTCTTGCCGCCCGCTTCGAGCCAGACGCGCTTCATGTTCGATTCGCCGGAGTAGATCAGCAATTGCTTGGCGATCTTGGTCGAACCGGTGAACACCAGGGTGTCCACGTCGTTGTGCAAGGCCAAGGCCTTGCCGACGGTATGACCGTAACCTGGCAGGACGTTGAGCACGCCTTTCGGAATGCCGGCTTCAACGGCCAGCGCAGCAATGCGAATAGCCGTCAGCGGCGATTTTTCCGATGGCTTGAGGATCACCGAGTTACCGGTGGACAGTGCCGGACCGAGTTTCCAGCACGCCATCATCAGCGGGAAGTTCCACGGCACGATCGCGCCGACTACGCCGACGGGTTCGCGAGTGACCAGCCCCAGCTGATCGTGCGGGGTCGCGGCCACTTCGTCGTAGATCTTGTCGATGGCTTCACCGCTCCAGCTCAGGGCTTGCGCCGCGCCGGGAACGTCGATGTACAGGGAGTCGCTGATTGGCTTGCCCATGTCCAGGGTTTCAAGCAGGGCCAGCTCTTCGGCGTGCTGTTTGAGCAGGCCGGCGAAACGGATCATGGTGGCTTTGCGTTTGGTCGGCGCCAGGCGCGACCAGACGCCGGAATTGAACGTGGCGCGGGCGTTTTCAACAGCACGCTGGGCGTCGGCGGCATCACAGCTGGCAATCTTGCCCAGCAGACGGCCATCGACCGGGCTGATGCACTCGAAGGTCTCGCTGGAGACGGCATCGGTGTATTCACCATTGATGTAGGCGCGGCCTTCGATCTTCAGATCGCGAGCCCGTTGCTCCCAATCGGCACGAGTCAGGGTGGTCATACGAGTGTCCTCCTCTTATTGAATACGAGCGCCCCGCGATCTTCGCGGGCGCTGTCAGGAATTCTGCCCAGCCAGCCTGATTTTTCGGCCCAAGGCAACCGCCACCCTAAACTAGCGGCAGGTGAAGTTTCAATATATTTGACATAAGGCCGGCAAACGGCCTTGCGATGTTCATTTTAATAAACATAGACTTTGGGTCTTTCCAGCCATCGCGCCGCAATCACGGGGACTTACAACAATGAATATCCAGGATGTCGTCGACTTCAGCCTCGCCACTACCGAGCCCGAGCGCTATAAGCCGGACCAGGCAAAAATCCTGAAGGGCGATCCCGAGCAAGTGGTCTACAACCACTACAACAGCCCTTGCGGCCAGTTGAATGCAGGCGTGTGGGAAGGCGCTGTTGGCCAGTGGCATGTGAACTTCACCGAGCATGAGTATTGCGAAATCATTCAGGGCGTTTCAGTGCTGCGTGACAACGAAGGTAACGGCAAGACCCTGCGCGCAGGCGATCGCTTCGTGATCCCGGCCGGGTTCCGCGGCACTTGGGAAGTGCTGGAAACGTGCCGCAAGATCTATGTGGCGTTTGAACAGAAGGCTTGAAGATTTGTGTTATCCCGGCCGGCCTCATCGCGGGCAAGCCTCGCTCCTACGGTGAATGGCGTCTGTTCTGTAGGAGCGAGGCTTGCCCGCGAAGGGCACTAACAGGCAACACATAACCCGCAGGCAACAAAAAAGGCCCGTATCTCACGATACGGGCCTTTTTCGTAAGAGGGAAAAATCAATTACTTGATTTTGCCTTCTTTGTAGATCACGTGCTTGCGAACAACCGGATCAAATTTCTTGATCTCGATTTTGTCCGGAGTAGTGCGCTTGTTCTTGTCGGTAGTGTAGAAGTGACCAGTACCGGCGCTCGAAATCAAACGAATCAATTCACGCATGATTAGCTCCCTTAGATCTTGCCAGCTTTGCGGATTTCGGCCAGCACGACAGTGATGCCACGCTTGTCGATGATACGCATGCCTTTGGCAGATACGCGCAGACGCACGAAACGTTTCTCTTCTTCAACCCAGAAGCGGTGATGCTGCAGGTTCGGCAGGAAACGACGACGGGTTTTGTTGTTTGCGTGGGAAATGTTATTCCCAGTCACCGGACCCTTACCGGTAACTTGACATACTCTCGACATGCCTCAGCCCTCTAAAACCACATGCCCAACCCGGCATGGGTTGGCCGCTTAATCTCTCAGTCATTTGGCGCCAGGCGCCGCGTTTCTTTAGAGGTCTTACCGGCTACACCTACAGTGAAGGAACCGGGCCCCTAGAAAAGAGCGCTGCTTTATACCAGAAAGACTGAAGAGCAACAACATTCCGTGTGCGCGGACTTGATAAATTCCCCATTTTTTCGGCGCCGAACGCCTTGGATAAAGGCTGTGGCCGATTAAGACCGCTCGTCGCAGAGAATCGGTCAACCGACCGATTCCGGGTTTTCCTCGGCCCGCATCACCGAAAACAAGCGCACATAGTCCCCTTAAAATGAAAAAGGGGATAGTCATTTGCAAAAGAGCCCACTAGGGTAAGCCTTTTCCAGACTGCACTTGCAGATGGGCCTTCGATCTGTAAAGGAATCCGACCATGCGCCTCGCTGCCCTACCGCTGTTGCTCGCCCCGCTCCTGCTGAGCCCGCTGGCCCATGCCGCCGCCCTGAGCGTCTGCACCGAGGCCAGCCCGGAAGGGTTCGACGTGGTGCAATACAACTCGCTGACCACCACCAACGCCTCGGCTGACGTGCTGATGAACCGCCTGGTGGACTTCGACACGGCCAGCGGCAAAGTGGTCGCCAGCCTCGCGGACAGCTGGGAAGTCACGCCCGACGGCCTGACGTATGTGTTCAAGCTTCACCCACAGGTGAAATTCCACCGCACCGAATATTTCAGCCCGACGCGTGAACTGACCGCCGAAGACGTGAAATTCAGCTTCGATCGAATGCTCGACCCGGCAAACCCTTGGCACAAAGTCGCCCAGAGCGGCTTCCCGCACGCCCAGTCCATGCAGCTGCCGGCGCTGATCAAGAAGATCGACGCACTGGACCCGCTGACCGTGCGCTTTACCCTCGATCACCCGGACTCGACCTTCCTCGCGACCCTGAGCATGGGCTTCGCCTCGATCTATTCCGCCGAATACGCCGACAAACTGCTGAAAGCCGGTACGCCCGAGAAGCTCAACAGCCAGCCGATCGGCAGCGGCCCGTTCGTGTTCACGCGCTTTCAGAAAGATGCCTCGATTCGCTACAAGGCCAACCCGGACTACTTCCGTGGCAAACCGTCGGTGGACCCGCTGATCTTCGCCATCACGCCGGACGCCAACGTGCGCTTGCAGAAATTGCGTCGCAACGAGTGCCAGATCGCCCTGTCGCCCAAGCCTCTGGACGTACAGGCCGCGCTGAAAGAACCGACCCTGAAAGTGGAAAAGACTGACGCCTTCATGACCGCGTTCGTCGGCATCAACAGCCAGCATCCACCGCTGGACAAACCTGAAGTGCGCCAGGCGATCAACCTCGCGTTCGACAAGGCCAACTACGTCAAAGCCGTGTTCGAAGACACCGCCGAGCCCGCCAACGGTCCTTACCCGCCGAACACCTGGAGCTATGCCAAAGGCCTGCCGGGTTATCCGCATGACGTCGAAAAAGCCAAGGCACTCATGGCGAAGGCCGGGCTCAAGGACGGTTTCCAGACCACCATCTGGACCCGACCTTCCGGCAGTCTGCTCAACCCGAACCCGAGCCTCAGCGCGCAAATGCTGCAATCGGATCTCGCGGAAATCGGCATTCAGGCCGAGATTCGAGTGATCGAATGGGGCGAGCTGATTCGCCGCGCCAAGGCCGGCGAGCACGACCTGCTGTTCATGGGCTGGGCCGGCGACAACGGTGACCCGGACAACTTCCTCACGCCGCAGTTTTCCTGCGCCGCGGTCAAGTCCGGCACCAACTTCGCCCGTTACTGCAACCAGGACCTGGACAAGCTGATCAGCGCCGGCAAGACCACCGGCGAGCAAGGGGTGCGCACCAAGCTCTACGAACAGGCCCAGGCGCAGATTCAGCAGCAAGCGTTGTGGCTGCCGCTGGCGCATCCGACTGCTTTTGCGCTGACGCGCAAGGACGTCGAGGGTTACTCGGTGAGCCCGTTTGGGCGTCAGGATTACTCGAAGGTCAACCTCAAGTAATCCGACCCGACACGAAACCCTGTGGGAGCGGGCTTGCCCGCGATGACGCCGGAAAACTCAGCATAGGAGCTGACTGTGCCGACGCCATCGCGGGCAAGCCCGCTCCCACATGGGGTTTCGTATGCCTCTCCTTCACATCCACCCATACTCAGCCATCGACAGCGGATCGCCATCGCCAATGATGAAATGGTCGAGCACCCGCACATCAATCAGCACCAGTGCCTCTTGCAGGCGCTTGGTCAGCACTCGATCAGCCTGGCTGGGATCGGAATTGCCCGACGGATGGTTATGGCAGAGGATCAACGCGGCGGCGTTGTGTGCCAATGCGCGCTTGACCACCTGCCGCGGGTAAACGCTGGTGTTGTCAATGGAGCCGCGAAACAGCACTTCAAACGCCAGTACCCGATGTTTGGAATCCAGAAACAGGCAACCGAAGACCTCATGCGGCTCGTGACGCAGCATCGATTTGAGGTAGTCACGCACTGCCAAAGGACTCTCCATCACTGAATCACGCCGCAACCGTTCTGCCAGATGCCGGCGGGCCATTTCCAGCACTGCCTGTAACTGCGCGAACTTTGCCGGCCCTAGTCCGAGCTCGCCGCTGAAGGTCCGAAGGTCGGCCTCAAGCAATGTGCGCAGGCTGCCAAATTGCTGCAACAGGTGTCGCGCCAGATCCACCGCGCTTTTGCCGGATACACCGGTTCGTAGAAAGATGGCCAGTAACTCGGCGTCCGAAAGACTCGCCGCCCCCTGCTCCAGTAACTTCTCTCGCGGCCGTTCCGCCGCCGGCCAATCCCGAATACTCATAGCACCTCCCTGGTCTTTGTGCGCCGCTGTTCCATAGCGGTCGCTGTGATATCGTAGCCCATCTTTTTTGCGAGCGATTTCACTCCTGGGGAGGGGGTATCGCCACGCAGTCATCAACGAAATGAAAGGCAGACCTATGCAGCGGCTGTATCGGAAACGCATCGTTCTGGGCGTCGGCGGCGGCATTGCTGCCTACAAGAGCGCCGACCTGGTTCGCCGCCTGATCGACCAGGGTGCCGAAGTGCGCGTGGTCATGACCCGTGGCGGCAGCGAGTTCATCACCCCGCTGACCATGCAGGCCTTGTCCGGCCACCCGGTTCATCTCGACCTGCTGGACCCGGCGGCTGAAGCTGCCATGGGCCACATCGAGCTGGCCAAGTGGGCCGATCTGGTGCTGATCGCCCCCGCCACTGCGGACCTGATCGCCCGTCTGGCCCAAGGCATTGCCAATGACCTGCTGACCACGCTGGTGCTGGCCACCGACGCGGTGGTCGCGGTTGCCCCGGCGATGAACCAGGCCATGTGGCGCGACCCGGCGACCCAGGCCAACCTGCAAATCCTCGAAAGCCGCGACATCAAAGCCTTCGGCCCGGCCTCCGGCAGCCAGGCCTGCGGTGACGTCGGCCTGGGTCGCATGCTCGAAGCCGTCGAGCTCGCCCAATGCGCGGCGGACTGCTTCAAGCGCCAGGCATTGACCGGCAAACACGTGCTGATCACCGCCGGCCCGACCCAGGAAAACATCGACCCGGTGCGCTACATCACCAACCACAGCTCCGGGAAAATGGGCTTTGCCCTGGCCGAAGCCGCGGTGGAAGCCGGCGCCCGAGTCACACTGATTACCGGCCCGGTGCACCTGCCAACGCCAGACCGTGTCACGCGCATCGACGTGGTCAGCGCTCGCGACATGCTCGCTGCTTGCGAAGCCGCGATCCCTTGCGATCTGTTTATCGCCTCGGCAGCGGTCGCGGACTACCGCCCGGAAGTCGTCGCCCCACAGAAACTCAAGAAAGACCCTACGAACGGCGACGGCTTGTTGCTACAGATGGTGCGTAACCCGGACATCCTGGCCACCATCGCCACGCGCCCCGACCGTCCGTTCAGTGTCGGTTTCGCCGCCGAAACCGAACATCTGCTCGATTACGCTGCACGCAAGTTGAAAGACAAGAACCTCGATCTGATCGTCGCCAACGACGTCGCCAACCCGAGTATTGGCTTCAACAGCGAAGAAAACGCCTGCAGCGTGATCGACCGCGAGCTACACGCCACACTTTTCGCCCAGACCAGCAAGAGCAAAATCGCTCGCCAGCTGATCACTTTTATCGCCGAACGTCTGAACCAGGTTTAATTTACATGCACGCTTTGCAAGCCAAGATCCTCGACCCCCGCATCGGTACCGAATTCCCGCTGCCGCAGTACGCCACGCCAGGCTCCGCCGGCCTCGACCTGCGCGCCATGCTGGAAAAAGACACTGTCATCAAGCCGGGCGAAACCCTGCTGATTCCGACCGGCCTGTCCGTCTACATTGGCGATCCAGGCTTGGCCGCGCTGATCCTGCCGCGTTCCGGCCTGGGCCATAAGCACGGCATCGTGCTGGGCAATCTGGTCGGTTTGATTGACTCGGATTACCAGGGTCCGCTGATGGTTTCGTGCTGGAACCGTGGCCAGACTGACTTCAACATGGTGGTCGGTGAGCGTCTGGCGCAGCTGGTTCTGGTACCGGTGGTCCAGGCCCACTTCGAGATGGTCGAAGAGTTTGTTGAAACCGAGCGCGGCGCTGGTGGTTTCGGGCATTCCGGCAGCCACTGATCCGATAAAGATCCCTGTGGCGAGGGGGCTTGCCCCCGTTGGGCTGCGCAGCAGCTCTTGTGAGTGCCGCGCACCCAAGCGGGACGGTGCGACGATTCGACAAGCTCCCTCGCCACAATTCTCACAACGTTCATCTGGAAGGTTTACCGCCCAAAATCAAGGCATTGACCGGTCATTACCCCGCAAACGCAGGTGGCATGGCCTTTACACACCACGAACTCTCAGTGGAAAACGCCGTCATACCCTTCAGTTTGAGCCAGCCGACGAAATCTTCGCGGACAGGTCCAGTCACTTTCGAGATGGAGCATTCCCACATATGAGCACCCCAGCCACAGTCGCACCCAAGTTCCCGGACAGCATCTTCCGCGCCTACGACATACGCGGCACCGTCCCGGAATTCCTGAACGCTGAGACCGCTTATTGGCTCGGCCGCGCCATCGGTGCCCAGAGCCTGGCCCAGGACGAACCGAACGTTTCCGTTGGCCGCGACGGCCGCCTCTCTGGCCCTGAACTGGTCGAACAATTGATCAAAGGCCTCGCCGACAGCGGTTGCCACGTCAGCGACGTCGGCCTCGTGCCCACGCCAGCGCTGTACTACGCCGCCAACGTCCTGGCCGGCAAATCCGGCGTGATGCTGACCGGCAGCCACAACCCGTCGAACTACAACGGTTTCAAGATCGTGATCGCCGGCGACACCCTGGCCAACGAACAGATCCAGGCCCTGCACGACCGCCTCAAGACCAACAACCTGAGCAGCGGCAAGGGCAGCATCACCCAGGTCGAGATCCTCGATCGCTACAACACCGAAATCGTCCAGGACATCAAACTGGCTCGTCGCCTGAAAGTAGTGGTCGACTGCGGCAACGGCGCGGCCGGCGTGATCGCCCCGCAATTGATCGAAGCGTTGAACTGCGAAGTCATCCCGCTGTTCTGCGAGGTCGACGGCAACTTCCCGAACCACCACCCGGACCCGGGCAAGCCTGAAAACCTCGTCGACCTGATCGCCAAGGTCAAGGAAACCAACGCGGACATCGGCCTGGCCTTCGATGGCGACGGCGACCGCGTCGGCGTAGTGACCAACACAGGCAGCATCGTCTACCCGGACCGCCTGCTGATGCTGTTCGCCCGTGACGTACTGGCGCGCAACGCTGACGCGGAGATCATCTTTGACGTCAAATGCACCCGCCGCCTGACGCCGCTGATCAAGGAATACGGCGGTCGTCCGCTAATGTGGAAGACCGGTCACTCGTTGATCAAAAAGAAAATGAAACAAACCGGTGCCCTGTTGGCCGGCGAAATGAGCGGGCACATCTTCTTCAAGGAGCGCTGGTTCGGTTTTGACGACGGCATTTACAGCGCTGCGCGTCTGCTGGAGATCCTCAGCAAAGAAAAATCCACCGCGGAAGAGCTGTTTGCGACCTTCCCGAACGATATTTCTACGCCGGAAATCAATATCCATGTGACCGAAGAGAGCAAATTCAGCATCATTGATGCATTGCACGACGCGAAGTGGGGCGAAGGCGCCGACCTGACCACCATCGACGGCGTGCGAGTCGACTACGCCAAAGGCTGGGGCCTGGTTCGCGCGTCCAATACCACACCGGTTTTGGTACTGCGGTTCGAGGCCGATGACGAGGCTGAATTGCAGCGCATCAAGGATGTTTTCAAAGTCCAGTTGAAGCGTGTTGCACCTGATCTCCAACTACCGTTTTGATTTAACGAAGCACCCGGAGCCCTGAATGACCCTCGAACGCGAAGCCGCCGCCAACACCGCTAAGGTCCTGTCCGAAGCGCTGCCTTACATTCGCCGCTATGTCGGCAAGACGCTGGTGATCAAGTACGGCGGCAACGCGATGGAAAGCGAGGAGCTGAAAACCGGCTTCGCCCGCGATATCGTGCTGATGAAAGCCGTCGGCATTAACCCGGTGGTGGTTCACGGCGGCGGCCCGCAAATCGGCGACCTGCTCAAGCGTCTGTCGATCGAGAGCCACTTCATCGATGGCATGCGCGTGACTGACGCGCAAACCATGGACGTGGTGGAAATGGTCCTCGGCGGCCAGGTGAACAAGGACATCGTCAACCTGATCAACCGTCATGGCGGTAGCGCCATCGGCCTGACCGGTAAAGACGCCGAGTTGATTCGGGCGAAGAAACTGACCGTGACACGCCAGACGCCAGAGATGACTCAGCCGGAAATCATCGACATCGGGCAAGTGGGCGAAGTGGTCGGCATCAACACCGACCTGCTGAACCTGCTGGTCAAAGGTGATTTCATTCCGGTGATCGCACCGATCGGCGTTGGCGCCAACGGAGAGTCGTACAACATCAACGCTGACTTGGTGGCCGGTAAAGTCGCCGAAGCGCTGAAAGCTGAAAAGCTGATGCTGCTGACCAACATCGCCGGCCTGATGGACAAGTCCGGCACGGTCCTCACCGGCCTGACCACCCAGCAAGTCGACGACCTGATCGCCGATGGCACCATCTACGGCGGCATGCTGCCGAAGATCCGTTGCGCGCTGGAAGCGGTTCAGGGCGGCGTGGGCAGCTCGTTGATCATTGATGGCCGCGTGCCGAATGCGATTCTGCTGGAGATCTTCACCGATACCGGTGTGGGTACTTTGATCAGCAATCGCAAGCGTCACTGAGTCAAGAACGGCAAAAGATCGCAGCCTTCGGCAGCACCTACGAATGTACGAATATTCCGTAGGCGTTGATGAAGTCTGCGATCTTTTTTATGCGCGCCGGAAACATCCGACCTGACTCAGCGAAACGTCCGACATCCCACCTGCAACAATCCGCATAGGATCTTCCCTGTATCCACAGGAGAACTACCCATGCAAAAAATTTACGTACCTAATGGCAGCGACGTATCCGCAGGCACCTACGAATGCGCCGACTGCGGCTACGAATATTCCAACCAATCGAAAAAATCCTTGCCTCCTTGCCCACAACGCCTGGATTCAGTGCACCTGCAAAATGGCTGGAAAATCCTCACCGGCCAAGGCGACGCAGAACAAGACCCTTACCCGCAAAAGTCCGGCAAGTGATCACCGGCGGATTATGCAGCTCTAACATTTCAATGTTAACGCTGTTTTCAACGAATGCTGAAATCACCATATTTAGTGAAAATCCTCGACAGATTTCACCTGAATGGCTATTTTCAGCATTCGTTGAAAAGGGTCAAATCAATGAAAGAGCTCGAAATGCACTCAAGGGATGCGCTGCGAAACCTCTTGAGTAAAATACCGATCCTCGACATTAAAAGCCTGAACTCTGTCCCGCTTTCAAAAGCCTGGACTCCCGACTTCATTGTCGAGGTAAACACGTCAGGGAAATCGCACTCTCTGGTCTGCGAGGTGAAAGCAAGTGGTCAGCCCAGGTTCATAAACGCAGCCATCCTTCAGCTTCGCGACTACGTGAACGAGCGGAACACAGAGGCTACGCCTATCGTGGTCGCACCTTATCTTTCACCCGTTGCCAGACAAGCGTGTCGGGAAAAAGGTGTGGGGTATCTGGACCTGGAGGGCAATTCCTGGATTTCGTTCGATGGTGTATTCATTGACCACCAAGTTGCTGACAAGCCTCCCTCGGAGAACAGAGAGCTGAAGTCTCTCTTCAAACCAAAGTCGGCTCAGATCATTCGTATCATGCTTCGGGAACCGGACCGAGCCTGGCGGGTGATGGAACTTTCCGAAGCTGCCGGAGCGAGTCTGGGTCAAGTCAGCAATGTCCGCACCGCGCTGCTGAATCGCGAATGGGCAAAAGCTACAAACGAGGGTGTATGTCTATCCGACCCTCAAGCTCTTTTGGATGCATGGGTCGAAACATATGAGCTTCCATCAGGGGACCGTAAAAAGTTCTATACCACCTTACATGGCAGCGCATTGGAAAATGCGGTGCGCAACGCTATTGGAGAAAGGAGCAGCGGACACGCGCTTTTTTCCTCATTTTCTGCCGCTCAATGGCTCGCGCCCTATGCTCGAGTCAGCACGAACTACTTTTATGCGGACGTTCAAGGTCTAGATACATTGGTCGAAGCATTACAGTTGGTTCCCGCATCAAAGGGAGAAAACGTAGTGATCACTTTGCCAAAGGACGAAGGCCTTCTACTGGACACCGTTGAAGCCGCGCCGGGCGCCATATGCACCAGTCCAGTTCAGACCTATCTGGATCTATCGGTAGCAGGAGAGCGAGGAAAGGAAGCCGCCGAGTATCTACGACAGGAAAAATTGACATGGCCCCGCTAGTACCTCAGGAGCCTCAATCCGCTTCAGATTATGACGACAGAACGACGACTGCAGTGAAGGCGGTATTAGTTGAAATGGGTCAAATTCTTGGTTCCTTCAGAGGCAAGTTTGCAGTGATCGGTGGAGCGGTGCCGTGGCTTCTGCTTGCGAATGACGATATGCAACATGTCGGTACCCTTGATGTCGATTTGAGCCTCGACGCAGAGGCTCTCGGTGATGGCGAGTACGCGACACTGATCGAAGCACTGATGGGTAATGGGTACGAGCAAAGAGGGGAACTTCGGCGATTCCAACTCGTTCGCCAGGTTCCCGTGCAGGACGGTGGAGCTGCGATAGATGTGATCGTGGATTTCTTGATGCCGCGCGACGCCGAAATCATCCAAAACAAGCCACCCATTCTCAACGACTTTGCAGTTCAACGCGCAGACGGTGCCGACTTGGCCATGCGTTTCTATCAGATGGTTGCAATTGAGGGTCCGATGCCTACAGGCGGCATCAATCGTGTAGAGGTCGCTGTGTGCTCGATCCCAGCACTGATTGCGATGAAGGGATACGCCCTGAACGGACGGCATAAACAGAAGGATGCGTATGACATCTACTATTGCGTTCGTAATTATCCCGGGGGCATAGAAGCGCTTGCAGAAGAGTGTCGACCCGTACTTGAAATGGGAAGTGGCGAACAGGGTTTTCAGTTCATCTGCGAAAAGTTCGATATCGTCAAGGGCTATGGCCCGACTTCAGTAAGACGTTTCGTCGAAGACAGCCAAATCCTTGGGGATCGCACACCGGATCAGTGGCAACAGGACGCCTTTGGGCAGGTTGATGCCTTGTTGCGTGCGTTGCATCTGCGGGAGTAACAGCCTCCCCGACACCAGCACTAACAAAAAGGCCCTGTTTTCACAGGGCCTTTTTTAGACGCCGAACTGCGCTCGGTAGGCTTCAACTGCCGGCAAATGCTGCTTGAGCTGCGGATCATCCGCCAGGAATTCCAGCACCTGATTCAGCGACACGATGCTGATCACCGGAATGCCAAAGTCACGCTCCACTTCCTGGATCGCCGACAACTCGCCGTTGCCACGCTCCTGACGGTTCAGGGCGATGAGCACGCCCTTGGCCTTGGCGCCATCCTGGGAAGCGATGATCTGCATCACCTCGCGGATGGCAGTGCCAGCGGTGATCACGTCGTCGATGATCAACACTTCACCGGTCAACGGTGCGCCAACGAGACTGCCGCCTTCGCCGTGGGCCTTGGCTTCCTTGCGGTTGAAGCACCACGGCAAATCACGGCCGTGATGTTCGGCCAGGGCCACTGCAGTGGTCGCCGCCAGCGGGATGCCTTTGTACGCCGGACCAAACAATACATCGAACGAAATGCCGCTCTCGACGATGGCTGCCGCGTAGAAACGACCCAGCTGCGCAAGGGCCGAACCCGAGTTGAACAGGCCGGCATTGAAGAAGTAAGGACTGGTGCGCCCGGACTTCAGGGTGAACTCGCCGAAGCGCAAAACGCCGCGATCGATGGCAAAACGAATGAAATCGCGCTGATACGCTTGCATGAAAAAAACCCCAAATACAACGGATTTAGCTAATTAGGTTGACGCCGTGTATCATACACGCACGCGATTTTTGGGGCCATTTATGCGGATCATCAGTGTGAACGTCAATGGTATTCAGGCTGCAGTGGAGCGAGGTTTGCTCAGTTGGCTGCAAGCACAGAATGCCGACGTCATCTGCCTGCAGGACACCCGCGCCTCCGCCTTTGAACTGGACGATCCAGCCTTCCAACTGGATGGCTACTTCCTTTATGCCTGCGAAGCCGAAGTTCCCGCCCAGGGTGGCGTGGCTTTGTATTCGCGGTTGCAACCGAAGGCAGTCATCAGCGGTCTCGGCTTCGAGACGGCCGACCGCTACGGGCGCTACCTGCAAGCCGATTTCGACAAGGTCAGCATCGCGACCTTGCTGCTCCCTTCGGGGCAGAACGGCGATGAAGACTTGAACCAGAAGTTCAAGCTAATGGACGATTTCGCCCGTTATCTGGATAAACAGCGACGCAAACGTCGCGAGTACATTTACTGTGGCTCGCTGTACGTGGCGCAACAGAAGCTGGATATCAAGAACTGGCGCGACAGCCAGCAATCCCCGGGCTTCCTGGCACCTGAACGTGCCTGGATGGACGAGATTGTCGGCAACATGGGCTATGTCGACGCCCTGCGCGAAGTCAGCCGTGAAGGCGACCAGTACAGCTGGTGGCCGGACAACGAACAGGCGGAAATGCTTAACCTCGGTTGGCGTTTCGACTACCAGTTGCTGACCCCTGGCCTGCGCCGCTTTGTTCGCAGCGCGCGCCTGCCACGCCAGCCACGGTTCTCGCAACACGCACCGCTGATCGTGGACTACGACTGGACGCTGACCATCTAAGCGTCTTTTCGCAGACACAAAAAAGCCGACATCGCTGTCGGCTTTTTTGTGCGCAATGATTTTCTGTAGGAGCGAGGCTTGCCCGCGAAAGCGATCTAACAGCCAACACGGATGCTGAATGTGCCGACCTGTTCGCGGGCAAGCCTCGCCCCTACAGGGGACGCGGTGTTTATTTGATCAACCGCCAGGTGAACGGATACCGATACGGCACCCCCTCATTGGCTTTCACACCACCGATGATCGTCAACACCAACGCACCAATCGCCACCAGACCCAACAGAAAGAACCCGACGATCACCACCATCAACAGGAAGCAGATGGCGGAGGCAATAGCGACGGTGATCTGAAAGTTCAGCGCCTCCTTGCCCTGCGCATCGACAAACGGGTCCATCTCGCGCTTCATCTGCCAGAGGATCAGCGGGCCGATCAGCGTACCGAACGGAATCCAGATCCCCAGCAAGGCGGACAAGTGACAAAACATTGCCCACTGCCGAACCTCTTTGCTCGGGATGGGAAGTAGCTGCTGCTCGTCACTCATGGTGTCCTCCTTGCGTGGAACATCCGATCAGTCGGCCAGTGCGGCCTTTTGCAGTTCGAAGATCTCGGTCATGCCTTTCTTCGCCAGTTCAAGCATAGCGTTCAGCTCTTCCGGCTGGAACGGCGCGCCTTCGGCGGTGCCCTGGACTTCGATAAAGCCGCCAGTGCTGGTCATCACCACGTTCAGGTCAGTCTCGGCAGCCGAGTCTTCCAGGTAGTCGAGGTCGAGTACAGGCTCGCCCTGGTACATGCCAACGGAAACAGCAGCGATCATTTGCTTGAGCGGGTCGCCGCCTTTCAGGCCGCCGCGCTTCTTGATCACTTTCAACGCGTCGACCAATGCAACCATGGCGCCGGTGATGGATGCGGTGCGGGTGCCACCGTCAGCCTGGATCACATCGCAGTCGACGTACAGAGTGACGTCGCCCAGCTTGGACATGTCCAGCGAAGCACGCAGGGAACGACCGATCAGACGCTGGATTTCCAGGGTGCGGCCGCCTTGCTTGCCACGGCTCGCTTCACGCTGGTTACGCTCGCCGGTGGCGCGCGGCAGCATGCCGTATTCGGCGGTCAACCAGCCCTGGCCCTGCCCCTTGAGGAAACGCGGCACGCCGTTCTCGACGCTGACGGTGCAGATGACTTTGGTATCACCGAACTCGACCAGTACAGATCCCTCGGCGTGTTTGGTGTAGTTGCGGGTAATGCGGATCGAGCGGAGCTGATCGGCAGCGCGACCACTTGGACGTTTCATAGGGAATACCTGTACGGGGGACGGAAAACTGCCGAGCATTATAGAGCCGCGCGCCAAGACTGGGCACTTCTAAAAAATCCACCCGACGATTGAAGGCGCTCACTAGAGCTTAGAACAGCGCTTTACCGACGGCCTGCAGCCCTTTGTCACACCGTGTGTTTGGGCGCATCCGCCCCACTGCGCTACAATCCTGCGCCTTTGCTGCCTGTCGGCTTTAATTCACAGATATCGGGTCTCGCGAAACCTTTGGTAACGCAAACCCGAATTGCGAGGTACCTCCATGGTGCACAGCATGACCGCCTTCGCCCGCGTTGAAAAAGCCGGTGCCCAAGGCACCCTGAGCTGGGAACTGCGCTCGGTCAACAGCCGTTACCTGGAACCCCACCTGCGCCTGCCGGAGTCGTTCCGCGACCTCGAAGGCGCGATCCGCGAAGCGCTGCGCCAGGGCATCTCCCGGGGCAAGCTCGAATGCACCCTGCGCTTCACCGAAGAAAACACCGACAAACCCCTGCAAGTGGACCGCGAGCGCGCCGCGCAATTGGTCGCTGCCGCAGAGACCATCGCCAGCCTGATCAAGAATCCGGCTGCGCTGAACCCGCTGGAAGTCCTGGCCTGGCCCGGCGTGCTGGTGGGTGACGCCACCGACCCGCAAGCCCTGAATGCCGAAGCACTGGCGCTGTTCAACGAAGGCTTGAAGGAACTCAAGGCCGGCCGCGAGCGCGAAGGCGCGGAGCTGGCCCGGCTGATCAACGATCGCCTGACCTCCATTGAAGAAGATGTGGTGACCCTGCGCGAACTGGTCCCGCAGATGCTCGCCACCCAGCGCCAGAAAGTCCTCGACCGTTTTGCGGACATGAAAGCCGAGATGGACCCGCAGCGGCTGGAGCAGGAAATGGTAATGCTCGCGCAAAAGAGCGACGTCGCCGAAGAACTGGATCGCCTGAGCACTCACATCATTGAAGTTCGCCGGGTGCTCAAATCCGGCGGCGCTGCCGGTCGGCGCCTGGACTTCCTGATGCAGGAGCTCAACCGCGAAGCCAACACACTGGGCTCCAAAGCCTTCGACCCGCGCAGCACCCAGGCGGCGGTCAACCTCAAAGTGTTGATCGAGCAGATGCGCGAACAAGTGCAGAATATTGAGTAAGGCAACCCTGACATGACCCACAGCACCGGCACCCTGTACATCATTTCCGCCCCTTCGGGCGCGGGCAAGAGCAGCCTGGTCAAGGCCCTGACCGACGCTGATCAGGAGATCCGTGTCTCGGTCTCCCACACCACCCGCGCCATGCGCCCCGGTGAAGTGAACGGCGTGAACTATCACTTCGTCGAACGCGGCGAGTTCGTGAAGATGATCGAGCATGGGGATTTCCTTGAGCGCGCCGAAGTGTTCGGCAACCTCTACGGCACTTCGCAAAGCCACCTGCAGCAGACCCTGGACGAAGGCCACGACCTGATTCTGGAAATCGACTGGCAGGGTGCCGAGCAAGTGCGCAAGTTGATGCCCCAGGCCCGTTCGATCTTCATTCTGCCGCCGTCGCTGCAAGCCTTGCATCAGCGCCTGAACAATCGCGGCCAGGACAGTGACGAGGTCATTGAAGGCCGGATGCGTGAAGCTGTCAGCGAAATGAGCCACTACGTCGATTACGACTACCTGATCATCAATGACGATTTTGCCCACGCGCTGAAGGATTTGCAGGCGATTTTCCGTGCCAATCAGCTGCATCAGAAGCGTCAGCAGCAGCGTAACGGAAAACTTTTGGCTGAATTGCTGTCCTAAACAGCGCTTCCCAAAACCGCTGCAAGGGCTTTACATTGGCACTTGCAGCGCGTTGAAGGGCTTGGTCAAAAAATCAGCGCTTCCCTAATCGCTGGTGATTTTTTAAACTGTTGAGTCCGCTCGCCCACCCGGGCAGCGCGCATATTGCATTCGCTCCGAGGAATACCATGGCCCGCGTAACCGTTGAAGACTGCCTGAACCACGTGGAAAACCGTTTTGAACTGGTCATGCTGTCCACCAAGCGTGCCCGTCAACTGGCCACCGGCGGCAAAGAGCCACTGGTCCAGTGGGAAAACGACAAGCCTACCGTTGTAGCCTTGCGTGAAATCGCCGAAGGCCTGATGAGCTACGAGTTCATCGCCAATGCTGAAATCGTCGAAGACGAACCGCTGTTCGCAGCGTTCGAGGACGAGTCCAACGAGGCCGTCTAAGCCTATGCCTGGTCGACGTAGCACGGCGCGGGGTCACAGCGAACGGCAGGAGTTATCATGCCGAGCATAGACGCCCTCGCCGATCGCTTATCGACCTACCTCGGCAAGGACCAGGTCAACCTGGTTCGCCGAGCGTACTTCTACGCCGAACAAGCTCACGACGGCCAACGCCGCCGTAGCGGTGAGGCGTACGTCACGCACCCTCTTGCCGTGGCGAATATTCTTGCCGACATGCACATGGACCATCAGAGCCTGATGGCGGCGATGCTGCATGACGTGATCGAAGACACCGGTATTGCCAAGGAAGCGCTGCAAGCGCAGTTCGGCGAAACCGTGGCCGAACTGGTCGACGGGGTCAGCAAACTGACCCAGATGAACTTCGAGACCAAGGCCGAAGCGCAAGCCGAAAACTTCCAGAAAATGGCCATGGCCATGGCGCGCGACATTCGCGTGATCCTGGTCAAGCTGGCCGACCGCCTGCACAACATGCGCACCCTGGAAGTCCTCTCCGGTGAAAAGCGCCGGCGGATTGCCAAGGAAACCCTGGAAATCTATGCGCCCATCGCCAATCGGCTGGGCATGCACGCCATCCGCATAGAGTTCGAAGACCTCGGCTTCAAGGCCATGCACCCGATGCGTTCCGCGCGGATCAACCAGGCAGTCAAACGCGCCCGGGGCAACCGCAAGGAAATCGTCAACAAGATCGAAGAATCCCTCAGCCACTGTCTGGCCATCGATGGCATCCAGGGCGAGGTCAGCGGTCGTCAGAAACACCTCTACGGCATCTACAAGAAAATGCGCGGCAAGCGTCGGGCCTTCAACGAGATCATGGACGTCTACGCGTTCCGGATCATCGTCGACAAGGTCGATACCTGCTACCGCGTGCTGGGTGCTGTGCACAATTTGTACAAACCGTTGCCGGGACGCTTCAAGGATTACATCGCGATCCCCAAGGCCAACGGCTACCAGTCGCTGCACACCACGCTGTTCGGCATGCACGGTGTACCGATCGAGATTCAGATCCGCACCCGTGAAATGGAAGAGATGGCCAACAACGGCATCGCCGCCCATTGGCTGTACAAATCCAGCGGCGACGAGCAGCCAAAAGGCACTCACGCCCGTGCCCGCCAGTGGGTCAAAGGCGTGTTGGAAATGCAGCAACGAGCGGGCAACTCGCTGGAATTCATCGAGAGCGTGAAAATCGACCTGTTCCCGGACGAGGTCTACGTGTTCACTCCCAAAGGCCGGATCATGGAGCTGCCCAAAGGCTCCACGGCGGTCGACTTCGCTTACGCGGTGCACACCGACGTAGGCAACAGCTGCATCGCCTGCCGGATCAATCGTCGTCTCGCACCGCTGTCCGAACCGCTGCAAAGCGGCTCCACGGTCGAGATCGTCAGCGCTCCCGGCGCGCGGCCAAACCCGGCGTGGCTCAACTTCGTGGTCACCGGCAAGGCGCGGACCCACATCCGCCATGCGCTGAAACTGCAACGCCGCTCCGAATCCATCAGCCTCGGCGAACGCCTGCTGAACAAAGTGCTCAACGGTTTCGACAGTTCACTGGAAAAAGTAGCAGCCGATCGCGTCAAGGCGATGCTCGCCGAATACCGTCTCGAACTGATCGAAGATTTGCTGGAAGACATCGGCCTGGGCAATCGCATGGCCTACGTGGTCGCCCGCCGCCTGTTGGGCGAAGGCGAACAGCTGCCAAGTCCGGAAGGCCCGCTGGCGATTCGCGGCACCGAAGGCCTGGTCCTCAGCTACGCCAAGTGCTGCACACCGATTCCGGGCGACCCGATTGTCGGTCACTTGTCCGCCGGCAAAGGCATGGTCGTGCACCTGGACAACTGCCGCAACATCAGCGAAATCCGTCACAACCCGGAAAAGTGCATCCAGCTCTCGTGGGCCAAGGATGTCACCGGCGAATTCAACGTCGAGCTGCGCGTCGAACTGGAACATCAGCGCGGCCTGATCGCCCTGCTGGCCAGCAGCGTCAACGCGGCCGACGGCAATATCGAGAAAATCAGCATGGACGAACGCGATGGTCGCATCAGCGTGGTCCAACTGGTGGTCAGCGTGCACGACCGCGTGCACCTGGCCCGCGTGATCAAGAAACTGCGCGCGTTGACCGGGGTGATTCGCATCACCCGCATGCGCGCCTAAGCCCACTATTACAAGGAGTCATTCATGACCAAGACTGTTATCACCAGCGATAAGGCCCCGGCCGCCATCGGTACTTACTCCCAGGCGATCAAGGCTGGCAACACCGTCTACATGTCGGGCCAGATTCCTCTGGACCCAAAAACCATGGAATTGGTTGAAGGCTTCGAAGCCCAGACCGTCCAGGTGTTCGAGAACCTCAAAGCTGTGGCCGAAGCGGCTGGCGGTTCGTTCAAGGACATCGTCAAACTGAACATCTTCCTCACCGACCTGAGCCACTTTGCCAAGGTCAACGAGATCATGGGCAAGTACTTTGACCAGCCATACCCTGCCCGCGCCGCCATCGGCGTAGCTGCCCTGCCAAAGGGTTCGCAGGTTGAAATGGATGCCATTCTGGTCATCGAGTAATACATCCGGCGCAGCCTTTCAAGGTTGCGTCGACTTCGTTTCTGAAAGGATTCCACCATGCGCCATGCGCTAGCTCTCTCGCTGGTCGCCCTACTCTTGGGCGGTTGTGCCAGCAACCCTGCCGATCGTGACATCAGCGGCACCTGGATCAATCAGGTGGCGATCGACGCTGCGTCCAAAGGTGGCCCCCTGCGTGAAGCGCTCCAGGCTTATGGCCCGAACCTGGAATGGGACGTCAACACCAAGGCCGCCCAGGCCCGCTACACCAACGGTTTTGAAAACGTCGAAGGCAAGTTGCTGGGCGAAGAGTCCGACGCCTGGAAAGTCGACTTTTATGGCAGCTCCGCCAGCGAACTGAAGCGTGACGGCAAGCAACTGAGCCAGGCTGCCAGCGAAAACGAGCCGGAGCAGGTCTTTGACCGCGCGCTGATTCCGGTCCCGGATGGCGCACCGATTGGCGCGAGCTTCGAACGCGCGCTGTACACCGCCTACATGGGCGGCAGCTGGAAAATCGTCAACGGCCCGGGCGAAGGCAATACCGTGCAATTCCAGGCCGATGGCCAGGTTGCCGGCCTGCCGGGTGCCGATCGTTATGCCCTGTGCCTGGCGGGCGATTGCGCATCGATGAGCGGCGGCAATGACAACATGTGGCTGCAAGTGAACGGCCAGGGCAATACCTGGATCTTTGCGCGCAAGGGCAAGGAACTGGAGATTCTGCAGGCGGTGAACACGGCTCAGGCGGATGAAATGCCTCAGTTCACGCCAGGTGATCGCAAGTGGTTGCTGGAAAAGCAGTAACCCGGCCCTAACAGCCAACAAAAATCCAATTGTAGGAGCGAGGCTTGCCCGCGAAGGCGTCATAACTTCCAACATTTATATTGGCTGTTACATCGCCTTCGCGGGCAAGCCTCGCTCCTACACATGTTTTGGGCGTATGGAAGTCAGCCGCGGCCTTCGAGAATGGCGGCGTAGCCTTCACGATAGGTCGGGTACTTCGGGGACCAGCCCAAGGCTTTCGCCCGTGCATTACTGCACTGCTTGCTGCCCGTACGCCGTACGCTCTGATCGTCAGCCCATTCAGTCACGCCCAGATACTCGCGCAACCAGCCCACCACTTCGGCCAACGGCGCCGGCGCGTCATCCACGCCGATATAGACGTCATCCAGCGCCACCCCGCGTCGATCCGCTTCAAGCAAAAACGCCATCAAGCCCGCCGCGTCGTCGGCGTGAATGCGGTTGCCATACAGCGGCGGGTCAACGGCCACGCGATAGCCGCGACGCACTTGAGTCAGCAGCCATTCGCGGCCGGGGCCGTAAATGCCGGTCAAGCGCACGATGCTGGCCGGGATGCCGCTCTGCAGCGCCACTTGCTCAGCCTCCAGCATCAATCGGCCCGAATAACCTTCGGCAATAGTCGGCGAAGTCTCGTCGATCCACTCGCCACCCTGCTGGCCATACACACTGCTGCTGGAAACGAACAGCAGACGATTGGGCACCTGCCCGTAGTCGTTCAGCCATTCCAGTACATGCTGCAAGCCCTCGACATAGGCAGCGCGGTAACCGGCTTCATCGTGATCGGTAGCGGCCGCGCAATACACGAGGTAATCCACCGCACCGATGGGCCACGTCTCAGGACAGTCCTTATTGAACAAGTCGCCGGCAACGCCAATGACCCCCTCGGGCAGGCGTGAGACGTCACGCCTCAGACCATGAACTTCCCACCCGCAAGCCACCAATTGCGTAGCCAGACGACTGCCGACATCACCACAGCCGGCAATCAAAACAGAAGGCGCAGACATCAGAAAACTCCCATCAGAAAGGCACAGACTAGCGCCGGCAAAGGACGAGCGGCTAGCAATGAAGGAAAAAAAGAGACTCTATTACTTTTGTTAACAAGAATTAATTGCAATAATGCCAGCCACTTTTGTTCTCGGCCTTACGAGGCCTGGAAGAACATTTACCCTATTTTCTCTCTCAGGTCCGGCCAGCATGACACGCAATCAATCCCTCGCTTCGCCAACCAAACGACCTCGCGCCTGGAGCGCAGTGGCCGCCCTGCTGCTTACCCTGTTGCTTGCACCGGTCGCTACCTTCGCAGATGAAGCCTCGGCACCCGCCGCCCATGAGCCTTCGGTTCAAGCAACACCTGACGTACCGAGAAATCCTGACGGTAGCGTCGATACTTCGTCCCTGCCTCCGGAAGTACAAAAAGCATTAGCCGAGTTCGGCGAAGCGGCGAAGAAGATGAACGCCCCCCAAGAAGAGGAAAACTCGCTGGGCATGGCCCACGACCTGTCGCCTTGGGGCATGTACCAGAACGCAGACATTATCGTGAAAATCGTCATGATCGGTCTGGCCATCGCCTCGATCATCACCTGGACCATCTGGATCGCCAAGGGTTTCGAGCTGATGGGCGCCAAGCGTCGTCTGCGCAGCGAAATCGTCCACCTGAAAAAAGCCACCACCCTCAAAGAAGCCAGCGTGACCGCCACCCAGCAAGGCACCCTCGCCAACCTGCTGGTGCATGACGCCCTGGAAGAGATGCGTTTGTCGGTCAACAGCCGCGAAAAAGAAGGCATCAAGGAACGTGTTGCGTTCCGTCTCGAGCGTTTGGTAGCCGCCTGCGGTCGCAACATGAGCAGCGGCACCGGCGTCCTCGCCACCATCGGTTCCACCGCGCCGTTCGTGGGTTTGTTCGGCACCGTGTGGGGCATCATGAACAGCTTCATCGGCATCGCCAAAACCCAGACCACCAACCTCGCCGTCGTCGCCCCCGGCATCGCCGAAGCCCTGCTGGCCACCGCACTGGGTCTGGTTGCGGCGATTCCTGCTGTTGTGATCTACAACGTCTTCGCCCGCTCCATCGCGGGTTACAAGGCGCAAGTGTCAGATGCCTCGGCAGAAGTCCTGCTGCTGGTCAGCCGTGACCTCGATCACCTGCCGACCACCGAGCGCTCCACGCAACCGCACATGGTCAAAGTAGGGTAATCAGCCATGGGCTTGCATTTGAAAGAAGGCGCAGACGACGATCTGGCCGAGAACCACGAAATCAACGTCACGCCGTTCATCGACGTGATGCTGGTGCTGTTGATCATCTTCATGGTGGCCGCTCCTTTGGCCACCGTCGACATCAAGGTCGACCTGCCCGCCTCCAGCGCCAAACCGGCGCCGCGGCCGGAGAAACCGGTGTTCCTCAGCGTCAAGGCTGACCAGCGCCTGTTCCTCGGTGACGACGAAGTGAAGGCCGAGGCACTCGGCGCCACCCTCGACGCCAGGACCCAAGGCAAGAAAGACACGACGATCTTCTTCCAGGCCGATAAAGGCGTGGATTACGGCGACCTGATGAGCGTGATGGACAACCTGCGCTCCGCCGGTTACCTGAAGGTAGGTCTGGTCGGGCTCGAGACGGCAGTCAAGAAATGATCACGACGCGCCATAAGCTGACGCGTTACAGCGCGAGCCTGGCCGTGGTGCTGGGCGTCCATGCGCTGGCCATTGCGCTGGCGCTGAACTGGACGTCGCGCCCACCGATCGAGCTGCCGCCGCAGGCGATGATGGTCGAGTTGGCACCGGTTCCAGCCCCGCCACCGCCGGCACCGCCGAAAGTCATAACGCCGCCACAGCCACCGGCCCCGGTGGAAGAACTGCCGATCCCGAAACTGGCTGAAGTGCCAAAGGCCGAGATTGCCGTGCCGAAGCCGGTCAAACCCAAGCCCAAGCCTCAACCGCCCAAGCCGGTGGAGAAAAAGCCGGAGCCGCCGAAGGAGAAGCCGTCCGAGGAAAAACCGAGCGACGCGCAACCGACTCAGGCACCGACGGAGAAGTCCGCACAACCGGCACCGGGTCCATCGCCGGCGCAACAGGCTGCCAAGGCCAGCTGGGAAGGCACCCTGCTCGCGCACTTGGGCAAGTACAAAAAGTACCCGGCGAGCGCACAGAATCGGGGCAAGCAAGGCACCAACCGTCTCCGCTTTATCGTTGATGGCGAAGGTAATGTGTTGTCGTACGAACTGGTGGGCCGTTCAGGCACTGCCGATCTGGACCGGGCCACCCTGGAAATGATCCGCCTCGCCCAACCACTGCCCAAGCCACCGGCCGACATGCTGACCAATGGCACCATCGAAATCACGGCGCCGTTCCTCTACTCACTGGAAAAACGCCGTCGCTAAAAGCAACACCGCCCCCTGTGGCGAGGGGGCTTGCCCCCGTTGGGTCGCGAAGCGGCCCCAAAGCGGCGTCCGCGTTTCTCCAGATATACCGCATTTGCCTTCTGGGACTGCTGCGCAGTCCAACGGGGGCAAGCCCCTCGGGACGATCACCTGGTACAGATACAGCGCGGAAAATGAAGGCATCCGAAAGGTGCCTTTTGCGTATCTGCCAGCGGCAAATCGGCATTACCCAGTGTCACTCAGCACACTCAGTCTGATAACGTGCGTCTATCGATTGCAGCCGGTATGCTTGGCTCGCAACTTCATGGACGCTTGCTATGACTCTCACAGAATTACGCTACATCGTTACCCTCGCCCAAGAGCAGCACTTCGGCCACGCGGCCGAGCGTTGCCATGTCAGCCAGCCGACCCTGTCGGTGGGCGTGAAAAAGCTTGAAGACGAACTCGGTGTGCTGATTTTCGAGCGCAGCAAGAGTGCCGTGCGCCTGACTCCGGTCGGCGAAGGCATCGTTGCCCAGGCGCAGAAAGTCCTGGAGCAGGCCCAAGGCATCCGTGAACTGGCCCAGGCCGGCAAAAACCAGCTGACCGCCCCGCTGAAAGTCGGCGCGATCTACACCGTCGGCCCATACCTGTTTCCGCACCTGATTCCGCAACTGCACCGGGTCGCCCCGCAGATGCCGTTGTACATCGAAGAAAACTTCACCCACGTGCTGCGCGACAAACTGCGCAACGGCGAGCTCGACGCGATCATCATCGCCCTGCCGTTCAACGAAGCCGACGTTCTGACCCTGCAGCTCTACGACGAGCCGTTCTATGTCCTGATGCCGGCCCAGCACCCGTGGACGCAAAAAGAATCCATCGACGCCGCGCTGCTCAACGACAAGAGCCTGCTGCTGCTCGGCGAAGGCCACTGCTTCCGCGATCAAGTGCTGGAAGCCTGCCCGACCCTGGCCAAAGGCAACGACGGCGCCAAGCACACCACCGTGGAATCCAGCTCCCTGGAGACCATCCGCCACATGGTCGCGTCCGGCCTCGGCATCTCGATCCTGCCGCTGTCGGCAGTCGACAGCCATCACTACGCCCCCGGCGTGATCGAAGTGCGTCCACTGACGCCTCCGGTGCCGTTCCGCACCGTGGCCATCGCCTGGCGCGCGAGCTTCCCGCGGCCGAAGGCGATTGAAATCCTCGCTGACTCCATTCGCCTGTGCTCGGTGGCCAAGCCGCAAGCACCGGTGGTTGCGGCCTAAGTCGCTGCCATGACCGAGTTGTCGCAAGTGTCGGTCACGGCACTCAAGGGTGTCGGCGAGGCCATGGCCGAGAAGTTGGCCAAGGTCGGCCTGGAGAATCTCCAGGACGTGCTGTTCCACCTGCCGCTGCGTTATCAGGACCGCACTCGCGTGGTCCCGATCGGCCATTTGCGACCGGGGCAAGACGCCGTGATCGAAGGCACCGTCAGCGGCGCCGACGTGGTCATGGGCCGTCGCCGCAGCCTCGTCGTGCGTCTGCAAGACGGCACCGGCGGGCTCAGCCTGCGCTTCTACCATTTCAGCAACGCGCAGAAAGAAGGCCTCAAACGCGGCACGCGGATTCGCTGCTACGGCGAAGCCCGGCCCGGTGCCTCCGGGCTGGAAATCTATCACCCGGAATACCGCGCCATCACCGGTGACGAGCCACCGCCCGTGGATGAAACCCTGACCCCGGTCTACCCGCTCACCGAAGGCCTGACCCAGCAGCGCTTGCGCCAGTTGTGCATGCAAACCCTGACCATGCTCGGCCCGACCAGCCTGCCCGACTGGCTGCCGACTGAACTGGCCCGGGACTACCAACTGGCGCCGCTGGCCGACGCGATCCGCTACCTGCATCACCCGCCCGCCGATGCCGATGTCGACGAACTCGCCCTCGGCCATCACTGGGCGCAGCACCGTCTGGCCTTCGAAGAACTGCTGACCCATCAACTGTCTCAGCAGCGTCTGCGCGAAAGCATGCGCTCCCTGCGCGCGCCGGCGATGCCGAAAGCCACCAAACTGCCAGCGCAATACCTCGCCAATCTGGGCTTTACCCCAACCGGTGCACAGCAACGGGTCGGTAACGAAATCGCCTACGACCTCAGCCAGCACGAACCGATGTTGCGCCTGATTCAGGGCGACGTCGGCGCGGGCAAAACCGTGGTCGCCGCCCTCGCCGCGCTTCAGGCGCTGGAGGCCGGTTATCAAGTCGCGTTGATGGCGCCCACCGAAATCCTCGCCGAACAGCACTTCATCACCTTCAAGCGCTGGCTCGAACCGCTGGGCATTGAAGTCGCGTGGCTGGCCGGCAAGCTCAAGGGCAAAAACCGCGTGGCCGCGCTGGAGCAGATCGCCAATGGCGCACCGATGGTAGTCGGCACGCACGCGCTGTTCCAGGACGAAGTGCAGTTCAAAAACCTCGCACTGGCGATCATCGACGAACAGCACCGCTTCGGCGTGCAGCAGCGCTTGGCGTTACGGCAGAAAGGCGTCGGCGGGCGGATGTGCCCGCATCAGCTGATCATGACTGCCACGCCGATTCCGCGAACACTGGCCATGAGCGCCTACGCCGACCTCGACACCTCGATCCTCGATGAATTGCCGCCCGGCCGAACCCCGGTCAATACGGTATTGGTCACCGACACCCGGCGCGTGGAAGTCATCGAGCGGGTGCGCGGCGCCTGTGCCGAAGGTCGTCAGGCCTATTGGGTGTGCACGCTGATTGAAGAATCGGAAGAGCTGACCTGTCAGGCCGCCGAAACCACTTACGAAGACCTCACCGCCGCCCTCGGCGAGCTGAAGGTCGGCTTGATCCACGGCCGCATGAAGCCTGCCGAAAAAGCCGCCGTCATGGCCGAATTCAAGGCCGGCAACCTGCAACTGCTGGTCGCCACCACCGTGATCGAAGTAGGCGTCGACGTACCGAACGCCAGCCTGATGATCATCGAAAACCCCGAGCGCCTTGGCCTCGCGCAGCTGCACCAATTGCGCGGACGTGTCGGTCGAGGCAGCGCCGCCAGCCATTGCGTGTTGCTTTACCATCCGCCGTTGTCGCAGATCGGCCGTCAGCGCCTGGGCATCATGCGCGAAACCAACGACGGTTTTGTCATCGCCGAAAAAGACCTCGAACTGCGCGGCCCCGGCGAAATGCTTGGCACGCGCCAGACCGGTCTGCTGCAATTCAAGGTCGCCGACCTGATGCGCGACGCCGATTTGCTACCCGCCGTGCGCGACGCCGCCCAGGCTTTGCTGGAGCGCTGGCCGGACCACGTCAGCCCGTTGCTCGACCGCTGGCTCCGCCATGGGCAGCAATACGGCCAAGTGTGAGCACCGTCGCAGTTTGTGGACGAAGCTTTGAAACAAGCTGGTTATACTCCTGCAATTGTTTGAATACGGATACAGACCATGACTGAAGCTGCCCTCGCCCCGGAACCCCTGCACGCTCCGTCTGTTATTCGGCTGCTGCTGGGCAAGTTGGGCATTGCCTACGAAGAAGTGCTCGACCACCACGGCCTCAACGCCTCGCGCAAAGTGCAGGCGGTTCTGGTGGACGACGCGGTCGGCGCCCTGATGGTGCTGTTCCCGCAAAGCCAGTTGCTGGACCTCAATCGCCTCGCCGAACTGACCGGCCGCCGCCTCACCGCCGTGCCCACCGAACGCCTGGTTAAAATGCTCGGCAAGCACAACCTGAGCCTGCTGCCCGGCCTGCCGGCGCTGACCAGTTCGCCGTGCCTGTACGAAGAAAGCCTGCTGCGCGAACCGAAGTTGCTGATCAACTCGGGCGAGCCGGGCCTGCTGCTGGAAATCACCAGCGAAGATTTCAAGACCATGCTGACCAAGGCCAGTGCCGCGAACTTCGGCGAGAACCTGACCAGCATCCGCCCGAACCTCGACCGCCCCGACGATGACCGCGAGGAAATCACCCAGGCCGTCCAGGCGTTCACCGCGCGGCGCATCCAGCAACGCCTGGAAGCCACCATCGAAATTCCGCCGCTGGCCGAGACCGCGCAGAAAATCATCAAACTGCGCGTCGACCCCAACGCCACCATCGACGACATCACCGGCGTGGTCGAAACCGACCCGGCGCTGGCCGCCCAGGTCGTCAGCTGGGCCGCGTCGCCGTACTACGCCTCGCCGGGCAAGATTCGTTCAGTGGAAGATGCGATCGTGCGCGTGCTGGGTTTCGACCTGGTGATCAACCTCGCGCTGGGCCTGGCCTTGGGCAAAACCCTGAGCCTGCCCAAAGACCACCCGCAACACACCACGCCGTACTGGCAGCAATCGATCTACACCGCCGCCGTCATCGAAGGCCTGACCCGCGCCATGCCCCGCGCCCAGCGCCCGGAAGCCGGCCTGACCTACCTCGCCGGCCTGCTGCACAACTTCGGCTACTTGCTGCTGGCCCACGTGTTCCCGCCGCACTTCTCGCTGATCTGCCGCCATTTGGAGGTCAACCCACACCTGTGCCACAGCTACGTCGAGCAACACCTGCTCGGCATCAGCCGCGAACAGATCGGCTCCTGGCTGATGCGCTACTGGGACATGCCCGACGAACTCGCCACCGCGCTGCGCTTCCAGCACGACCCGCACTACGACGGCGACTACGCCGAATACCCGAACCTCGTCTGCCTATCCGTACGCCTGCTGCGCAGCCGCGGCATCGGCTCCGGGCCGGATGAAGACATCCCCGACGCATTGCTGGAACGCGTCGGCCTGACCCGCGACAAAGCCAACGACGTCGTCAGCAAAGTGCTTGAAGCTGAAGTGCTGCTGCGTGAACTCGCTTCGCAATTCAGCCAGGCCTAAAGCACTACGGGCAAGCCCACTCCCACAGGATTTACGCAATCCCTGTGGGAGCGAGGCTTGCCCGCGATGAATCCAACTCGGTCTGACTGACCACTTCAAACCTGCCCCCACTATGATTCGATTACAAATAGAGGGCTTTCCAATGACCCGAATAGCGGCTGCCAGTGTTGCCAGTCAAATCCGCACGCTTGCTAAAAGTCACAAGGTTACAGCTGAACGGGACGGCATGAGTCGTATGGCCGTGAGCATTACCCGTCTGGCTGGTGACGTCGTCGAGTTGGATGGTATTGAACAGTTGCTCGTCAATCTCAAGAGAAAAGGTGTTCTAAGCAAGACTGAGATCCTGGCGCTGCAAGGACGCTATCTACAGGAAAGGCGTGCACAGAAACGTAGCGCATGACACTTGATCCGTTCAGCGACTTAGCGGCACAGCCACGCGACGCCCGCGAACCTTCTCAGTCGAATGGCAGTAAAGGCTAGCTTGCTCTCGAAGAGTCCCGGCGAGCTACCTGAAAGACTTATGCCTTCGGCTTAGCCTTCCGCGGCTTCAAATACTTGGTCAACCCCTGAAACCAGATCACCAACGCCGGATTGCCCTTGATCTGAATCGACTTGTCCTGAATCCCCGTCATAAACGCCAACTGCTTGTTCTTCGCCTGCATCGTGGCAAAGCCATACGCCGCGTCTTTAAAGGCAATCGCAAACGCCGGCTCGGCATACACGCCCGACTTGCTGGTAATACGCTGATCCTTCACAAAGAAATGCCGCGCCACTTTCCCGTCCAGGGTCTGTAGCTGGAACACCAATTCCTTGTCACCCAACTGCTGCTGAAACGCAGGATTAGTCCGACTGGCCTTACCCATCAACAAACCCAGCATCCACAGAAGAAAACGAAATTTCATGCGCACAGCCTCAAGAGAAAAGTGAACGGCCGGCGCAGTGTAGCGGCTTCAAGCGAGAACGCCACTGTTGTGCAGTGATGGAAGAAGATGCCGTGGTTTTTGACGCTGATGACTACCAAGTCATTGACGAAACGAGGGTGTTTAAAAGCGTGAAGATTTTGATCTTTCTACGTTCGACTTCGTCGGATATTTCCTTCGATACGTGGTGCTGTTCGTGAACTAGGCAGGCCTGGGCTTCACCGATAGGCTTTGTTCGTCGCCGCAAAATCGGTGACACGGACGTGCAAGTCCGATCTGGAACACATTCGTTATGGCTATTGAACGAGCATTTTCTTATGCTCGCGAATCGTTATGGCGGCTGTGTGTGGGAGACCTTCGGGTCTGCCGGAGTTCCGGACCGGTCTTGCACACCTATACACAGTTGCCACCTCTTTCGAAGTGCGAGCGAAACGGTGTCAGCTCCAATTTCCGGAAGATACTGAATGATCAAGCCAACACCGAATCCACCCGAAAACGAAGCCACATCCCCCTACGAATCCTTCGATTCGAAGAAACTCCACGAAGCCGCCGAACGCGCGCTCAACCACCATTTCGCCCCACCACCCGGCGATAAACCCAAGCCTCGCAAAGGCAACCTCTTCGCCGTCTCCCCCGACATCGACACCGAAGCCCTCCTGGCCAACGCCTCGGAAGACCTGCTGTCCATCAGCGCCATCGCCGCTAACCTGGCCGACGACGTGGACGGTGCACGACGCTCCTTAGCCTTGGCGCTAAGCAGATTGGCGGATGGGGTTCGGTTGTTGGTGGAGCGAGCGCTGGATCACATTGATTCGCCCAATCCGGCGGAACATCGGGCGAAGGTGTAACGGAGCCACGGGATAAAAAAGGGGACGTTGAGTCCCCTTTCTTGATGATCTCGACTCACCACTGACAACCTGTCTCTGGTGACGCTTCCATGCTGATATCTTGATCGAACGAATACTTCTTACCGGATTTGTAATTCGTGTAGTACATCGAGTTTACCCGAGCCCCCTGAGTTGCCCTTTCATACTCCCCCGTCATCACACCGTCAGAAACCTCCACCCAAGTCGTCGTGAACTGATACGGCCCGTCTTCCGTCATGACTTCTTCCTCCGTGTTCCGATAAACGAGAGGAATGGCCTTCTTCGACTTGCTATACCTAACCCCCGCGCCGCTCCATTTGGTGACCGAGTCGTAATAGGTTCTGAATTCGAAATTGATGTTTTTGCCTTCCAGCGAACGGAAACAAGAAACCTCAGTGGTGACTTCGCTGTGAGCCGCCATCGGACAGAGGAGCAGCAAAGCTACAAAAAACGAAGAAAAAAATTTCAAACCGGTCATTCCTTTAGCGGTTCATAGGTAACTGAAAGCGCATTCGCACAGCGCAATAAGCGAGGTCTTCACGAAACAAACGAAAACTCATCTCGCACTGTCCGTCCGCATATTGCTTCCAAACCGGATCGTCGAAGTCACCCCCTCCGAGCAGATTGATCGAGGCCTTCAGACCGCTTTCACGATCCTGCCCTGCCATCAACGAAGCAGCTTTGTAAAAGCCATCATTCGGCATACCTGTCTGTAGATAAATGAGCTCACCCAACCGGGCAGTGGTTGTCTGCGCCAAACACGCGAGCTTCTCGATGGGCGCCTCCGCTCCCGGCAAAATCGCTTGATACAGATCCTCGCAATACGCTTCTTTGAAGCGCACCCACCTTCTTTGCAGATCGGTCAGTTGCTTCTTGTCTGCGGGAGACAAGCTGGCCAGGGTTTTCTTGTATTGCTCATTCAACACAGCGTCGACTTTTTCGAAGCTTTGCTGGCCGCAGATGATCAAATCAGGATTGGTAAAGCTGTCGTGGTTGCAGGTTTCCTGTGCATGAGCCGAAACCATCGACGCCGCTGAAGCGACGCTCGCCACTGCTACGGCGAACCTCCTAAGCTTCGTTATCACGGTTGACTCTCGATCCACGGACTGATTACCAGTTTTCGAACCGCTACAGCCAAAAAATAAACCCAAAAAAATAAATCCGTTCCCATTTCGCACCAGTTTCGCTAGCCCCATTTCGCTAAGGTGTAGGCGAATCACGAAAAGGGCGGCTCATTTCAGAATCGCCCTTTTTATCGTTTTGCAATTACACGTTCTTTTCAGACGACTTCAAGTTGCTGGCCTGATCGGCTACCAAGTCGAGCCAGCCACCGGGCTTTTCTTCATCGTTAGCCGCTTTCGCCACCATACTGGCCAAAGCACCAGCGTCCTTCTTGCGAGCAGCTTCGACTGCTTCAAGCGCCTGATGGGCTACCAGGATTTTCTGCAGAGCCGGGGTGTTAGCGGTGGCTGTAGTCAACGGCTTCAGCGGTGGCAAGGCAGCAACTTTGGCCACCATGTCGCCCGGAGTCTTAGTGAATGCTCGCAGAGCATCCAGATTGCTTGCTACTGGAAGCGCAATGCCAGTAAGCGGGTCGAAAGCGCTGATTTCCGGCAGACCTACTTTTCCACTCAGAACAGGACGAGCCAAGGATGGCAAGAACAGGCCTAGCAACATACGCGGATCTTTTTTCTTGATACTGAGCCCGACGCTCGCCAGGGCAATACCAAGTCCGATCACTCGCCCGGCGCTAACCAGAAGGGACAATTGCTTGTTCGATTCGGTATCGAAATGGACCAGTCGAATGCGGAAATAGTCAGTAAAGGGTTCACGTGGGCCAATGGCAGAAAAGTTCATGAACCAGGCTCGAGAGTCATGAACCTGTTCATCGAACAATGCCACGAGGTCCTCTTCTCCCTGCCTAGGCTTATTAGGCGCACTGAACATCTTGTTGTAGCGCTTGGTTCCCTCTGTATGAAGGTATGCATATTCCTCGGCTTCGTCTTCCTCGTTGATCAGGTAGACCGTGCCGCCCAGCAACATATCGGCGACGCCACCAACGGTGAGGCCATCGTCTACCATGCCCCATTCTTGTCGGTAGTCATGACGAAACTCAGCCGCCGCTCCACTCAGTTGTCTATGGTCCAAAGGTGGTTCGAATACCTTCTCCCCGCGCATCTTGTCGACTTTTTCCTGCCCACCAACAATTTGTATATTTAGTTGATGCTCTTTCTCTTGAGCTTCAGTGTAAACCGGCTTAGGAAGCCCCTTGGAAGCGGCGGTTACATCGGCATTGTTACGTTTTTCGATGGCCTGCCAAGCATCTATTTTGGCTTTAGGCATATCCGGAGCAGCATTTTTAAAGAACGATTGTTTTTCTACACCGCCAGCATATCGATCGATTCGCCAAGCAGTAATGAGAGCGTGCTCACGCTTCATCATTTCTTCTAATGGCCCACTTTGGCCCTGTGCTTGCCAGGCATTGAAACGTTTGATGAGAGTTTCAGAGACTGAAAATTCAAGTTCAAGATCCGCACTCATTGCTCTCCATTGGTCGTGAACCTCTTTTTGCACCGCTGGCTCCGGCACCAATAATGGCGCACCTGCCATGAATGCCTCCGCATACATGTGCTGTAAAGAAATTTGCGACAACACATGATCGGAGCCGGCTGTGGCCTTACCCTGATCGTTCGGAGAATACCCCCCACCTACGTCCGAGTGAACGCCTGGATATATGTATTCGGCCGTTCCTTGCCGATAACCTGATGCTTTACTTTTGTCACGGTTACCATCAGGCGATTTGGGGCGCCGTCGGATAGAATCCAGTGGAAAACTTGCTCGCTGTTCATGGCCAGAAACAAGATGCACACAACGTTTTAGAAAAGAACAGTCGTCGGGCAACGCCGTGTTCTGGCAAATGGATGCAGCCTCATCAGGTAATCGCATGGTCCCATCAGCCCAGTCCATATGCCCTGCCGCAAATGGAGCACTGTCGGCAAGACCAACCGCCGCAACGGTATCAAATACACCTAGAAAATTTACGGAAATCGGCAGTCCGGCGAAGCGATACTCAACTTCGCCACTCGCCCCGTTACAGCGAACCAGTGCCTGTAACCAATTAACGAAAGTCCTAGCTTCTGCGGCTCCTCGAGAGAACCCATAAACATAAAGTCGCATGGCCAATATGTTCGGCTTTTCATCAGCGTCGAGCTTCTGTTTTAGCTCACCCTCCAACTTTTCTATTTCCGGGCGCAACGTTGCTTCGCGCATTTTTTCTCCATTCTGGAGTATTCCTGCACTAAGAACGTTGCCAAACCAGTTAGTGGCCATGGCTTTTAACATCGTTTTCGCTTCAACGATATCTAACCTTTCTTCTCCTAAATTTCGTTTTAATGCATCAAGCAGCCTCGTTAGAGCCCAATTAATACGGTTTTCGCCACCGCTAGCTCCAACAAGGCCATTTTGATCTGGAGTGTATTCGTCGACGTCAGGAAAAACTGTCCCGACACCGGGACAATAATATTTTAGAAACCCCTCACTCTGCGTATCAGGGTTTGCCCCTAAACTTGCGTGAAAAAGCCGAGCGATATTGCTTCGAGAATTGGGCGTTGACGAGCCGTCTGCTTGGTCGTTGTTATTGGTGCCATCAAAAGCCAATGTGATATGTAATGTTTTACAGCAAGGCGTCCCGCTATTCGCCTGCCCCTTAGTTTGAGCAAGCTTGCGTTGATTATTACCAAATACTCTTTCGTCTTTTTTCTGCTGTTGTATGTTCTTCGACAACTGTCCCGGATCATTTGGCAACCGACGCGTAAGAGGAAAGCTTGGGGCAATTAGTGCTCCCTCCGGCGGAGGAGCACCATTTGCCATCAATGATTCGAACATGAGGTCGGCTCCTTAGCTTGAAAGTACGCTTTATCTGGATAATTTGGATTGCCGGGTGTGAAGCAAGTCGTGGATACTTTTACCTGGTCGCAGGGAAGAAAGTGAACCTGTAACGCACATAGTTTTTCGGCGTACTTGGGAATCTCAACCGTAGCTGTATGGTGAGAGTAACCAGAGGAGTGACGAACTGCAGCCTCTTTAACAATTTGCCCATACTGATCACGTTTGAGGGATTGGTATGGCTTTGGATCTTTGTCCCACTCGATAATCGCTCTAATTCCAGGATTCCACTGAACGGGTAGTGCGCCACAGCAAACTTCACCTCCACCTTGATTTGCTGGAATCCGTGGACCACCGGCACCGTTAATACTAAATCTTATAATTTCTGCGGAGGTATGGTTATAACCAGTAACCGGTGCAGACACCATTTCCGGACCAGCGTTGCACGCGCTTACGCAAAGCATTCCGACTGATAGGATTAATAATTTTCCAAGCCTATTAGAGTTAATATTTTTCCGCTCTAAATACTGCCTTCCTACAAACAGCTCTACCATCAACGTCGCGCAGCAGCGAACTGACTTAATAACGCCTGTTAATATTGACATACCTTCGGTTCCTCCATGTTCATCGGGCAATTAATAAAACACCCGGAGAGCCGGGTTTAATCCACTCACGAACCAGCCAGGAAAACATCACCTTCCCTGAAAATTCCGTCGGGCTACGAGCACTCACCCCCATCAAATCAACGCCTTCGGTGGCTCATCAATCACAAACGGCGAGTTCTCCACCAACCACTGTTCAATAAACGGCTCCCGTTCCTCCGGCTCTTTCAATCCCTTCTGATTCGCCGCCAATTGGCTGCGATACAAATGACGAATAAGGCTCTCATTACGGCTCAAACCATAGTTCTGCGGCACGGCGCAGCGATCAACCCGGTAAGCATCAGCCTCTGTCCAGGCAAGCAGGTTGGCCACTTGCGGGTGGTCGAACATTACGGGGCCGCTGGCCGGTGTCGGTGCGTGGCGCACGTAGTTGCCGGGCAGGCTTTGTGGGTGTTGGTCGCGGTCGAGCCAGTGCCAGGAAATCACGGCGGCGTGGAAGGCGTTGCTTTGCGCGGGGGTCAAAGTTTCGGCGACTGGCAGCAGCATGCGCGGGTCGTAGTAACGCAAAACGCCTTCGGAGCGGCCCTGATTCCATTGCGCCTGGAGGAAGCCTCGCAGATGATCGGCCAGCGCTTCGAATGCCCAAGGGCTGAACAGGGCGACGACGTGTTTGTTGCAGTCGACGGCGCTGATGAAGGTTTTCAGCCAGGGCCGTTGGGCGTTGTCTACGCGCAGCAGCAGCGGACCGAAATCGGCGATGGCGACTTCCGGGGTGTTTTCGAACAGCTTGGCCAGTTTGGCCGCTTCGGGTTGCTCCGCCAGTTCTTGCAGCAGCGGGTAGTCGAGGCTGGTGGCGTCGATCAGCAGGTCGAGGTGCTGGTGTTGCAGTTGCTGGGCGTTGACCCATAACTCGTCGAGCCAGTGCACGTTGCTTGTGTACATAAAGTCGTCCTTTATCTCGCGGCCAGAGCTTGGGCGTTACGTTTGGCTCGGGCCAGACATTCCTTGCAGACTGGCGGTGGCGGCATCGGCGCATTGCCGAGCGCCTGTGGCGGCACCGCGCCAGCGATGTCTGAATCTGCAGCGCCCGGCAGACGCGGTGGCTTGATGCCAATCCCGGTGCCGCTGCCCGCCGAACCGCCGGCATTAATCTTCACCACCGGCCCAACAACCGTCACCCCGCCGCCATCCAGCTTGATAAAGCTGCCACCCCCCAAAATGGTCAGCTCAGTACCAGCTTCAATAACAATCTTCGCCCCAGCCTTCAGATGAATCTCTTTCCCGACACTCGTCAGCTGCGCAGTCCCCAGCTTCACATGCTGGTTCTGCCCAATCGTCAGGTGATCATCCAGCCGCGTTTCAACCTTGCGATCGGCAATCGTGGTGCGATGCTCTTCAGCCTTGAGTTCGGTGTAGGTGTTCTTGACCACCGTATCGTGGCGTTCGTTACCCACGCGAATCTTCTGATCATGCTCAATGTTTTCATCCCAATCCCGCTGGGCATGAATAAAGATCTGCTCGGCTCCCTTCTTGTCTTCAATCCGCAGTTCATTGAACCCACCGCCCCCCGGTGAGCTAAGGGTTTTGAACACAGTGCGAGTCTTGTTCGCCGGCAATTCGTAGGGAACCTGGTTTTCCTTGTGGTACAGGCACCCCGTCACCAACGGCTGATCAGGATCCCCTTCGAGGAAGGTGACGAGCACTTCCATACCGATCCGCGGAATGGCGATGGCGCCATAACGGTCGCCAGCCCAACTCGACGAAACGCGCATCCAGCAGCTGGTTTTGTCATCCGCCAACCCTTCGCGGTCCCAGTGGAACTGCACCTTGATGCGGCCGTACTGATCGCAGTGAATCTCTTCACCTTTAGGCCCGGTGACCATGGCGGTCTGACTGCCGAGCACACGCGGTTTCGGGTGTTGCAGCGCGGGGCGGTAGAACACGGTCCATGGGGTGGCGAGGAAGCGGTTGCGGTAGCCCTGGTGGAAGTCGTCTTTGTTGTCGGTGGTGTCGCTGGTCACGGACTCTTCGAGGACTTGCGGTTGTTTGCCTTCGTGGACGATTTCGGTGAGCAGCCAGAGGTCGTTCCACTCGGTGCGCGGGTGGTCGGACATTTCCAGGAAGTGGCCGCTGACCAGGGTGGTCTGATCGCTTTTGCCTTCGGCTTGCTGGTAGTCGGCGCGGTGGCGTTCGAGGGCGCGTTGGCTGAGGAATTTTCCGCGCGCGCGGTCGAGGAAACGACCGGGGTAGTCGTAGTCTTCCAGATCCGGTTCGGTGCTTTCGCCGTCGGGCTTGTAGGCGGCTTCGAGTTGCAGACGTGGTTTTTCGAAGTCGTAGTCGCGACGGGTGACGCGGCCGGTGCGGGTTTCGAGGCGCAGTTTGAAGCCTTTGATCACCGGTTCGTCAGCGACCATGCCGCTGCCTTGTACGTAGGCCGTTGGCTGGCCGAGTTTCGGGAACACGGTCTGGTCATCACCGAACACCAGCAGGTGACCTTTCTCGCTGTGCTGGAAGTGGTAGTGAATGCCTTCCTCTTCGCACAGGCGCTGGACGAAGTGCAGGTCGGTTTCGTCGTACTGCACGCAGTAGTCGCGGTCCGGGCAGGGCTGGCTGAGCTGGAAGCGGTAGGCGTTGCCCTTGATGCCGTGTTCGTCGAGGATCAGCGCGATGATTTTCGGTGCGGACATCTGCTGGTAGATGCGCTGGTTGGTGCGGTGATGCAGGTATTGCAGCTGCGGCACCAACGAGACTTTGTAGCGGGTCAGGCGCTTGCCGGCATCGCCTTGGGCGACGCGGTAGATCTGGCCGTGAATGCCGGAGCCTTGCGGATCGAACGCCAGGAACGCCTGTTTGTGCAGGAGCTTTTCCAGGTCCAGATCGGGGTTTTCGCTGACCAGTTCCAGGTCGAAGCGATACGGCTGGCTGATGCCTTCAGTGCCGGTGAACGACAGCACTTGCAGGTCGCCCACCTGATCGCCTTGAGAACCGTCGACGGTCAGGCTGAAGTGGGTTTCGTTAGCGAGGTTGAACATTGCTTGCTCCCTGTTCGGTAGTCATCCGTTACGCCCGCAGTCGCAGGCGTTGCAGCAAAGACGAAGTGGCGCCCAGGGCGTCACGCAATTGGGCGGCGGTGATGGTGCGCTTGGCCGCATCGAAAGCCAGCGCCGTTCGCAGGGCTGGCCAGCAGTGTTTCGGTAGATTCCGTGGAGCGTGCAGCTCGCGATCGAGCTGCGCGTCGCGGGCCTCGACCGACGACAAGCGGCGGAACGGGTGTTTGCCGCCCGCCAGTTCGTAGAGCACGCAGGCCACGCCGTACACATCGGCACTGGCCGACAGCGGTTGGCCTTCGAGCAGTTCCGCGGCGGCGTAGCCCGGGGTCCAGGCGTTGAAGCGGTCGCGGCTCAGGTGTGGCAGGCCGGGCAAGATGCCCTCTTCGGCCTGGCCGAGGCCGAAGTCGAACAGGCGCACGCCTTCTTCGCTGAGCATCACGTTGCTCGGCTTCATGTCACCGTGCAGCACGCCGCGAGCGTGGGCGTAGGCCAGCGCGTCGAGCAGCGGCAGCGCGATGTCACGCAGTTCTTTCCACGGCAGGCCCAAGGGGCGCTCGCAAAGTAATTTATCCAGGGTCAGCCCACGCATGAGTTCCATGGTGATGAAGGCGCGCTGGCAGTCGGTGTCCACTTCAAAGGTGTGCGGTCGCAGCACGTTGTCGTGGCGCAGGCGTCGGGTCAGGGCGAACTCGCTGTAGAGCAAGGCGCTGGCGTCCGGCGATTCGGCAAATTCTTCGCTGAGGATTTTCAGCGCGATGTAAGGGTCGGGATCGCCGAACTGTTCGCTCAGCAAGTCCCGTGCGCGGTAAACCGCGCCCATGCCGCCGGCACCGAGCAGGCGCTCGATGCGGTAACGGCCTGCGAGCACGTCGGGCATTTCGCCGATGCTGGCCTTGGTTGGCGCCAGTGCGGGCTCAGCCTTGTGCGATTTGGCAAACGCAAAGTAAGTCAGGTTATTGGCTTCCTCGTCGGTCACCAGCAGGTCGTCGAGCGGCGGCATGAGTTGGGTCATTGTCGGATCACCACGGCGGTCAGGTTGTCCCGGGCCGAGCCACGCAGGGCGCCGTCGAACAGACGCTCCAGCGCAACGTGCGGCGCGGTCAGGCTCAGGGCGTTGCCCAAGGCATCGCTGCTGAGCCCTTGGTACAAACCGTCGCTGCACAACAGAAACGTATCGCCGGGGTAAACCTCGAGTTCGAGCACGTCCAGCGTCAGCACATCGGCGGCCCCGACCGCACGGGTCAGGGCATGGGCCGACGGATGCGCACGGGCGTCTTCGACGCTCATGTTTTGCTCGTCGATCAGTTGCTGTTGCAGCGAATGGTCCTTGGACAGCTGATACAAACGCTGGCCGCGCCACAGGTAGCAACGGCTGTCACCGGCCCAAATGCAGGCCGCGCGATTGCCTTCCACCAGCAGCGCCACGACGGTGCTGCCCATGATGCTGTCATGGCGCCCGGCGGTGACGGTCAACTCCTGGCCCAAGCGGCGATTTAACCAGTGCAGGCACTGGCGAATGCCTTTGAGTCGTTCGTCGAAGTCGTCCTGCACCGGCAATTCCGCCAGGCTGGCGACGATCAACTGGCTGGCGATGTCGCCACCCTGATGACCGCCCATGCCGTCCGCGACCACCCACAGCCCCTGCTGTGGACAGTCGAGGAAGGCATCTTCGTTGCGCGCCCGAACCTTGCCCGGATCGGTACGCGCAGCGCTGCGCCAGGGACTGGCAACCAGCATCAGAGCTGCACCGGCATACGGAAGGTGCGTAGCACGCCCATGTCGAACGGGTTCGGCGTGCGCTGGCTGCTAAGCAGGTAATTGGCGCGCAGGCCACCCACATCAGCTTTCAGCACCAGCACGTCGCGACCGCTCAGGTACTCGGTCTGCATCAGGTCGAACAGACGGAACAGCGACCATGGGCCGGTGTTCTTTTCGATACCGATCGGGCGGCCGGCCATTTTGTCGAGGACCAGGCTGGTGCGACCGTCTTCAGCGTCAGTCGGCCATTTGAACGACACCGGCACGATCGGGCCGTGACGGTATTCGATGGTCTTGTCGCCAAACTTGAACTCGGAACGGCTGACGGCCGGGTCGAGGGTGTACGGCTCCAGCTTGAACTGCACTTGCGGTTCGGCCGGGTTGACCGAGAAGAAGCTCTGGCGAATCACTTGGGCCGCGGCCATCTGGTCGAGGTAGACCTTGGAGATCGGCATGCTGTGACCGTCGATGGTGCGCAGGCGGTAGTTGCCTGGATCGCCACTGACGAATGGACGCATGTAGGTCTCGAAGAAGCGATCGTTGATGCCCTGCGCCTTGAAGAACTCGCGGAAATCGCTGATCGCGACGTCGCTGGTGCTGTGGGCGCTGAACGGGTAACGCTTGTTGATCGCCTTGCCGTAGAAGCTGTACAGCTCGCTCTGATAACGCTGGTTCAGGTACTGGTAGGAATCGTTCAGCACCAGACGCCAGGTGTCTTCGGCCAGCACGTTGAACCACACGCTGACCGGACGCGGCAGACGGTTGGAGGCATTGCGCAAGTTGCTCAGCGCATCACGCTGGCCGCTCATGCGGGTTTTGGCCATTTCGAACGCGGCCTGATCCGGGGAACTGGCACGCGCCAGGCTCGCCAGTTGCAGTTGCAGGTCGTTGAGCGCTGCGAGTGCCGGGGTCAAATCAGCGGCCGGGCCGTTGTTGTCATCCAGCAGACGGTGCAGCGGTTCGAAGCGACGTTGCAGGGATTTCTTCGCGGTGTCCGGCAGGTTTTTCATCGCCGCCATTTCCGAGGCCTGGTCCGCTGCGGCAGACGCCAGTTTACCCAGCTTGCCCAACTTGCCTTTCTGATCCGCCAGTGCGCCAGCGGCATCAGCCGCTTGATCAGCCGGTTCGGCTTCTGCCGGGAACCGGGTGTTCTCGCGCACTTCCACCAGCAGTTGCAGCACTGGGGAGTTGGCGGAAGTCAGGCCCGCCAGTTGCTCGGCGCCCTCGCCCGCATCGTTGATCGGTGGCAGGGCAACCTGGCCGACCGCTTCACTCCAGAAGTTGGCGTAGTCGCGGAAGTACAGTTGCTCCAGTTCGACCATCAGGCGACGCAAGTCCATGCCGCTGATGCCCGAGCCTTCGCCCAGCACCCAGTTGTCACGCAGGATGTCGGTAACCAGCGCAGAGCCCTGAACCGAGAAGTACTGCTGATAACCCTGCTGGGTGTAGAAGCCCGGGATCACGTAATCGGTGCCGACAAACAGCGAAGCCTGCGGGCCGATGTGTTGGCTCAAGCGGTACTCCGGGAGGTTGCGGGCCTGCTCGCGCAGCATCCGGTAAACCACGTTGGCCAGCGACTCGCTGCGCAACACCTGACGCGCCTGGGCCACCAGTTGATCGTTCAGCGGGTAGATAAACGGCTGCTTGAGCAAACGCTCGAAGTGCGTGTTCAAGCCGTTCTGTACCGACGTGTTGCCGGCGTAACGCTGAGACCAGTCAGTGGCGACCCAATCCTTGAGCCACGCAGCATCGCGACGATCTTTCATGTTCAGCATCAGGTACGCACGCAGGCTGTTGAGCAGGCGTTCGCGGTCCTTCATGTTGGCGCGGATCTGCCCTTCCAGCAGGGTCGCGACCTTCGGCAGCAATTGCGCTTCGAGCTCACGCTCGTACGCGTCCTTGACCACCGGGTTGACCTCTTCACCTTGGTACAGGCCGCCACGCTCGTGGTACGACACGTCACCTTTTTTCGGGAAGACTTGAGTCGCCGCGTAGCTGGTGTCGAGGGTCTTGAGCACCGCCATGGAATCATCACGCGCGGTCAGGGCTGAGCGCTGTTGAGTCCAGTTGGTGGCCAGGTTGCGCAGGTTTTCCAGACGCTCGTAGTTGGCCGAGAATCCGCCCGCCCACAGCATGCCGAACAGTGCCAACGCAGCCAGTGCGCCCACGTAAAGCGCACGTTGGCCCCAATGGATGCGGCTGCGTTCGCGCTTGTCCAGACCGGCCAGATCAGCCTCGGGGAAAATCACCCGGCTGAGCAAATGGTGAATGAACCGCGAACGGCCACTGCGCAAGGTCGGCAGCATGCCGGCACTCATGCCCAGACTGGCGCCGATGCCGGCGGTGGTCTGGTCCATTTCCTGGGTCAAATGCGGTGCGCTGGTCAGGTAGAAACCACGCAACTGGCTGACACGCTGGTAGCGGTTACCGGTGAACGCCATGTCGACGAACAGGCACAGGCGCTCGCCGATCTGCCCCAGTTGATGCGGGAAGTCGAGGATGCGGCCACGGCGCTGGGTGTCGCGCTCCTGGTGCATGCGCATGATCACTTGGCTGTTCAGGCGACGCAGCAGCTCTTCGAACTCGGCGCGCAGGACGGCGACGTCGGTGCCGCTCTGCTCTTTGCGGAAGCTGGTGCCGAGCACCTGATCGCTTTCTTCGCGGGTCAGTTGATCGAAGAACTCGTCGAAACCGAGCAGCTTGTCAGCCTTGCTCAGCACCAGATAAACCGGCACATCGACGTGCAATTTCTGATGCACATCCTGCAAGCGAGCACGCACCTGGCGAGCCAACGTGTCGAGGTCCTGCTCGGTGTTGCCCAGCAGCAGTTCAACCGGGATGGTCACCAGCACGCCGTTCAACGGATGGTTGCGGCGACGCTTGCGCAGCAGGTCGAGCAAGGTGCTCCAGGCGCTGCCATCGACTTCGGCATCCGGCTGGGTCAGGTAGCGGCCAGCGGTGTCGATCAGCACACCGTGGTCGGCGAAATACCAGTCGCAATGCCGGGTGCCGAGGGTGTCGCGGGTCAGCTTGCGGTCGATCTTGTTGATCGGAAACTCAAGGCCCGAGAAGTCCAGCAGGCTGGTCTTGCCACTGCCCTGCGGGCCGATCAGCAAGTACCACGGCAAATCGCTGCGCCAACGTTCGCTGCGACCGCGATACAGGCTCGAGGTCTTCAGGGTTTTCAACGCATCCTTGAAGCGTACGCGAAGTTCTTTCTGCTCTTCGTCGATCAGCTCTTCACGGCGGATGCGGTCCTGGCCGTCTTCGGTGTCTTCGACGGCTTTCTTGCGCACGCCAGCGCGCCAGCTGACGAAGACCATGGTCAGGCCCCAGATCAGGAACAGCACACTGATGGTCAGCAAGCGGGAGGTCGAACCTTCCCAGAACTTGTAGTCATCCACCGCCAGCAGCGGCCCGACGAACCACACCAGCAGCGCGACAAACAGCACCACCAGCAAGGTCCAGACCCAGGTCTTGCGCAAGAATGCGCCGACTTTCTTGAAAAACTTTTTCATCACACGTCCCTGTTTACGGCTGCGACTGCGGCTGGACCGCGGCCGGATCTAGCTGCTGGAAAGGTTGCAGAACGGTTTCGCGTTGCTCGCCCAAGACCCAGGCGAAACCCGAATACATCACTACCAGGCACACCACGGTGAACAGCACCACCATCCACGCCGGGACGATGCGCACCAGGCTGCGGCGCTGATCGTTCAAGCCTTCCCAGTGCGGCGACAGTTCGCGTGGCACGTCGCCGCGCAGCTGACGAATCTGGCGATACAAGGCGTCGCGGATGCCTTCGAGTTCGAGCATGCCGCGGGCTTGCACGCGGTACTTGCCTTCGAAACCGAGGGACAGGCACAGGTACATCAGCTCCAGCATCGGCAGGTGCTTGACCGGGTTTTTCGACAGGCGATCCAGCAGCTGGAAGAACTTCTCGCCACCGAAAGTTTCGTTGTGGAAGCTGCTGAGCAGGCTCATTTGCGACCACTCGCTTTCGTTGCCCCACGGCGTGGTGACGACGGCTTCGTCGACCACGGTGCAGAGCACGTAACGCGCGGCCATCACCTGGCTGCTTTCGGCGCCGTTGTGCAGCGCGCGCACTTCAAACAGTTTCAACCCCGCAGTCAGTCGCTCGTTGAGCGCGTACATGTCTTCGCGAGTGTCGCTGTGCTTGAGGCGCACCACTTCCGACAACAGGTCGGAGGCGGCGGCCACCAGCGAATTGAGGCTGATGTTGAACGCTTCGGCCGGGCGCAGGCGCGCGGCATAAATCATCCGTTCTTCAAGCTGTTCGAAACGCGGCGGTGCGGCGAAATCGGTGAGCGGACTCTGCGCCGGGCCGTGGCCCTGGCGGTCGAGCAGGACGGTTTTATCGTCCTGGTTGTGTTCCATGTCCTTGATCATGTCGGTCAGTTCCTGATGGCCCAGAATTTCAGTTCAAGCTCGGCGAATTCGCCGGACACGTGGAACGCGAAGCCGCCGGAGCGCTCGAGTTGTGCCAGGTCTTCGGAACTGAGTTCGAGAATGAAATAGGTTTTGTTGGAGTGGAACGCGATCTGCCGCGGGGCCACCGGTAACGGTTTGACCTTGATGCCCGGCAGATGCAGGTTGACCAGTTGGCGGATGCGCTCCACCGGGCCGACCTTGAGGTGCGCCGGCAAGCGGTGGCGCAGTTCTTCGGAGTCGCAGTTGGCACTGGCGGCGAGCACGAACGACGCCGAGCCCAGCAGTTTGTGGTCGTGCAACGGCGAGACGATGATCCCGTACTGACGCGCTTGCAGCACCAGTTCGATGGCGTGCTGTTCGAGCACCATCGACAGCACCTGACGAATCGCTTCCATCAGTTTGCGGAAACTCGCGCCCTGGTCGCTGTGCTGGTAACGGCTGTCCAGACGCGGGCGTTTGCTGTCGCTGGAGAAGGTCGCCAAGTCGCCGAGCATGGTCAGCAGCGTGCGGTACAACTCTTCCGGGTGAACCTGTTCCAGACCGAGGTAGTGGCGCAGCAGCAGTTCGGTGCGGTTGATCAGTTGCAGCATCATGAAGTCGCCGACTTCCGCGCCACCGACCTTGCCGTTGGAACGGATGCGCTCGGCGATGGTGTCGCCCCGGTGACCGAGCATGCTGATCACTTCTTTCAGGCACGACAGCAAGTAGCTGGAGGCATGCGCCTGAATGTAGGTCGGCACGAAGTCCGGATCGAGGCTGATCACGCCGTCGGGCGTGGTGTCGAGCACTTCGCAGATCTTCAGTTTCACGTAGGCCTGGTCGCTCTGTTGCTCGCCGAGCAACAGTTTGAAGTCCGGGCGGCCGCAGCTGACCTGGCTGGCGGAATCGTCGCCGGCGTTGGAGTCGGCCACTTCCGCTTCATACGCGGTGTAGCGCGCCAGCACGTCGGATTGCTCCGGGCGGCGGGACTCGATGTGGTTGCCGGTGACCAGCGGCAACGCCAGGTAGATCGGCGTGTTGCCGGTGTTCGGCGGCACGTCCAGCGCCAGCGGCTCGGTGTTGCCGCCGAGTTCGAACAGGCTGCCGTCCGGCAGAATCCCCGAGGCCTGGCTGATCACCAGTTTGCCCATGTTGAGGAACTGCAAGTCGATGTCCAGGTTCAGGAAGCCCCAGGTGTAGCTGCCCAGCAACTGGGTGCGGGTCTTCATCTGGTGATCGTAATAGCGGTCGTTATGCTGGAAGTGCTGCGGACGCAGCAGCATGCCTTCCTGCCAAATGACTTTATGGGAATTCATGTTCAGTCATCCGCCTTGGCGAGCGTTTCGTTGCTATTGCGAATACCGGCCTGGTCGAGGGTCAGATCAGCGTTGGTGACTTCCACCGGGGTGACTTGCACCGTGTAGCGCCATTTGGTTTCCGGCAGGTCGCGGTAGGCGGCGAGGATGCCGACGTAGCGGCTGCCCTCCTCCACGCTGAGTTTCATCTCTACGGTTTCACCTGGACGCAGTTCAATTTCTTCGCTGGCCACCAGGTCCGGGGCCAGGGATTCCTTGGCGCGCTCGTACAGGCTGAAGAAGTCAGCGTTCTCGAAGGTCACCGGGTGCTTGAGCTCGAACAGGCGCACGACGATCGGCGACGGACGACCGTTGAGGTCCGGGTTCAGCTGATCGCTGGCGGTCAGCTTCAGGTTGAGTTTGGTGACGTGGGAATACGGCGACAGCGACGAGCAGCCAGCCAGCAGCACCAGGGCCGCGAACGCCGTCAGCGTCTTGAAAAAAGCGGTCGAGCAGCGAGACATGCGCATCATCCTTGGTGGTCGGTGTGAAGGGTGGAAATCAGGCGGATCTGTTCTTCGTAGGCCTGGGCAAAGTCGCGGGCCAACAGACGCTCGCTCCAGTCATCGTCCTGACGCAGGGCCTGGTGATAACGGCCGTAGGCTCTCCAGCGGCTGCCGGACGTGGCCATGATCGGCTTGTTGTCGCGCTCGAAACGCAGGGTCAATTGCTCTGGCGAGAAGTGCTCCAGCGTGCCGCGAACGGCGGCGCGGCTGGCGGTGAGCAAGGCCACTTGGTGCGCCTGCAAATCACGGAACGAGCGAGAGATCGCCTGCTCGGCCGGCAACTGACCCGGTTTGTTCGGCTGCAACAAAATGCCCAGCGCTTCACCGGCATCGACGGCGAATTTCAGCGGGTTCTTGTGGGTGCCTTGCACCGTGGTCTGGGCCAGGCGCAGTTCGTTTTTCAGTTCGCTGCGGGTGCGCAGGCTCTGCTGCAAACCGCCGACGCTTTGCTTGAGCAGGCGTGCAGCGTTCAGCGCCAGCGCTTCGCGGGCGTCGTGGTCGAGGCCTATGAGGTCCACGCCCAGTGCCGCGCCGAAGTGCTCCCAGAAACCTTCGCTCTGACGCTCGACCGCTTTCGGCGGTGGCGCGGGTGTTGGCTCGGCCGGGGCGTTGATCAGCTCCGGCACCATCAGGCTTTCCATATCGATGCGCGCATAGTCGGCGCGCTGACGGGTGTCCTCGATGGTGGTGCTCGGGGAGATCAGCTCGTCGATTTCCGAGTACACGCGCTCTTGCTGATCGAGGGCATTGAGCGGGTCGAGATCGAGAAACGCATCGTCCGGAATGATGCTGCCCGCCGCTTGCGGACGGCCGACTTCCACGTCGAAGGTCGCCGGGTCGCGCACCAGCCGCGCACGGATCTCGAAATCACCCAGCACATACACGCTGCCGTGTTCGATGCGCATCGCTTCGCCCTTGCGCAGGCGCGCGCCGCTTTCACTGTCCTGGATACCGTTGCTGCTGGTATCGGTCAGGAAAAACGTGCCTTCGCGGTAGCTGATCAACGCGTGGTGGTTGGACAGGTGACGCTTGCGGTCGGGAATGATCCAGTCGCAGTCCTCGCCCCGGCCAATCACGCCACCGGCCTGCTTGAAGGTCTTCTGGCACAAATCCGTGGGCACGAACTGCTTGGTGTTCAGCATTTCGAAAACCAGTTCCATGGTGATACTCCTTGCGGTCACTTGCCGCGATTGACCGCCTGCGGATCACCCAATGGGCGATAGGTGTTGTCGTTGTATTTGTAATTGCCGCTACAGCCGCCGAGGCCGCATAGAACGACGAGGGTCAGCAGGACGGCTTGCCAGTGACGAACAGGCATCAGAGGGTCTCCATGGGTAGACAAAGCACAAAGCGCCGACCCGGTTGGGCGGCGCTGTTAGAAGCGGATGAGGTTGATTGGAAGGCTCTATTCCAGGGCCTGCAGCCAATCACCGGGGAAATGGTGATCCCCTGTGGCGAGGGGACTTGTCGGAATGCCGCACCACCCCGTTGGGTCGCGAAGCGGCCCCAAAACCGGCTACCCCGTTTATTCAGGCAGACCGAGTTGGCTGGATTGCAACTGCTGCGCAGCCGAACGGGGATAAATCCCCTCGCCACAGAGACTTCGCTCACCACAGGAATTCCGCTCATCTCGGGGAGTTTTTTTGGGTTAACCATCGAAATCACCCAAATTGATATTCAGGCGCCCGAGGCGATACAGCAGCGTGCGGCGTGGCAGGCCGAGTTCGCGGGCGGCGAGGGTCTGGTTGCCGTCGTTTTTGCGCAGGCAATCGAGCAGCAGAGTGCGTTCGACCTGCTCCAGGCGTTCGCGCAGGTTCAGGCTGTTGTCTTCCGGCATGGCTTCCATGCGCAGGGAGAAATGCTCAGCCAGCAACTCGCCGCCCTCGCACAGCAGCACCGCGCGTTCGACCAGGCCTTTGAGTTCACGCACATTGCCGGGGAACGCATAACCGGACAGGTGATCCAGCGCCGCATCGGACCAGCGCACCGCATCGCGCTGCAAGAACGAGCACGCCTTGTCGGCGAAATGCCGGGCCAGGTCGAGGATGTCGCCTTCGCGTTGACGCAGGGCCGGTAGCTCGATCGGGAATTGCGCGAGGCGGTAGTACAAGTCCTCGCGGAATTTGCCTTCGCTGACCAGCACCGACAAATCCCGGTGGGTCGCGGCGATGATGCGCACGTCGATCTTGTGGGTGTCGTTGGACCCCAGCGGACGAATCTCGCCTTCCTGCAACACGCGCAGCAGCTTGGCTTGCAGGGACAACGGCATGTCGCCAATTTCATCGAGCAGCAAGGTGCCGCCATTGGCCGCATCGAACAGCCCGGCGCGGTCGCGGTCCGCGCCGGTGAATGCGCCTTTGCGGTAGCCGAACAGTTCGCTCTCCAGCAGGTTCTCCGGGAACGCCGCGCAGTTCTGCACGATGAACGCCTGGGAACGGCGCGGACCGCAGTCGTGAATCGCCCGCGCGACCACTTCCTTGCCGGTGCCGGTTTCGCCGCGCAGCAGCACGGTGTATGGGCTGTGCAGGACTTTGCTGATCAGCGAATAGGTCTGGCGCATGGCCTTGCTCTTGCCGATCAGACCGTAACCGCTGGCGCTTGGGACACTGACCTTCATCGGACGTACGTCACCGGTGGGCTGACGCAAACGCTGGAGCAAATGCAGTTGGCCCAGCACGAACGAACCCAGTTGCCCGAGGGAATCGGCGAAGCCTTGCAGGTCGATGTGCCGGCGACTGGCGCACAGCAGCAAGCCTTCGACGGCCTTCTGCTGATTGACCAGCGGCACGCACAGCAGCGACTGCCAAGGCGTGGCCTGCGGCGGCAGGAAACTGGTTTCGTGCAGGCTGCCGCTCAACTCACTGAGGCTCACCACGCGGTTCTGGCACAAGGCGAATTGCAGCAGTTGTTCACCGTTGTAATCCGCCGGCAGGCTCGCCGCTTCCCGGGGTTGCAGGATGCCGTTGAGGCACTCGGCGTTCATCCCCAGGCACGTGTGAGTTGCGTCCAGCAAATACAGCTGAGTCAATTCGCAACCACTGAGCTCGGCCAACCCACGCACGAAGTCACCCAGCAGCGCAGCACCGTCCGCCGCGCGCGACAGGCTGGCGAATTGCGCCAGCAAGGCTTCGGCATAGACCAGCGGTTGCGGCACTTGAGTGAACATCACACCCACCTCAGGCGAACTCGCACGTCACGCTGGCGTTGCCGTCGAGCGTCGCGTGGACACGCTTGAGGCTTTCACCGGTGGCCATCGCGTCGAGCAAGCGGTCGGCTACCAACGGCAGCACGTGCAGGTCGAGCAAATGATCGATCAAACGCGCGCCGCTGTCGCTTTGGGTGCAACGCTCGGCCAAGTGATCGACGAGATCCTGGGAGAAAGTGAAATCCAACTGACGACGGTTCAGGCGCTCGCCCAGACGACCGAGTTTGATTTCGATCAGCTCGCGCAGCACCGGGCCGCCGACCGGGTAGTAAGGCACCACGCGCATACGCGCCAGCAGGGCCGGTTTGAAGTGTTTGCTGAGGACCGGGCGAATGGTTTCTTCGAGCACTTCGGCGGTCGGCCGTGCGCCGTTTTCGCAGAGCTCGCTGATGCGATCACTGCCCAGGTTCGAGGTCATCAGAATCAACGTGTTGCGGAAGTCGATCTCGCGCCCTTCGCCGTCGTTGGCCACGCCTTTGTCGAAGATTTGGTAGAACAGGTTGAGCACATCCGGGTCGGCTTTCTCGACCTCATCGAGCAGAACGACCGAGTACGGTTTCTGGCGCACGGCCTCAGTGAGCATGCCACCCTCGCCGTAACCGACGTAGCCCGGTGGCGCACCGATCAGGCGAGACACGGTGTGCTTCTCCTGGAACTCGGACATGTTGATGGTGGTGATGAAACGGTCACCGCCGTACAGCAAGTCGGCCAGGGCCAGCGCGGTTTCGGTCTTGCCGACGCCGCTCGGGCCGACCAGCAGGAACACGCCCACTGGCGCATCCGGTTTGTTCAGGCCGGCAGCGGTGGCGCGCATCGAGCGGTCCAGGGCGTGAACAGCTTGTTCCTGACCACGAATGCGCGTGCGCAGGTCGGTGGCGAAGCTCGCGACCTTGGCGTTGTGCTCGCGGGCCAGTTGCGCCAATGGCACGCCTGTCCAGGCGCTGATTACTTCGGCGACCAGACGCGGGCACACTTCGAAGCTCACCAGACGTTCTTTGACCTGAAGTTCGGTCAGCGCTTTGTGCGTTTCGTTGAGTGCTGTTTCCAACGTTTCGACGCTGTGCGCTTCGTCCACCGGCAGCGTTTCGATCACGGTGCCTTCGGCATCTTCTTCAACCGTGACGATTGGCTCGACAGCAGCCACTTCACGGGCCTTGGCCAGTTGCTGACGCAGGTCCAGCAGGCGTTCGGCCAGTTCTTTCTGTTCGGTCCAGAGGGTTTCCAGCGCGACCATCTCGTCTTCAGCGGCAGCCAGACGATCTTCCAAAGCGTCCAGCGCTTCGTGATCGATCAGCAAACCGGCTTCGGCATCACGGCGCAGGGCCTGACGCTGACGTCCACCTTCAGCCAGTTCGCCACGCAAGCGCTCCAGGCTTTCCGGAGCAGCGGCGAGGCTGATGCGCACACGGGCGCAGGCGGTGTCCAGCACGTCGACGGCTTTGTCCGGCAGCTGACGGCCCGCGAGGTAACGCGCAGACAGTTCGGCCGCCGCAACCACCGCGTCATCGCGCAGGTAGATGCCGTGGCTCTTCTCGTAGACCTGAGCCAAGCCACGGAGGATGGTCACCGCTTCGCTGACGGTCGGTTCGTGCAGTTGCACCGGCTGGAAACGACGGGCCAGGGCCGGGTCTTTTTCGAAGTATTTTTTGTACTCCGCCCACGTGGTGGCGGCGATGGTGCGCAACTCGCCTCGGGCCAGGGCTGGCTTGAGCAGGTTGGCCGCGTCGGAACCGCCGGCATTGCCGCCCGCGCCGATCAGCGTATGCGCTTCGTCGATGAACAGAATGATCGGTTTCGGCGAGGCTTTGACTTCGTCGATCACGCCTTTGAGGCGACGTTCGAATTCACCTTTGACGCTGGCGCCCGCTTGCAGCAAGCCCATGTCCAGCGACAGCAGCTCCACGCCTTTCAGCACTTGCGGCACCTCACCGGCGGCGATGCGCGAGGCCAGGCCTTCGACGATGGCGGTTTTACCGACGCCGGCCTCACCGACCACGATCGGGTTGTTTTTGCGGCGACGGGCGAGGATGTCGACCATCTGGCGGATCGCGCCATCGCGGCACAGCACCGGGTCGAGTTTGCCGTCGCGGGCCTGTTGCGTCAGGTTATGCGTGAAGCGCTCCAGCAGCGATTCACCCGGTACCGCCGGTTTGCCGGTGGCCGGTTGCTCTTTTTGCGACAGGGCGAATTCTTTCAGGCGTTCGATGTTCAGCTTGGCCAGCAACGACTGGTAGCGGCTGCCGGCGTAGCGCATCGGGTTGCGCAGCAGCGCGAGGATCAACGCGGCTTGCTCGACCTGGCTCTGGCCCAGTTCAAGGTTGGCCACCAGCAACGCATCTTGCAGCCACTGCACCAGTTCCGGGGCGAACACCGGGTTGCGCGAGGCGCTGTGTTCGACCCGCGATTGCAACGCGGCGCTCAGTTCGCCGGCATCCACTTCGGCGTCTTGCAGCGCGCGTGCGAGCAGGCCTTGCGGACGCTCCAGCAGGCCGAGCAGCAAGTCTTCGACGAGGATTTTGCTGCCGCCACGGGCGACGCAACGCTCGGCAGAACTTTCCAGATCACGACGGGTTTCGGCGTCCAGCGCCTGGATAAGTTGTTGCAGGTCTACGTTGATCATTGGTCATCTGTCCTTAATGAATTTTGCTGCCCAGGGTCACCACGCCGTCCGCTTTTTCGCGGCCCAGCCAACTGGTCCATCCCAGGCGACAGGCGTTTTGCTCACCGATGCGCAGTTCGCGGATTTCTTCCTGGCGCAACACCAGGCGAATGTCGTAATCAAGCGGGTCACGCAGGGTGAACCGCACCAGCGCGCAGAGCGGCTGGTAGCCGAAACCGATCGGCAGAAATTCGTGGAAGCGTTGCCAGTCGAGCTCGCGGATGTGGATGCGGAATTTGCCGCTGCGGTCGCGCACGTGTTCGCCCAGCACCAGGTCTTCGCCGAGCAGGCTGTTGGCGCGGCCCAAACGATTGCGCTGCTCGTCGAGAATTTCCACGCGGCGCTCGATGCACTGCTCGATGGTCAGTTCGGCATGCTTGAAGTAGTAACGCAGCACCGCTTCGATCAGCGCCGCCGAGTGCGCCCGCAAGCTGAGCAAACCGAGGTACGGCAGCAGGCGTTTCCAGTTCAGTTCCTGGGCCTTGCGGATCTCTTCGCCACCGAGGCCGATCAAGGCAAACAGTTGCGCCGAGAACGGGTCGAGGGCGCCGCTCTCGAAACTGGCGCGGTAGCGGTACTTGCGCCAGATCGGCAGCATCAGCCGTTGCAGGCGATGGTGGAACAGGTCGAGGAAGTTGCGGGTCGGGTTGCCGTCTTCGCTGTCGCCCAGGGCCTGTTCACCGTAGAACGCCGGCAGCGGCGAACCGGAGCCGACCAGGCCGATCAGGTTGAAACGCAGGCGCGCGCGCATGTGCCCGTGCTCGTGGAAAAACTCCACGCGATCGACGTCACTGCCCGGGAAGCCCAGGCTCGGGTTGGCCTGGAATTCGAGCTGGTCGTACAGATCGTCCTGGCTCAGGTGCGGGTGGGCCTCGCGCAGCCGGTCAACCACCAGCAGCACGGCCTGAAACAGCGAGTACTCGCGTATTCCTCGGGTCAGTCCGCTTAGAGAAGCGGCTGAAGGCCCATACGTGGTGTCCATTGGTACACCTCTCCCTGTGTGCTTTTTACCCGCAGCTCGTGGTACGAATTGAGACTGGCGTAAAGCGCGAAAAACTCGTTAAGAACCGAGGCGAAAACGAACAGGTCGCCCTCGCCGATATACCCTTCCGGGTCGATGGTCAGCTCGGTGCGCAACCCGCGAACCGGCAACCCTCGGTGCAACCGGTCGACGTGTTGATGCTTGATCGACTTGAGCCCGCCCAGCAGGCGTTTGCTGACTTTTTCAGCGTGTTGGTCGTAGTAGCGCGGCAGGTCGTAGGTTTCCAGAATCACCTTCAACGCATTGACGTCTGCCAGCGACAGGTAGTTGAGCGACATGTTGCTGATCAGCTTCCAGAGGAAGTCACGGTTCAGCGGCGGCGCATAACTGGGCGTGGCCGGGGTGATGTTGCGGAAACTCAGGAACTCCGGCGTCTCTTCACAGGCTTGGCTGATGTCGCCGAGCTTGAGCTTTTTAGGCAGGTTCTGGTTGGTGCACATCAGCTCGATCGACAGGGTTTCGTGCGCTTCGGTGTGACGGATGCCGAAGCTCAGGTAGGTGTCGAGGCCGTCGTGCAACAGGGACGAACGCTGGCGGATGCTGTAATGCGGACGGCTGTTGGGCACGTCGAAACTCGGGTCGTGCTCGAACGATTCGAACGGCACGTATTCCTGATAACCGAGGCCGCCGGGCTTCCATCCCGTCACGGTTTCCACCGAGAACACGCCGCAGTTTTGCAGATCGAATTCCGCCGGCAGCAGCAGGTATTCGTCTTGCTTGCCGTCGAGGCGGATCGGCAAGGCGTCGTGCTTGAACAGGTTCACGATCGGCGTGCAGTAGAGCTTCACGTTGTCCAGGGTCGGACGCATCCGCATGATGCCGCTCTTGCGAATGTCGAAGCGCAATTCGAGACCGCGCATTTGCTTGAGCGTGTCTTCCGGCAATGCCTTGAGCATGTCCAGACCGTTGACGTCGACGAACAGGAACTTGTCCTGGAAGGCGAAATATTCCTGCAAGTAGCGGTAGCCACGGAAGGTGTTCAGCGGATACGGGATCAACGCCTCTTCTTCGGCAAAACCCACCGGCTGCACGCGGTCGCCGGGCATCTTGAACGCCATCGGCATGCCGTTGACGCCATTGATGGGTTTGCCGGCGCCGTCCAGCGGGATCAGCTCGATGCCTTCCAGATTGCGCAGCAGACTGAGGTAAAGCATCTGGCTGATGTAGCGCTCACCGGCGAAGTGCAGGCGCAGGCGACTCAACTCCAGTTCACCGAGGTGACCGTCAGCGCTCATCTCCAGACGCAGGCTCAACAGCGAACCGTCGCCCTTCACCGAGTAATTCAGCGCGGCCAGATCCAGCGGCAAGACTTCGGTCGGGTAGCAGGTGCGGAAGCGGCAACGCACGTCATCGATCGGCACACTTTCAATCGGCGTGTCGCGTTCGACCATCAACGCAGGCCCCGAACGCTTCAACGGATCGAACTGCAAAATGCTGAACGCCGGCAGCGGCCGCATGTAGTTGGGCCACAGCAGGTGCATCAGGGAATGGCTGAGTTCTGGCAGTTCGTCATCAAGCTTCTGGCGCAGGCGGCCGGTCAGGAAAGCGAAGCCCTCAAGCAACCGCTCCACGTCTGGATCCCGCCCGGCCTGGCCAAGGAAAGGCGCCAATGCCGGGCTACGCTCGGCGAATCGACGACCTAACTGGCGAAGTGCGGTGAGTTCGCTTTGGTAGTAGTGGTTAAAGGACACGGGGTACCTTCCTGGTGGTGGATCTCATGAAAAAACTGTCCTGTAGAGCGCGACTGTCACACCGGCGCAGACGATGCGGGCCAGCATGTTTATGCGGGAGGCACCGAGGAGTAACAGCTGCCCGCGATTTCGATGGCCACCAATGAAATCAGGACCATGAAAGTCAGCGCGCGATGCAGCCATGACTGGCGCAGTCGCCTGCTGATCGCCGTGACAATCAGCAGAAAACTCAAGATCGCGATGCCGCCGAACAGATTGCTGTCGGCGATGAACATCAGATACATGCGCATCTCGTCTGATACGTCGATCATGGGCAAAAGGCTCCATCCTGAGGGTCCAGCTGCGCTGATAACCATTGCGCTCACATTTGACGGCTTGCAGGGCGTAGGAAAAATGGGGGCGGGGACAGTCCCATTTTTTTGAAAAATGAGAAACCATTCAATCCATAGGCGTCCCGCACGCCATCCGCAGAAACTACTACAAACATTTTTAGTGCCTCTCGGAAAACAGAGAAAATTTGCGCATCACCTTAAAAAGAAAAATAGTAACAAACGAAAAAAACACTCCAACAACTAAAACATAGGGGGTATAAGCCAACCACAAAAACATCATTCCAAAACCAGCAAGCCTGCCAAATATCAAACATCCAACGCCATACAAAATCCAGGGAACACCATAAAACGGAATAAAAATTACTGGGGCCCACCGCGCAAGCCGCAAAACTTCCAACTCGGTTTTTTTAGAAATCACACGTAAAGAAAAAACTGCAAACAAAACATATGCGGCGAGACCAAAACCGAGCACGTAGAGAAGAAAGAACTGCTCCACTCCACCTTGCAGGGGTTTGGAAAAATAGAAAGCATCAAGCATCAACAGAATTGGCAACAAAACTGCTGGCGACCAGATTGCCAATTTGAAATAACTCCTATATGTCATTTCAATGTCGACTCGGTATTGGAGTCCGGCATAGGCTCCTCCCAAATACCCATCCAACGACCATCGTTGGGGCTGAGATTGATGAAAAAGTCGTTCCACTCTTCAATCGGCCGCATTTCCAGCTGTTCCTTTTTCAGTTTTCGCCTTCTCATCTCATTTCCCAGCTTTTCTTTGAAGTTCCCATCACCATCAACCTCTATGCGAATCGCCGAAGAAATCATTGGGTACTTCTTGTCACCAAACAAGGCAATCAGGGCCGCCGCCTTTCGGACATGTACGCCGAGAAAGATAGACTTCCCAGACGGATCAGAAATAAACGCCTCACAATTTGGAAAACCATCACCCGTGATATACGTTACGACATCCAAATGTTTAGCTACTCGGTCGAGTGTCATTATAATTTTGTAACTAACATCTAGACTTGGTACGAACGTCATACCTGTGAGTTTCTTAGTTTCCGCAGAAAACGGAAAGGCGTGATTCTCACCCGCGTAGCCACCGTCTACCCACACAGTAGTAACCGCACCCTTTTCGGTTTTAATTGACGGCCAGCTTCCACCCTTCGGTTTCAGCTCTGCATCATAGTGAGTATGCTCAGCACCCGCTTTTCCGGAGTCATTCGACTCCGTTTGCGTATCAGTAACTTCGTTCGTTGCCAGCTTTACAAAAAACTTATGCCATACACGTGAAGTTATTAGCGTTCCCTGAACACCAGACAGCCCGCTGGGCTTTAACGAAAAGCCGCGCGCATCCCCTTCAAAATTAAAGCCGCTCCAGCCAAATGTTTTCCCCGGATGAAACGACCTGACGTTGAACTCATACGTTGATAGCTTCGCTAGTTTTACGGTCGCGACTTGTCCGTCACGATTAGTCGAAGGGGTTGAGGAAGCTTGAGCCAAAGGCGTCGCATTAGACATTCGCAACACCTGCTGGAGTGAGAAGAGAGACTTTAAGTATCTGAGAAGCTTTGCCAGTACTGACAGCTTTGGTATGGCCGCTGGCGTCTGTTACCCCTTCATAGACCTCACCCGACTCGGTTTCTAATCGGTAGCCATAATTTGCAACTGGATTCCCCTCTTCATCCCGCAACACAAAAAAATCGTTGAAGTAACCTGGCATTGGAACAGGAGGCACAAACGGCACCGGCGAATGCGAATTCCCGATAATCACCGTCCCGGACCCAGCCGTAACCTTGTTGCCATGAGTGCCAACAGAACCCACGGTGGCCGCCGGTTTCCCATTAATCAAAACCGTCGTCGCAAGATCGCCAACCATCGCACCACCACACGCCGAGGCATCGCCTTGGCGGGCGGCCGCGAGGCCGTCGAAGAAGACGTCGCCGGAACCGGCGGCGATCGGGTTGGTGCCGTGGCCGGGGAGCGGGCAAGCGGTGGGGTCGGATACGCGGGCTGCTGGTTTGCCGGACATACGAATCTCCTTAGTTGACCTTGACTTGACCGCTGCCATCCAGGCGCGCGGCGAAACTGACCTGGCGCTTGAAACCATCAACTTCCAGCAGGCCTTCGATGCTGAAGGACAGGCGAAGCTGATCGTGATCACGCGGCAGGGAGATGACACGCACATTGCTCAGGCGTGGCTCGTAGGCTTCGATGAAATTTTCGATGGCCAGACGGGCCTGACTCAGGGAGTCGTGCAGGCTCAGACGCATGTCATTGAGATCGGGTAGCCCGTAATCGGACAGCGTTTGCACGCTGCCCGCACGGGTGCTGAGCATCTTGGCCAGATGGGCAGCCACGGACGCCATGGCGGAGACCTCGCGGCTCCAGCCGACGCGTTTGTCCGCGTCGCCACCCAGGCGTTCGAAAAGGCTGCCGTATCCAGTCATGAGTTAGCTCCGCTTACTCTTTGTCCAGCTTGCCAACCAGCGACAGGGTGAAATCGGCACCCATGTACTTGAAGTGCGGACGCACGTTCAGGCTGACGCGGTACCAGCCAGGCTCGCCTTCAACATCGCTGACGATGATCTGGGCAGCGCGCAGTGGACGGCGGCCACGGACTTCGGCGCTTGGGTTTTCCTGGTCGGCCACGTACTGGCGGATCCACTTGTTGAGTTCCAGCTCGAGGTCGGTACGTTCTTTCCACGAACCGAGTTGCTCGCGCTGCAGCACTTTCAAGTAGTGAGCCAGGCGGTTGACGATCATCATGTACGGCAGTTGGGTGCCGAGCTTGTAGTTCAGCTCTGCTGCCTTGCCTACTGCGCTGATGCCGAAGAACTACGGCTTCTGCACCGAGCTGGCGGAGAAGAACGCCGCGTTGTCGGAGCCGTTGCGCATGGTCAGGGAGATGAAGCCTTCCTCGGCCAGTTCGTATTCACGACGGTCGCTAACCAGAACTTCCGTAGGAATCTTGGTTTCGATTTCGCCCATGCTTTCGAAGTGGTGCAACGGCAGGTCTTCAACTGCGCCACCGCTCTGCGGGCCGATGATGTTCGGGCACCAGCGGAATTTGGCGAAGCTGTCGGTCAGCTTGGTGCCAAACGCGTAGGCCGTGTTGCCCCACAGGTAATGCTCGTGGCTGTTGGCGACGGTTTCTTTGTACACGAACGATTTGACCGGGTTTTCTTCCGGGTCGTACGGGTTACGCAGCAGGAAACGCGGCACGGTCAGGCCAACGTAACGGGAGTCTTCCGACTGGCGGAAGCTCTGCCATTTGGCGAATTGCGGGCCTTCGAAGTGATCTTTCAGATCCTTCAGGTCCGGCAGGCCGGTGAAGCTTTCCAGGCCGAAGAATTTCGGGCCGGCAGCAGCAATGAATGGTGCGTGCGACATGCAGGCAACGCTGGACACGTATTGCATCAGTTTCACGTCCGGCGAGCTTGGGGACATGAAGTAGTTGGCGATGATCGCGCCCACAGGCTGACCACCGAACTGACCGTATTCAGCGGTGTAGATGTGCTTGTACAGGCCCGACTGCATCACTTCCGGCGAATCGTCGAAATCGTCCAGCAGGTCTTCTTTGGAGACGTTGAGGATTTCAATCTTGATGTTTTCGCGAAAGTTGGTGCGGTCGACCAGCAACTGCAGACCACGCCACGACGATTCCAGGGACTGGAAGTCAGGGTGGTGCAGGATTTCGTCCATCTGGCGGCTGAGCTTGGCATCGATCTCGGCGATCATGCGGTCAACCATGGCTTTCTTGACCGGCTCACCGTTGTTCTGGGGCTTGAGCAGTTCTTCAATGAAGGCCGACACACCGCGTTTGGCGATGTCGTAGGCTTCGTCGTCCGGCGTCAGGCGGGTTTCGGCGATGATGCTGTCGAGAATGCTGTATTCGCCGTTCTCTTTGCTCTTTTGCTGTGCTGCGCTAGTGCTCATGGTGTTGGCTTCCTTGGCTGATGGAGACTCAGGCGTCCTGGGCTGCGGCGTTCAAGCCCAGCTCACCCAGTACGCGACCGCGGGATTCGTCGTCGGCGAGAACGCCTTCGATGGCTTTGCGGAACGCAGGCGCGTTACCCAGCGGGCCTTTGAGGGCCACCAGCGCGTCGCGCAGTTCCATCAGTTTTTTCAGCTCAGGCACTTGCTCGACCAGCGAGGCCGGGTTGAAGTCCTTCATCGAGTTGACGCGCAGTTTCACGGCCAGTTCTTCAGTGTCACCTTCTTCCTGAAGACGGTTCGGCACGCTCAGTGTCAGGGTCAGCTCTTGCTTGGCCAGCACTTCGTCAAACGTCATTTTGTCGATGCTGATCGGCTTGCGATCTTCGACTTTGCGTTCGTCCTTGCGGTGGGTGTAGTCACCGATTGCCAGTAGTTTCAACGGCAGTTCGATCTCTTCCTGTGCACCACCGGTGGCAGGTTTGAAGGTGACGTTGATGCGTTCCTTGGGGGCTACCGAGCCTTCTTTGGCCATGGCTTTTCTCCTTGCGGTTGTGGCCCTGGGGCCTATTCGAGTACCACTTCGAGGTCGAGGTGGCACAGCCTGCGATAAATCTCTTCCTTGCGTTCACGTACGGCATGGTTCTGCGGCAACAACTCGCAGCAGCTATGCAGTAAATGCAGCACTTCCAGCGCAAGATCGGGCTCCCAGGCGTTCAGGCCTGAGTCCTGTAATGTTTGGTCGAGGGTTTCGAGTTGGGTCTTGGCCAGTTCGTATTTCTTGGCCATGAAGCACAGCCGCGCGAGGGCGAACTGCCAGAAGAATCGGACGCGTCCGCCGTGGGCACTTTGCAGGCCCTGCTTGAGGATCTGCACGGCGGCCTTGAGGCCGTCCTTGCGCAAAATCGGCAAGACTTCTTCGAGGGCCACTTCCCAGGCTGGCTGGGTGTCGGCGACTTCGACCTTGCGCGGCGCACTGGCGCTTTGCAGGTGCGGCATGACGTTGGCGCTGATCCAGGCGCGGGTGGCAGGATCGGCGAACGGCGCGCCGTCGTGGAAACGCAATTCGACGATGCCGGGCAGGCGCTGAATCAAAAGCGCGAAGTGGATTTCCACTTCGCGCATTGCCATCTCGGCGTTCAGGCCCTGGAGGCATTCCCAGACCATTCGCTGGCCATCGAACCAGAACGGCGCCTTCGCCAGGCTCGCCTCCAGTTCCACCAGCAGGTCGGCGTATTTGGCCTGATCGTAACGGTCCTGATAGGCCTTTAGCTTGTCCGCGGGCAAGCCGCGCAACACGGTGATTTGCTCGGCGTTGCGCTCAGGCACCGCGTCGATGGGCAGCCACAGCAGCGTGCGATTGAGGCGCAAGGCGCGCAGGTCGGTGGCTTTCTGCTTGAGCCACCAGGCACACAACGGACGGGCGCTTTCCTGCTGGGCGCGCAGGGCCTTGTGGGCTTCTTTTTCGTTGTCGATCGGTGCGCCGGGGGTGAACAGCTGCGTGGCGGCCTGTTTGACTTGGGCCACCGCAGCGCCCACCACGCCGGGTTCCGGCTGGTTGTCGGCGGCGCGTTGCACCATGTTTTTCAGGCGGCGGGAGATCGGCAGCAGCAGCGGCGCGTCGTCGCCCAGGTGCTCGGTGCAAGCGGCATCGAGCCCTTCAAGGTGTTCGACCAGCCGCCGGAACATCGGCAACTGCTCTTTGATCGCAACGTTTTCGGTCAGCACCTGCTCGAGACGCGGCACCAGCCAACTGATCGCAGCCGAGCGGGTACGGGCCTTGTTCGGATGGACTTCGGCCCAGTGGTTCTCGCACAGGTGGTGCAACAAACCGAGGCCGGCCAACAGGCCCTGGAACGATTCGCGCTGGTACAAGGCCCACGTCAGCCAGGCGCCGACTCGCAAATCCTTGGACTGGGTGCGCAGCAGGTTTTCGCTGTTTTCACGGATTTTCAGCCAGTCGATCTGACCGCTTTCGTGCATGGACGAGGCTTTCGCCAGCTCGCTTTCCAGTGCCTCATATTCGCTCGAAAAACGAACGTCCTCGCCCGCGAATTTCTCTTTGGAAACAGAGGCTTTTGCGAGTTCGAGGTAATGAGCGGAAAGTTTGCTTGAGTAGGACATCCATGGCCTTTAATTAGGATTACGGTCGAACGCCAATTGCAGTTGCAGCGGCGCGGGACAGTATCAAAGAGCTGCGATGAATCTCATCCAATTGAGGTCGTGCTCTTTCAAGTGGGCGCATCGTAATCACAATGATGGCCACTAGCAAGCATCCGATTAAACAACAAGACGAACTGTTGTTTATTACGTGTAGGAGATATCCCTATATGTGTAAGGGGATTCCCTGATGTCGCATTAATAATCACCTCTTCACCTGATCACCCTGAAACCATCGACCTAGACCCACCCGTAAAATTCGACAGGGATAATGAGCCTCACCCCCAGCGACAGGTGCGCAGCATGCCAATAATTTTCAAGCATGAATGTAGGAAACCTCCGAAATGTTTCCGAAATTTTAAAAAAACAGATTCCGACAATTGAGATGTAAAAAAGTGCCATCAAGCTGATGGCACTTTCATTTTGAATAAATGCTCAACTTCGGCAATACGCCCTGTGGTTGCATGAACTTCGCTGACACTGACGCAACATTCTGACATCCAGAAATATCTGACCGAGTTTCAAGCCCGGTCTTACATACCGCTCTGCCTTGCCTTGTTAGCGTGCAGAGCATCATCGCGCGCTCAGGCCAAGTCATGGCTGCACGCCGCGATCTTCACTTCTCTGCGCTCAAGGACGAGCGACTACGAAGCAAAAGGATAAGCGCATGTTCGCACCGGCTAATGCCGCTCAATTCACTCTCGTGATCCCGACGGTTCGCAACGACTTCAAAGTACTGGCCTTCGATGGCACTGAAACCATCAGCGCCTTGTACTCAATTCACATTGATCTGGTCAGCGAAGACCCCGACTTCGATTTGGAGAGTCTGCTCAACCAACCTGCATTTCTCCAATTCGGCCTCAAAGGCGAAGGCATTCATGGCCATATCGCGGCGGTGTCCACAGGCGATGTCGGTAAGCGCCTGACCCGCTATCGCATAAACCTGGTACCGGCCCTGCACTTCTTGCAGTTCAGCCATGACCAACGGATTTTCCAGCACCAGACAGCGCCGCAAATCATCGAAAAGGTACTCAAGGGACATGGCATCCAGGCCGATGCGTTTACCTTCCACGTCAAAACGAGTCCCGAGCGCGAATACTGCACGCAATACCGCGAAAATGATTTTGAATTCGTCCAGAGGTTGTGCGCCGAGGACGGCATTTCCTGGCATCACCAGCATTCGCGGGAAGGCCATGTGCTGGTGTTCACTGACGACCAGACTTTCTTCCCCAAACTGGGCGAAACTTCCTATCAGCAAGACTCCGGAATGGTGGCGGAGCATCCCGTCGTCAGCCAGTTATCCATGGGTTTCAGCACCCGCCCCTGCAGGGTTACCCGGCGACACTACGACCTGGAGCGCCCGAGCCTTTTACTGGAAAGTCGCTTCACTGCTGAGTTCAGCCCGGAGCTTGAAGACTATCGTTACCCACTATTCTTCGAGAGTGAAAAACTCGGCCAGCAACTCGCCCGGCAGGCGCTGGAACGACACCGTGCCGATTACCAATTGGCCGAGGGCGAAAGCGATCAGCCCAGTCTGCGCTGCGGGCACTTTTTCAGTCTGACGGATCACCCACGCGATACGTACAACGATCTATGGCTGCTGCTCAGTGTCACCCACTCTGGAAAGCAGCCTCAGGTGCTCGAAGAGTCAGTCACCACTACCGAATCCAAGGACGGATTTACCCAGGGCTACCGCAACAGTTTCAGTGCGATTCCATGGGATGTGTTTTTTCGACCACCGATGCCGGCACAACGAACCCCGCTCGTCTGCCAGACCGCCCGCGTCACCGGGCCTGCCGGCGAAGAGATCTACTGCGATGAATATGGCCGCGTCAAAGTCGAATTTCATTGGGACCGCGCTGAGCGCAACAGTGAAAACAGCAGTTGCTGGCTGCGGGTAGCCTCAAGCTGGGCCGGGGACAACTTTGGTGCGGTGATCATTCCGCGTATCGGCATGGAAGTCCTCGTCACCTACCTCGAAGGCAATCCCGATAATCCATTGATAACCGGTTGCCTCATCAACAAGGTCGCGCCGCCGCCCTACCCCTTGCCCGAGAACAAAACCAGAACCGTACTGCGCAGCCACAGTTCCCCCAGCACAGGCGGTTACAACGAACTGTCGATTGAGGACCGCGCCGGGCAGGAGTTGATCTACCTGCGCGCACAAAGAGATATGGCGCAGAAGGTCGAGAACGACAGCCATCTGGACGTGGGCAATGAACGCCGTGAAACCATCAAGGGCAATAGCATCGCGGTGCTCGGGGCTGAAGAACATCGCACGGTTACGGCGGATCGAAAGGTTCAGCTCAAGGCCAGTGACTATCTACAGATAGTCGGGAGCAGCCATACACAGATCGGCGAAGCGTTCGTGGTCGAGGCCGGTGAGCACGTTCATATCAAGGCCGGGGCCAGTCTGGTGCTGGACGGGGGCGCCAGCATTACCTTGAAGGCGGGTGGTCACCATATCGTGATCGATGCTGATGGGGTTTTTAGCAGTAGCGAGATTGAGGAAGACGGTTCACCAGTGGAAGGAATGGCGGCGCATGCATTGGTGCCGGGTACGGTGGCGGGGTTGTTGGCGTCCGTTGTGCCTGCGCCGTTGGAAGAAGATGTGTCGGATGAGCTGGAGGAAGAGGAGGAAGAAGTCGAAGAGGAAGGGATTACTTTGCGGATTGGGGTGTTTTTTGATGGGACCGGGAATAACCGGTCCAACAGTGAGATGGCGGCTGGATGTTATGCGCGGGATGTAAATCTGCTGGAGGAGGCTGAGGATATTCAGCGGTTTTGTAAGGCGTATGGGTATGACGGTTTGGGGAATACGCCGGATGATAGTTATGGGAATGACACGAGTAATGTGGCGAAGCTGTATGAGCTGTACACCAATGACAGTGAGCGGCTGTTGGCTGATGACGAAACCATAGGGTACATACCCGTCTATCTGGACGGCATCGGTACCAGCAGTGGTGAACAGGATTCACTTTTTTCACTAGCAACCGGCATGGGTGCACACGGTGTATTGGCAAGGGTTAAGCAAAGCCCTTCACTCATTCTTGAAGGGATAGAAAGGTTTCAACGGATGAATCCAGACCGAAAAGTTGAGGGTATTGAGTTCGATATTTTCGGATTCAGTCGGGGGGCGGCGGCGGCGCGGCATTTTGCCAATGAAGTACAGAAAGGAGAGAAGAGTCCGTTGGCGGTGCTGCTACCAGCCAATGCGACGTTGTTTACCAAGGAGTTTTCCTGGCGCACCAACACTGATGACTCCATCAACTTTATCGGCATATTCGACACCGCTGCCGCAGTTGCGAGTATTTCCGAAGCCGATTTGAGCGTCCATGATGCTATAAACCCCGGCGTCAATTTGTATCTGGCGCCCGATATCGCAAAAAAAGTCGTGCATTTAGTTGCACGGGACGAACGCCGCCACAACTTCTCACTCAACAGTGCCGGTGCCGCTGATATCGTGCTGCCCGGCGCTCACTCTGACTTGGGTGGCGGATATCTTCCGAACATCATTGAACAAGTTCTGCTTAGCAAGCCGCGCTGTAGCCGCGACATGGAACTGTACGTGCCTTCTACAGAGTCAACCGCCTTTCGCTTGGCTCAGCAAGAACTCGGTCGTCTTCAGGACCAGCTCAATCTGAATGGGCTGACTCTGGAGGTAAAAACCTGGACGGTAGAGACTACAAGCAACGTTAAAGGCGATAGGTCCAAATCGAAAAGTGTCTATGCGGCAGTCCATAGCAAGCGGACTGTACAAAACGATCTGGCGTTGATTTACCTGCGCATCATGCGTGAGTTGGCAGCGAGGAATGACGTGCCTTTTCGCGTTATCAACGATAAAGAGCCAATGTTTGCTTTACCCGGCGAGCTACAAACCATCGCGCAAAAACTGATGGCTTATGCACTGGGCGAAACTCGCAGGGCGGGCTTGAGCGTGTTTGAGGAGGAGTTGCTCTATCAACGTTTCATCCATCTGTCTGCGAAGTGGAACGCTGCCAAAGGATGGAACAATAGCGACCTGAACATCATATTTATCGATCGACCCGCCGAAAACTATAAACGCGTGGTGCATCCTAATGCGTGAGGGCTCATCCCGGCTTAAGGCCGGCTTTACGCTGCTTTTTGCGTTGTTGGGAGGATGTGCCTCTTACGAGAGCAGATCATTACCTTACGACGCTTGGAGCCTCAATTTTTTTGCGCCCGACTATATGGAAGTCTGGATCGAAACGGCCGATGTCGTTGATATCAACGATCGTCTATTCCGGGGTGCGGGTCGCGGAATTCCCGCGACTGGTTATCCCCGAGGGCTAAGTAAAGGCATACCGGCTCACTTCAAGGGCGATGCAAAAGGATGGTTTAAAGATCCAGGAGGAAAAGGGCGATATGTAACGGGTGCCGACCTGCCTCGTTTGGTCTATGTACGCTGGCAGTCCATAGCAGAACCGCAGACCTACGAGGCCTATATCGAGATTCCCCAATCTGCCAGGAACACCATGCTTAAGGACGAAAAAGCTTTTTGCGGTGCGGTAGGCAAATGGAAAACCGATTACCGAAAGCTACTGATTGTCGGCCTGGCGCCAGGAGGAATCGCCAAGGTGTGGCTGGGTGGGCCCTGCCTTCAGTCTACCGAAGTAACCCGTGTCCAAGGCACGATCAGTCCAGAAGGCCCATATAGGGGACAGTCAGGCGGCGCCTATTACCCACTTACGGAGGAGTCCAAAGCCTACATCGACAAATTCGGTATCCCGTTCGGAAGCTGGTAAGGAGAGAAAATCAATGGAATTAAGAACAATATTTTTCGCAGCGTTTGTGTGGCTGCCTTGTGCTAACGCCGCAGAGCAGCCCCGCCCAATAGAGGGGGATTATTACTTGTACGGGGCTATGGAAATGGCCGCCAGGCTGGTTCTTAAAAAAGACGGATCTTTTGCAGCAGCCGCTGCGTACGGGAGTGCCAACGGTACTGCGATGGGAACGTGGAGTATCGAGAGCAATAAGCTGAAGCTCACGAGTGAAGCTGACCCTCACGCAGCTAAAAAGCTAGTTTTCGAAATGCCCAGAACAAGAAACCTGGCTGAATTGGAGGAGAGTTATCGAATCCAGCACGGCAATTACGACGAGATCGATAACGACACGGCTAACTACGCCCAGACTCACTACATTTTGCAGATGCAGTACGACCGGCACCCACCCCCCCCAGCCATCGACCCCGTGTACCTTTATTTCGAGTTTTCCGAAGGCGCCGGGAGCCAGCAGTTACTGGAGTCAAATGAAACAACAGACCTTTGGCTGCCTTACGACCCACAAAGAACGCTAACAAGAATAGGCTTCGGGACATCCCGCAATTCCGGCCCAATTCAATGGTTCGACGTTTCGCCGGATAGCCGCTGGTTCGGTATCGGCTGGAAAAAAGAGAAGAGCCAGCCAATCGCGTTTAGCCCGCGTAAAGAAAAGGTGCTGGCCGAAATTCAACGTGATCTGAACGATGACGAACAAGGTCGTATTCTGAAGAATTACCTCATCACGGTTTATCACTTCGATCCAATCAGCACGCCAGCCATATCGCCTGTCGATGTGTACTGGAGGTTTGACGATGGTTCTACCGAGCAACAGGTGTGGGCGGATTCGAAGCAAGAGAGATTATCCCTGCCCTACTCTCCCACGAGAACCTTGGAGAAGATCGGCTTGCACACTCAAGGCTCAAAGGACGAAATCGAGTGGCTTCCTACCCTGCCTGATATGAGATGGATGCGTGTGGATTGGAAGGATTACACCGTGCCCGCCAATGGTGAGTTGTCCCTATTGTTTCAGGACCTACGACTCGCCATCGAGCCTGACTGCCTCGCGGTGGATTTTGGCAACGGCAAAGCGTGCTTTCGCCGTCGTTAACATTCTCGGTCTGGTGAGGATTTTATGGATGTTCAGGTGTTGCTTCTCTGCGACTTAAACGCCGCCCGACAGCGCCCGTTTAAAACGCCTCAAGGTTACGTCCTGCAAGCTACAACACCTTGCGCCGTTACCTACGGCTACGCCAGAATCCGCCGGCTTGTGCGCCTTTTGGCCGGCCGGTAACTTGGTTCCTGTCACTGATCGTCAGTGGACGGGTTTAGTCGCCCGCTGGTAATTGAAGTTGCACAAGCTTCCGTCAGACAGGTATCTCCTACCTGTATTTGATGGTGGCTGTGCGCAGGGCACCTTCGGGTGCGCCGGCTTCTTCAATTCCCCGGTCCGACTAACCTGCGTACAGCCGCCACCCCTTCGTTTAGTCGGCGAAGTGGTGTCAGCATCACTTATGGAATTGAAGATCATGTTCAAGGTAACTCCAAATCCGCCGGACACCGATCCGGTCTCTCCTTACGAAAGCCCTGATTCAAAAAAACTCAACGACGCCGCCGAGCGCGCCCTCGACCATCACTTCCCGCCAGCCGAACAGAAACCACCGAAACGCAACGGCCAACTCTTCAGCGTCTGCCCGGACATCAATACTGATGCGCTGCTTGCCAACGCTTCGGAAGACTCACGGTCCATCAGCGCCATCGCCGCCGAACTCGCCGACGATGTGAACGGCCCACAACGCTCCATAGCCTTGGCGCTCAGCCGCATGGCCGATGGCGTGCATTTGTTGGTAGAACGAGCGCTGGATGACCTCGATGAGCCGGAAATGGCGGCGATTCTCGCCAGAAAACACACCCGAGCCAGTTGATCCGCAATCCATAAAAATGAGCACCCGTGAGACTGTATTGCCTCACGGGCACATCACTTCGGGTTCCGATGACTCGCGGTGTCCGGTCGCTGACTAATGCATTGCTACCAACCATAAAAAATGGGCACCCGACTCAATCGGTATGCCCATTTTTCAATACGGTTCTCCCCGTTATTGAGGGAGTTCGCCGCAATTATGGATTAACGCTGTCTTTCAACGACTTGCCTGGCTTGAACGCAACGGTGTTGCTGGCCTTGATTTTGACAGGCTCACCGGTTTGCGGGTTTTTACCGGTGCGGGCACCGCGGTGGCGTTGCAGGAAGGTACCGAAGCCCACCAGCGTGACGCTGTCTTTGCGGTGCAGAGCGCCGGTGATTTCTTCGAGAACGGCGTTGAGAACGCGGTTGGCCTGCTCTTTGGTGAGATCTGCTTTTTCAGCGATTGCAGCGGCGAGTTCTGGTTTACGCATTAGTGAAGCCCCTTTGACGGTTTTTTGTTGTTATGTCCGTGCTGTTCTCGTTGGAACAGCGCCCAAGGCGCCGCAGGTGCTCTACTCTGCGGCAGACGGGAGTGAGAATGGCACGCACGGAAGAGCCGCGCCAGTCTCGGCGCGACCTTTGTAGGGGCAAAAGCGGGGTGATTCCGACAGAACGACCGGTATTTACGCCAGCAGTGCCGGAAGCTCTTTGTTGAGGGCCAGTTTTTCCATCACGGCCGCGCCTGTGAGGGCATAGCCGAGCAGTTTTCCCCTGGCATCGCGGCATAAAGCTTTGACGTCCGCGCCCTGCCCTTCGACCGTCCAGACGCCCTCCACACCCCGCGGCGGCGGTGAAACCACCAACGGGCAGACCGGGGTTTTCACGGTGATCGGCATCGGGCCGTAACTCACGGCGGTAGGGTTGCCGGCGAGGGTTTGCGCCAGCGCTCTCGCACAGCTCATGAGGGGCATGACGTACAACAAATTCAGCCCATCGACCTCGGCGCAGTCGCCCAGGGCGTAGATATTGGCGTGGGAGGTTTTCAGATGGCGGTCGACCACCACGCCGCGATTGACCTGCACACCGGCTGCCGCCGCCAGATCGATGCGCGGACGCAGGCCAATGGCCGAGACCACCACGTCGCAAGGAATCACCTGGCCATCGGACAGATGCGCTTCCACGCCGTCTGCGACGCGCTGCAAGCGGTTGAGCACCGGCCCAAGGTGGAAACGCGCGCCCAGGCTTTCCAGCCCGGCCTGCACCGCAGCGGCTGCCGCCGGGTGCAGCAGGGTCGGCATGACTTGCTCGCAGGGTGCAACCAGTTGCACCTCGTAGCCGCCGAGGATCAGGTCATTGGCAAACTCGCAACCGATCAAGCCGGCGCCGAGCAGCAACACCCGGCGCTTGCCCGCCGCTGCCGCGCGAAAGCGGGCGTAGTCTTCCAGGTCGTTGATCGGGAAAACCACATCAGCCGCGTCGCCTTCGATGGGCACCCGCACGGTTTCTGCGCCCCAAGCCAGGATCAGGTCGCGATATATCACCGCTTCCTCACCGATCCACAGGCGTTTGTGGCCCGGATCGATGCCGCTTATGCGCGTGTGGGTACGCACTTCGGCCTTCAATTGCTCGGCCATGGCACCCGGTTCGGCCATGCTCAGGCCGTCGGCGTCTTTGTTTTTGCCGAAGCCGGTGGAGAGCATCGGCTTGGAGTAGGAGCGTCCGTCATCGGCGGTAATCAGCAGCAGCGGGGTTTCGCCATCGAGTTTGCGAAACTCCCGGGCCAGGTTGTAGCCAGCCAGCCCGGTGCCGACGATCACGACAGGTGCGTTCATTCCCTACTCCTCTAAATGTCTTAGTTGATTTCGATCATTTCGAAATCCATTTTGCCTACGCCGCAGTCCGGGCACAGCCAGTCTTCCGGTACGTCTTGCCACAGCGTGCCCGGCGCAATGCCGTCGTCCGGCCAGCCGTCGGCTTCGTTATAGATCAGGCCGCAGACCACACATTGCCACTTTTTCATTCAGGTATTTCCTCAGGATTCAGGCTTATTGCGGCGCGGACGGTCACCAGGTGGAGCGATGCCGTCCGGCTCAGGGGCGTTTTGTACTGATCGGGCCCGGCAGATGCAAGCGTGTTCGGCGCAACGGCGGCCCGGATCAATCAAAATCGCTGGCTGACATGGTAAGCTCGCCGCCTCATTTGCTGCCAATAATGACTCACTGTGCCGCACTCAAAATCCCCCTCTGCAACCCCGCTCTGGCTCCCTCAAAGCCAACTGACGCCCCTCCCCGACACGTCTACCCTCGACTGGCTGTTCGACGAAGGCTCTTTGACCCGACGGCTGATCCGCTTGTCGAATGACGGTTTCAGCGTCACGCCGCTGTTTGAAGGCTGGCAACCGCTGCGCGCCGACGAATGTGCCGCGCTGGATCTGGCCGAAGGCAGCGAAGGCTGGGTGCGCGAGGTGTATTTGCGTGGGCACGGCGAAGCGTGGGTGTTTGCCCGCAGCGTAGCGGCGCGCAGCGCCTTGCAGGGCGACGGCTTGCACATGGACGAACTGGGCAGCCGCTCCCTGGGCGAATTGCTGTTTTGCGATCAGGCGTTCCAGCGGCGCGCCATCGAGGTTTGTCACTATCCTCAGGAATGGCTGCCGCTGGCGTCCCGGGCCCCCGAACTGTGGGGCCGTCGTTCGCGTTTTGACCGTGGCGCCCTGAGCGTGCTGGTGGCCGAGATTTTCCTGCCGACCTTGTGGCTCGCCACCCGCGCCCACCCGGAGAACTGCTGATGTACCAAAGCCTGCTCAAGTCCCTGAACCGCTTGAATCCTCGGGCTTGGGATTTCATTCAGCTGACCCGCATGGACAAGCCGATCGGCATTTATCTGCTGCTGTGGCCGACGCTGTGGGCGCTGTGGATTGCCGGCAAAGGTTCGCCATCCCTGGCCAACATTGTGATTTTCGTCCTTGGCGTGGTGCTGACGCGCGCCGGCGGCTGCGTGATCAACGACTGGGCGGATCGCAAGGTCGACGGCCACGTGAAGCGAACCGAACAGCGCCCTTTGGTGAGCGGCAAAATCAGCTCCAAAGAAGCCTTGGTGTTCTTCGCATTGCTGATGGGCGTGAGTTTCCTGCTGGTGTTGAGCACCAATGCGGCAACGGTCTGGCTGTCGTTCGGCGGTTTGGCACTGGCCTTCACCTACCCGTTCATGAAGCGCTACACCTATTACCCGCAAGTGGTGCTCGGCGCGGCGTTCTCCTGGGGCATGCCGATGGCGTTCACCGCCGAAACCGGAGAGCTACCGGCAGCGGCATGGTTGCTGTGGATCGCTAACCTGCTGTGGACCGTGGGCTACGACACTTACTATGCGATGACCGACCGCGACGACGACTTGAAGATCGGCGTGAAATCCACCGCCATTTTGTTTGGCGACGCAGACCGGGCCATCATTCTGACGTTGCAAGGCCTGGCGCTGGGTTGCCTATTGCTGGCGGGATCGAAATTCGAGCTGGGTGGCTGGTTCCACTTGGGACTGTTGGCGGCGGCGGGCTGTTTCGCGTGGGAGTTCTGGTACACCCGCGGCAAGGACCGGATGCGCTGCTTCAAGGCGTTTTTGCACAACCACTGGGCCGGGTTGGCGATTTTTGTGGGGATTGTGCTGGATTATGGGATGCGCTGAATCAAACCTGCTCCCGGCACGGGGGCAGGTTTGTGGTTCTGGACTCGCTTACTTCTTAGGTCCGGAATTGGTGATGACGTGCCAGACATCTTTCATGCCGTCACCTTTCATTTCTCCAGGCTTTTCGTCCTTCACAAAGGTATACAGCGGCATGCCGTCGTAAGCGTATTGCATCTTGCCGTCATCACGCTTAATGACACTCCATTTGCCCTCGGCCTTGGCACCCGCCGGAGCCATCATTGGCGGCCAGTTTTTGGCGCACTCATCGTTACACATTGACTTGCCGTCAGCATCCTTGTCGTACATGTACACCGTCATGCCCTTTTGATCGACCATCACATCGCCTTTCATCATTGCAGGCTCAGCCGCGAAGGCCATTGATGGTAAAGCCATGACCGCCGTCAGCATCAAAGCTTTGAAGGATTGCGAGTATTGCTTCATGGAAACCTTCCTTTTGTGGTTGTCAGGATTCGGACTTAGAGCTTAGTTCAGGATCATGACAATCGCCGGTCGACTAAAATACTGTCACACGACTGCAATAATTCCGTTATCTAATGCGGCGCAAGACAGTTAAATGACAAGAGGATTAAGGCATGGTTGGCAGGAGCATTCTGATCGTCGACGACGAAGCGCCCATTCGCGAAATGATCGCCGTTGCGTTGGAAATGGCCGGCTATGACTGCCTGGAGGCTGAGAACTCCCAGCAGGCCCATGCCATCATCGTCGACCGCAAGCCAGACCTGATCCTGCTCGACTGGATGTTGCCCGGCACGTCCGGCATCGAGCTGGCCCGTCGCCTCAAGCGCGATGAGCTGACCGGGGACATCCCGATCATCATGCTCACCGCCAAGGGCGAAGAGGACAACAAAATCCAGGGCCTGGAAGTCGGCGCTGACGATTACATCACCAAACCGTTTTCCCCCCGTGAGCTGGTGGCGCGCCTCAAAGCCGTGCTGCGCCGTGCCGGCCCTACCGACGGCGAGGCACCGATCGAAGTCGGCGGCCTGCTGCTCGACCCGATCAGCCACCGCGTGACCATCGATGGCAAACCCGCCGAGATGGGCCCGACCGAATACCGCCTGTTGCAGTTTTTCATGACTCACCAGGAACGTGCCTACACCCGTGGCCAGTTGCTGGATCAGGTCTGGGGTGGCAACGTATATGTTGAAGAACGCACCGTCGACGTGCACATCCGCCGTCTGCGCAAAGCCCTCGGTGATGCCTATGAGAATCTGGTACAAACCGTGCGCGGCACCGGTTACCGCTTTTCTACCAAAGCCTGACCAAGACCGTTCCCGCCCGACAAGCTGACAAGGACGCGTGTTCAATTGAACCAAAACTGGCATGGCACCCTGATTCGCCACATGCTGTTGCTGGTGACCGGCTGTTTGGTGATCGGCCTGATTACCGGCTATTACGGCTGGAGTCTCGCCGTGGGCCTGGGCCTTTACCTGGCCTGGACCCTCAAGCAATTGCTGCGTCTGCACGAATGGCTGCGGCTGCACAAACCCGACGAAGCACCACCCGACGGCTATGGCCTGTGGGGCGAAGTGTTCGACAGCATCTACCACCTGCAACGCCGCGACCAACGCGTGCGCGGACGCCTGCAAGCGGTGATCGATCGTGTCCAAGAATCCACTGCAGCGCTGAAAGACGCCGTCATCATGCTCGACAGCGACGGCAACCTGGAATGGTGGAACCGCGCCGCCGAAACCCTGCTCGGCCTCAAGACGCCGCAAGACAGCGGCCAGCCGGTGACCAACCTGGTGCGCCATCCACGCTTCAAGGAGTATTTCGAGCAGGACAGCTACGCCGAACCGCTGGAAATCCCTTCGCCGACCAATGATCGCGTACGCATTCAGCTGTACATCACCCGCTACGGCAACAACGAACACCTGATGCTGGTGCGCGACGTGACGCGTATCCATCAGTTGGAACAGATGCGCAAAGACTTCATCGCCAACGTGTCCCACGAATTGCGCACCCCGCTGACAGTGATCTGCGGCTACCTGGAAACCCTGCTCGACAACGTCGAGGAAGTGAACCCGCGCTGGACCCGTGCCTTGCAGCAAATGCAGCAGCAAGGCGGGCGCATGCAGACCTTGCTCAACGACTTGCTGCTGCTGGCCAAACTGGAGGCCACCGATTACCCCTCGGACAACCAGCCCGTGGCCATCGACGGCTTGCTGCAATCGATCACGAGCGACGCCCAGCAGTTATCCGGCCAGAAAAACCAACGCATCACCCTGGAAGCCGATCCGACGATTCTGCTCAAGGGCAGCGAAGCCGAATTGCGCAGCGCGTTTTCCAACCTGGTGTTCAACGCGGTGAAATACACCCCGGCCGAAGGCAATATCCGCATTCGCTGGTGGGGCGATGAGCAAGGCGCACACCTGAGCGTGCAGGATTCCGGGATCGGCATCGACAGCAAACACCTGCCGCGCCTGACCGAGCGTTTCTACCGCGTCGACTCCAGCCGCAACTCCAACACCGGCGGCACCGGCCTCGGTCTGGCGATCGTCAAACACGTGCTGCTGCGCCACCGCGCACGGATGGAAATCAGCAGTGTGCCGGGGCATGGCAGCACGTTTATCTGCCATTTCGCGCCCGCTCAGGTCACGAAAACCCGGGTCATCAGCACCGCTGACTGATACCGGCCAGCACTCGCCACTAGGCAATCGCCCGGTCAGCCGCTACATTGGCTGACTTGTGCCTGCCCTTCAGGCACCGCATTAACCCCCTATTCGAATACACGGAACCCGCAAAACTCCATCATGGACCCTTCCCCTGGCTTGACCCTCGCGACACTCTTCGCCGATTTCGGCATGATTCTTTTTGCTCTGATCCTGGTTTTGCTCAACGGTTTTTTCGTTGCGGCGGAATTTGCCATGGTCAAATTGCGCTCGACCCGGGTCGAGGCCATCGCTGAAAAAAACGGCTGGCGCGGACACATCCTGCGCACCGTTCACAGTCAGCTCGATGCGTACCTCTCGGCGTGCCAATTGGGTATCACCCTCGCCTCCCTGGGCCTTGGCTGGGTCGGTGAACCGGCGTTCGCGCACATCCTCGAACCGGTGCTGAGCGCCGTTGGCGTCGAGTCCGCCGAAGTGGTCAAAGGCGTGTCGTTCTTCACGGCGTTCTTTATCATTTCGTACCTGCACATCGTCGTCGGTGAGCTGGCCCCGAAATCCTGGGCCATTCGCAAACCCGAGCTGCTGTCGCTGTGGACCGCGGTGCCGCTGTATCTGTTCTACTGGGCCATGTACCCGGCGATTTACCTGCTCAACGCCAGCGCCAACACGATCCTGCGGATCGCCGGCCAGGGTGAACCCGGCCCGCATCACGAGCACCATTACAGCCGTGAAGAACTGAAACTGATCCTGCACTCCAGCCGTGGTCAGGACCCGAGCGACCAAGGCATGCGTGTTTTGGCTTCCGCCGTGGAAATGGGCGAGCTGGAAGTGGTCGACTGGGCCAATTCCCGGGAAGACCTGGTGACGCTGGAGTTCAACGCACCGCTCAAGGAAATCCTGGCGATGTTCCGTCGCCACAAGTTCAGCCGTTATCCGGTGTACGACAGCGAAAGCCAGGAGTTCGTCGGCCTGCTGCACATCAAGGACTTGCTGCTGGAACTGGCGGCCCTGGACCACATCCCCGAGTCGTTCAACCTGGCCGAACTGACCCGGCCGCTGGAGCGCGTATCGCGGCACATGCCGCTGTCGCAGCTGCTGGAACAGTTCCGCAAGGGTGGCTCGCACTTCGCCGTGGTCGAAGAAGCCGATGGCAACATCATCGGCTACCTGACCATGGAAGACGTGCTTGAGGTGCTGGTCGGCGACATTCAGGACGAACACCGCAAGGCTGAGCGCGGCATCCTCGCTTACCAGCCGGGCAAGCTGCTGGTACGGGGCGACACGCCATTGTTCAAGGTTGAACGCCTGCTGGGCATCGACCTGGACCACATCGAAGCCGAAACCCTCGCCGGACTGGTCTACGAAACCCTGAAACGGGTACCGGAAGAGGAAGAAGTGCTGGAAGTCGAAGGCTTGCGGATCATCATCAAGAAGATGAAAGGGCCGAAGATCATTCTGGCCAAGGTGTTGATGCTGGATTAAACGCAATACCGGCGGCGAGGGGGCTTTTGTGGCGAGGGGATTTATCCCCGTTGGGTCGCGAAGCGGCCCCGCTTTATCTGGAAGCTTTGGGACGGCTTCGCCGTCCAACGGGGATAAATCCCCTCGCCACAGATAAATCCCCTCGCCACAGATAGATCCCCTTGTTTACAGGTGATCTGCGTAGCCTTCATTGCTTGCCCAACGCAAAGTTGGGCAACGCCCCGACCGGTTGATTGAACTGGTACGGAATCGACACCAGCCCCAACCCGGTATTGCGCTGCACCACGAAGTGCAGGTGCGGCCCACTGCTGTTGCCGGTATTGCCCGACAGGGCCAGCGCATTCCCCACCGCTATCCGTTGCCCCTCGCGAACGCCCACCGAACCTTGCTTGAGGTGCAGGTACACGCCCATGGTTCCGTCATCGTGCAGCACCCGCACGAAATTACCCGACGGATCGGTGCCGCGCCCGGTCTGGGCATTTTCGGTTTTCACCACCACCCCGCCACGCGCCGCAATGATCGGCGTGCCTTCGGGCATGGCAATGTCCATGGCGTAGCGGTTCTTGGCGCCGAAATGGCTGTATTGGCCGTTGGCGCCCTGACTCAAGCGAAACGGCCCGCCACGCCATGGCAGCGGATACCGATAGGCCATGGCAGCCCCTGAAGGGTCGCCCAGGGAATATTCGAACCTTGGGGTGTACGCCAGCGGAATTCCGGCCTTCGTCGCCGTGAGCAGCGCCAGACGGATGTTGCTGCGGGCCGGCATGACCCGGCGGATCGGTCGGCTCGGTGCGCCGCTGACATTGCTCAGACCGGCAAAGCTCAACTCGATCTCGACCGGCGCATACAGGTCGTTGCGCACGTACACGTTGTCCACGCCCTTCTGCTTCTTGATCTCCAGGTACACCTGGCGCTCAAGGTGCTCGACCATGCGATCACGAAAAACGAACACCTGGGAGCCTTTGGTGGGGCGGTCGCTGTAGGAGACCACGCCATTGGCGTCTTTGGACTTGTAGATCGTCATGGCCACAGCCGAAGTGGAGGCCATGAAAAGACCACAGAAAAACAGCAGGCGCGCGAGCATGGGCAAGAGTCTGTCGAGTAAGGCCTGGGGAGGAGCCTAGCAGCTGCAATGGACCCGGGTAGTCGGCAGATGTTTCAAATGATCGTTCCCACGCTCTGCGTGGGAATGCAGCAAGGGACGCTCTGCGTCCCACCGAAGCGGACGCGGAGCGTCCGGGGAGGCATTCCCACGCAGAGCGTGGGAACGATCAGCGGTACACGTTACGCGCCTGGAACGAAGTGCTTCTGCGCCGTACCACGAGCAATCAGGCGGGAGATGTAGTCGAGTTTCTGCGCGTCCTGATCCACAAAGCGGAAAGTCAGTTGCAACCAGTCGCTGTCGGGTTTCGGTTCAAACGCGACGATGGCGTGCAGGTAGCCATTGAGGCGCGCGACTTCGGCGTTGTCGCCCTGCTCCAGGTCGAGCACGGCGCTGTCGAGCACTTGCGGCAATGTGTCGGTGCGCTTCACCACCAGCAGCGCTTCCTTGATGCTCAAGGCCTTGATCACGCATTGCTGAATGCCGCTTGGCAAACGCAACTGGCCTTGACCCCGCCCGCTGGCAGGAGCGGAAGCAGCGACCGGTGCCTTGACCGGTGGGCTGTTGAGCAAACCGCGCGAAGGGGCTGCCGCCGGTGCGGGAGCTGCGATCACGGCTGCCTTGCCGCCGGTCAACGCGCTCAGGGAATCGTTGCCGAAGGCCGAGTTCATTTTGGTCGGTGCACCGTTCATCAAGGCGTCGAGCTTGCCGACCTTGTTCAGCGCTTGCTTGACCTTGGTCAACAGTTGTTCGTTGGTGAAGGGCTTGCTGACGTAGCCGGAAACGCCGGCCTGAATCGCCTGGACCACGTTCTCCTTGTCGCCACGGCTGGTCACCATCACGAAGGGCATGGTCTTGAGGTTGTCCTGCTCGCGGCACCAGGTCAGCAGTTCCAGGCCAGACATTTCCGGCATTTCCCAGTCGCACAGCACCAGGTCGAACGCTTCCTTGGCCAGCATGGCCTGAGCCTTTTTGCCGTTGATGGCATCTTCGGTCCGGATACCCGGGAAGTAGTTACGCAGGCACTTCTTTACCAGGTCACGAATGAACGCCGCATCGTCCACCACCAACACACTGATCTTGCTCATCCATCACCCCTCGAAAAAATCCCGGCAAGCATACCGTTTTGCTGATGGCACATTGCCAAAAACCTTCAGTCACGCCGGGACTTTTCGTTCGCGGGTGCTGCTTTTGAAGTCGAAAACCACACAAAAAAACGCCCGGCCAAAGGACCGGGCGTTTTTCTTGGGCAGTCTTACTTATCGTCAGCTTTGCCCGGAACATTAGCGGTTTCGCCACTTGTGCCTTCAACTTCTTCTTTCATGCGCTTGAGGCCCAGGTGACGCACGTCTGTGCCGCGCACCAGGTAAATCACCAGTTCCGAGATGTTGCGCGCGTGGTCGCCGATGCGCTCCAGCGAACGCAGCACCCAGATAATGCTCAAGACCCGCGAGATAGAGCGCGGGTCTTCCATCATGTAGGTGGCAAGTTCACGCAGGGCAGTCTTGTATTCACGGTCGATGATCTTGTCGTACTGGGCCACCGATAACGCCAAGTCGGCGTCGAAGCGGGCAAAGGCGTCCAGCGCATCGCGAACCATGTTGCGCACCTGGTCGCCGATGTGGCGAACCTCGACGTAACCGCGTGGGGCCTCGCCTTCTTCGCACAACTGAATGGCGCGGCGGGCGATCTTGGTCGCTTCGTCACCGATGCGCTCAAGGTCGATCACCGACTTGGAGATGCTGATGATCAAACGCAAGTCCGACGCCGCCGGCTGACGACGGGCCAGAATGCGCAGGCATTCTTCGTCGATGTTGCGTTCCATCTGGTTGATCTGGTCGTCGATCTCGCGAACCTGCTGGGCCAGGCCGGAGTCGGCCTCGATCAGCGCGGTCACCGCGTCGTTGACCTGCTTTTCCACCAGACCGCCCATGGCCAGGAGGTGGCTGCGCACTTCCTCGAGCTCGGCGTTGAACTGCGCGGAGATGTGATGGGTAAGGCCTTCTTTGCTAATCATGTTGGCGTCCTTGGAGCGTCCGGTTAGGTGCGGTGGACCGCAGCGTCAATTCAGTGAGCAACCACAGCTTCCTAGCCGTAACGACCGGTGATGTAGTCTTCAGTCTGCTTCTTCGCCGGATTGGTGAACAGAGTGTCGGTGTCGCCGAATTCCACCAGTTTGCCCATGTACATGAACGCCGTGTAGTCGGAAACCCGCGCGGCCTGTTGCATGTTGTGGGTCACGATGACGATGGTGAACTTCGATTTCAGTTCGTAGATCAGCTCTTCGACTTTCAGCGTCGAGATCGGGTCGAGTGCCGAACACGGTTCGTCGAGCAGCAGCACTTCCGGTTCCACGGCGATGGTACGAGCGATCACCAGACGTTGCTGCTGACCACCGGACAGGCCGAGTGCCGATTCATGCAGGCGATCTTTGACTTCGTCCCACAGCGCCGCGCCTTTCAATGCCCACTCGACCGCTTCGTCGAGCACGCGCTTTTTGTTGATGCCCTGGATGCGCAGGCCGTAAACCACGTTTTCGTAGATGGTTTTCGGGAACGGGTTCGGCTTCTGGAACACCATGCCGACGCGACGTCGCAGTTCGGCCACGTCTTCGCCCTTACGGTAGATGTTGTGGCCGTACAGGTTGATTTCACCTTCTACGCGGCAACCATCGACCAAATCGTTCATGCGGTTGAAGGTCCGCAGCAGCGTGGACTTGCCACAGCCGGACGGACCGATGAAGGCGGTCACGCGCTGTTTCGGGATGTTCAGGCTGACGTCGTACAGCGCTTGTTTGTCGCCGTAGAACAGGTTCAGGCCCGGTACTTCGATGGCCACGGTTTCCTGCGCAAGGTTCAGGCTCTGCTTGTCGCGGCCCAGGGCAGACATGTTGATGCCGTGGGTATGTGCTTCGTGCTGCATGGGAGGCTCCCTGTGCTGACAAATTCGGTTCGGTTATCCGCTGGCCTCACAGAATGGGCCAGCGGTGTTGCCGTTCTGTAGGAGCGAGGCTTGCCCGCGAAGGCGTCCTTGAGATCGCCTTCGCCGGCTAGCCTGGCTCCTACAGGGAGCGGCGTTGATTAGCTATCCAGCGCTTTGTATTTTTCGCGCAGATGGTTACGGATATAGACGGCCGACAGGTTGAGCGTCGCGATCACCAGCACCAGCAGCAGCGCCGTGGCGTACACCAGCGGTCGCGCAGCTTCTACGTTCGGGCTCTGGAAACCAACGTCATAGATGTGGAAGCCCAAGTGCATGATCTTCTGGTCCAGGTGAAGGTACGGGTAGTTGCCGTCCAGCGGCAGCGACGGTGCCAGTTTCACCACACCCACCAGCATCAGCGGCGCCACTTCACCGGCGGCGCGTGCCACGGCGAGGATCATGCCGGTCATCATCGCCGGGCTGGCCATCGGCAGCACGATCTTCCACAAGGTTTCAGCCTTGGTTGCGCCGAGGGCCAACGAGCCTTCACGCACGGTGCGAGGAATCCGCGCCAGGCCTTCTTCGGTAGCCACGATCACCACCGGCACTGCCAGCAGCGCCAGGGTCAGGGACGCCCAGAGCAGACCCGGAGTACCAAAGGTTGGTGCCGGCAACGCTTCAGGGAAGAACAACCGGTCAACGGAACCACCGAGTACATAGACGAAGAAGCCCAGGCCGAACACGCCGTAAACGATGGCCGGAACGCCTGCAAGGTTGTTCACCGCGATACGGATAATCCGGGTCAACGCGTTCTGCTTGGCGTATTCACGCAGGTAGACCGCGGCCAACACACCGAACGGCGTCACGATCATCGCCATGATCAGCGTCATCATGACGGTGCCGAAAATGGCCGGGAAGATCCCGCCCTCGGTGTTCGCTTCACGAGGGTCATCGCTGAGGAATTCCCAGACCTTGCTGATGTAGAAGCCGATCTTGGTGAAGGTGCCCATGGCGTTCGGCTGATAGGCGTGGACCACTTTGCCGATGCCGATCTCGATCTCTTTGCCGTTCGCATCGCGGGCCGTCAGGCTGTCGCGGTTGAACTGGGCGTGCAGGTCGTTCAGTCGGGCTTCGATGTCCTGATAACGGGCATTGAGCTCGGCGCGCTCGGACTCCATGTCCGCTTGCGCGGCGGCGTCGAGCTGGCCGGCCAGTTCCAGTTTGCGACCGTGCAGACGCACACGTTCCAGACCGGCGTTGATTGCGCCGATGTCGACCTTTTCCAGGGTCTTGAGCTGGGCCGCGAGCTGGTTGACGCGAGCGACGCGGGCCTGCAACTCAGGCCATGCGGCTTCGCCTTCAGCAATGACCTTGCCGTCCTGCTTGACGTTGACCAGGTAGCCGTAGAAGTTGCCCCACTCGCGACGCTCGACGGCCATCAGCTCGGGTGGCGTCTTCTGATTGGTCAGCCACTCGCCGACGATCCAGGTGAAGTCGTTGCCGTTCAGGTCACGGTTGCCGACCTTGATCAGCTCGCGGGTCATGAACTCCGGGCCCTGGTCGGGCACCGGCAGGCCGGCGCTTTTCAGGCGCTCGCGGGGTACTTGTTCTTTCTGCACCACTTCGCCGATGACGAGGTGGTTGGCCTGGCCCGGCACGTCGTAACTGGCGTGCACCAGGTCCGCCGGCCAGAAGTGGCCCAGACCGCGCACGGCAATCACCGCCAGCAAGCCAATGGTCATGATGACCGAGATGGACACCGCGCCACCGCTGATCCAGACGCCCGGGGCGCCGCTCTTGAACCATCCTTTCAGGGAGTTCTGTTTCACAGACTTCTACCTTTCTTAAAGCGACGAGTATTTCTTGCGCAGACGCTGACGAATCAGTTCCGCGAGGGTGTTCATGACGAAGGTGAACAACAGCAGCACCAGCGCCGAGAGGAACAGCACGCGGTAGTGGCTGCCGCCGACTTCCGATTCGGGCATTTCCACGGCAACGTTGGCGGCCAGGGTGCGCAGACCTTCGAACAGGTTCATTTCCATGACCGGGGTGTTACCGGTGGCCATCAGCACGATCATCGTTTCACCGACCGCACGGCCCATGCCGATCATCAATGCCGAGAAGATGCCCGGGCTGGCGGTGAGGATCACCACACGGGTCATGGTCTGCCACGGCGTGGCACCGAGGGCCAGGGAGCCGAGGGTCAAACCGCGAGGTACGCTGAACACGGCGTCTTCGGCGATGGAGTAAATGTTCGGGATCACCGCGAAGCCCATGGCCAGACCGACCACCAGTGCGTTGCGCTGGTCGTAGGTGATGCCCAGGTCGTGGGAGATCCACATGCGCATGTCGCCGCCGAAGAACCAGGTTTCCATGTACGGGCTCATGTACAGCGACAACCAGCCCACAAACAGGATCACCGGAATCAGGATCGCGCTTTCCCAGCCGTCCGGCACTTTCAGGCGGATGGACTCAGGCAGGCGGCTGAAGACGAAACCGGCCACCAGGATGCCAATCGGCAACAGCATCAGCAGGCTGAAGATGCCCGGCAAATGCCCTTCCACATAAGGCGCGAGGAACAGGCCGGCGAAGAAACCGAGGATCACCGTCGGCATTGCTTCCATCAGCTCGATCACCGGTTTGACCTTGCGGCGCATGCCCGGGGCCATGAAGTAAGCGGTGTAGATTGCAGCGGCGACGGCGAGTGGCGCGGCCAGCAGCATGGCGTAGAACGCGGCTTTCAGGGTGCCGAAGGTCAGTGGCGACAGGCTCAGTTTGGGTTCGAAGTCGGTGTTGGCGGCGGTCGATTGCCAGACGTATTTGGGCTCGTCGTAGTTCTCGTACCAGACTTTGCTCCACAACGCGCTCCACGACACTTCCGGGTGCGGGTTGTCGAGCAGCAGCGGTTGAATCTTGCCGCCGGCTTCGACGATCAGGCGGTTGGCCCTTGGCGACAGGCCGAAGATGCCTTGGCCGTCGACCACCTGATCCACCAGCAAGGTGCGGTGGGCGGTGCTATGGAACACGCCGAGCTTGCCGGACGCGTCGAGGGCTACGAAGCCTTTGCGACGCTCTTCGGCGCTGATTTCAACAATCGGCGTGGTGCCCATCTGGAAGGTACGAATCTGCTTCAGACGCAGTTCGCCGTCCGGGTCGCGAGCCATGAACCACTGGGCCAGACCACCTTTGGAGTCGCCGAGGATCAGCGAGATGCCGCCTACCAGTTGGGTGGCCGCGGTGATTTCGGTCTCACCGTTTTCCAACAACTTGTAGCGACCGTTGAGGCTCTTGTCGCGCAGGCTGAACACGTCGGCCTGAGCACGACCGTTGATCACGTACAGCCATTGCTGACGCGGATCGACGAAGATGTTCTTCACCGGCTCGGTCATCTGCGGCAGATCGATACGCTTCTGCTCGTTGGTGACTTCGCCGGTCATCATGTTTTCTTCGCTGGTCAGCGACAAAACATTGAGTTGCGCACCGGAGGAGCCGACCAGCATCAAGGTGGTGTCGGTGGCGTTGAGGCTGACGTGTTCCAGCGCACCGCCCGCTTCGTTCAGCGCAATCGGGGTTTCGCCGTACGGGTATTCGACGGCTGGCGAGATGGTTTTCTTGCCGTCCGGGTAGCTGACTTTATAGGTGTGACGGAACACCAGGGCCTGACCGTTGGACAAGCCGACCGCCACCAACGGGTGACCGGGTTGGTCTTCACCGATGGAGGTGACCGTGCTGCCTGCCGGGATCGGCAGATCGACGCGCTTGAGTTCGGCGCCACTGTCGATATCAAAGAACAGCGCCTGCCCCTTGTCGGAAACCCGCATGGCGACCTGGTTCTGCTCTTCCAGGGAAATCATCAACGGCTTGCCGGCGTCTTGCATCCAGGCAGGCGTGATGGCGTCCTTGGCGGTCAGGTCGGCACCCTGGAACAGCGGCGCGACGACGTAGGCGAGGAAGAAAAAGATCAGCGTGATCGCTCCGAGAACGGCGAGGCCGCCAACGAGGACGTACCAGCGGGTCAGGCGATCTTTGAGCGCTCGGATGCGGCGCTTGCGTTGCAGCTCAGGCGTATTGAAGTCAATTCGCTTGGGGGGATTTGTAGTCATGGTGGAATTGGCCAGATCAGTCATGCGCACACCCTAGCGATCCTGTATGACAGAAAGATGACAATGCAGTGACGCAACAAATCCGCCGCCAGCGGGAACTGGCAGTGGACCGGAAATTTGGGGGCCGGCGTACCGGCATTTGTAGGAGCGAAGCTTGCTCGCGAAGGCGTCATTACATTCAACATCAATGCTGACTGAACCACCGCTTTCGCGGGCAAGCCTCGCTCCTACAGAGTCCGGAAATCATCCCGGACTCAGGGTGTTACTTCTTTGCGACGTTGCCGCCTTCTTGCAGACCCAGGTCAGCCAGTGCTTTTGCAGCAACCTTGGCCGGCAGTGGGATGTAGCCGTCTTTCACTACAACTTCCTGACCCTGCTTGGACAGAATCAGTTTCACGAACTCGGCTTCCAGCGGGGCCAGAGGCTTGTTCGGTGCTTTGTTGACGTAAACGTAGAGGAAGCGCGACAGCGGGTACTTGCCGTTCAGGGCGTTTTCTTCAGTGTCTTCAACGAACTCGGTGCTGCCTTTCTTGGCCAGGGCCACCGTCTTCACGCTAGCGGTCTTGTAGCCGATGCCCGAGTAACCGACGCCGTTCAGCGAGGAGCTGATCGACTGCACGACCGAAGCCGAGCCAGGTTGTTCGTTAACGTTTGGCTTGTAGTCGCCTTTGCACAGGGCTTCTTCTTTGAAGTAGCCATAGGTGCCGGATACCGAGTTACGACCGAACAGTTGAACCGGCTTGTTGGCCAGATCGCCGGTCACGCCCAGATCACCCCAGGTTTTCACGTCGGTTTTAGCGCCGCACAGACGAGTCGAGGAGAAGATCGCGTCGACTTGCTCCATGGTCATGTGCTGGATCGGGTTGTCTTTGTGCACGAACACAGCCAGGGCATCCACGGCGACCGGGATAGCGGTTGGCTTGTAGCCGTATTTGGTTTCGAAGGCTTGCAGTTCGTTGTCCTTCATTTTGCGACTCATCGGGCCCAGGTTAGCGGTGCCTTCAGTCAGCGCAGGTGGTGCGGTAGAAGAACCGGCAGCCTGAATCTGGATGTTTACGTTCGGGTATTCTTTTTTGTAGTTCTCAGCCCACAGGGTCATGAGGTTGGCCAGAGTATCGGAGCCGACGCTGGACAGGTTGCCCGACACACCAGTGGTCTTGGTGTAGCTCGGGATAGCAGGGTCAACAGCGGCAACCGCGTTGGCAGTCGCAACGCCAGCAGCGACAAAAGTCATTGCCGCCATCAAACGCTTCAGTTTCATGCCTTACTCCTAGCAGATAGGTGTGTTAAGTCGGGGCCAAGTATCAGCAGGCCGTGTGAACACTCTATGGCTGAAATATGACAATTGGATGAAAGGCCAGCATGTAGCGACAAATCGTTCCCACGCTCTGCGTGGGAATGCCGCCATGGGCGCTCTGCGTCTGCTGTGAGATGTGACGCGGAGCGTCACGGGATGCATTCCCACGCAGAGCGTGGGAACGATCGGTAACTGACTTAGCGGCCTTTCTTCCAGAGGTACGCACCCACCAGAATCCCGACACCGCAGATGATCGCTACGTAATAGGCAGGCCCCATCGGGCTTTCCTTCAGTAGCAGCGTCACCACCATCGGCGTCAAACCACCGAAAATCGCATAGGCCAGGTTGTAGGAGAACGACAGCCCGCTAAAGCGCACCACCGCCGGGAAGGCTTTGACCATCACGTATGGCACCGCACCAATAGTCCCGACCAGCAGACCGGTCAGGGCGTACATCGGGAACAACCAGTCGGGGTGATTGAACAGGCTGTGATAGAAGGTCCACGAACTGAGCAACAACGCGGCGCTGCCAAACACAAACACTCGGCCAGCGCCGAAGCGGTCAGCCAGGGCACCGGAAGCCACGCAGCCCACACTCAGGAACACAATCGCCAGGCTGTTGGCCTGCAACGCGGTGGTTGGCGAGAAGTGGTAGACGGTCTGCAGCACGGTCGGGGTCATCAGAATGACCACGATGATGCCGGCGGACAGCAGCCAGGTCAGCAGCATGGAAATCAGGATTGCCCCGCGATGGTCACGCAACACGGCGCGCAGCGGCACTTCTTCAGCCAGGGCCTTGCGCAGTTGCAGCTCGGCGAACACAGGGGTCTCGTGCAACCAGCGGCGCAGATACACCGAGAACAGGCCGAACACGCCGCCCAGCAGGAACGGAATCCGCCAGGCGTAATCGGACACTTCCAGCGGGGTGTAAATGCTGTTGATCGCGGTGGCGACCAGCGAGCCCAGGAGGATGCCAGCCGTCAGACCGCTGGTCAGGGTGCCGCAGGCGTAGCCGATGTGCCGCTGCGGCACGTGTTCGGAAACGAATACCCACGCGCCCGGCACTTCACCGCCAATCGCCGCGCCTTGAATCACCCGCATCAGCAGCAACAGGATCGGCGCCCACATGCCGATCTGCGCGTAAGTCGGTAGCAGGCCCATGATCAGGGTCGGCACCGCCATCATGAAAATGCTCAGGGTGAACATCTTCTTGCGTCCCAGCAGATCGCCGAAGTGCGCCATGACGATGCCGCCCAGTGGCCGCGCCAGGTAGCCGGCGGCAAAGATCCCGAAGGTCTGCATCAAGCGCAGCCACTCGGGCATGTCGGCCGGGAAGAACAGCTTGCCGACCACCGTGGCGAAGAACACGAAAATGATGAAGTCGTAAAACTCCAGCGCACCGCCCAGGGCAGACAACGACAAAGTCTTGTAATCGCTGCGGGTCAGCGGACGTGCGGATTGAGTGGACTGCGCGATGCTCGAGGGCGCTGTGGTCATGGCAAGGGCTTCTCTTATAGTCGGATCTGCAACCCCAACAACGCTGGCTGAGGCTTGGGCAGGTCCGGCACGATAGCAAATTGTTCGAAAAAGCACATAGAGGTGCGTATTTGACGGTCAAAATGAGAACCGGACGGTCGTCTCGGAGTCTACCGATCGATATACTCGCTACATTGCGGCATTTGTAAGGGGTTGCTGTGCGAAAACGCGCTGGCTGTCAGGCAAGGTAATTGCGTGGTTCAGTCGCTTTCGCAGAGTTTCCCTTTAGGCGCCTTACGAAAAACGTGACGAACGTAGTATGTTCGGGCTGAATCGTTTTTCCTTGAGACGGCTATTCACCTGAAGTACCAATAAAGAGTCACGGGTCAGAGGCACCCCCGGCATGATAGAGCTCGAACAAGAAGATCCAATTCCGCAAGGCGACCTGGCCCTGCAAATCACCGCGCTTCCGCGTGAAACCAACGGCTTCGGCGATATTTTCGGCGGCTGGCTGGTGGCACAGATGGATTTGGCCGGCACCGCAATGGCCAGCAAAGTCGCTGGCGGACGCGTGGCGACCGTTGCGATTGATCGCATGGCGTTCCTGGTCCCGGTGGCGGTGGGCGCTCAGCTTTCCTTCTATACCCAGGCACTGGAAATCGGCCGCAGCTCGATTCAGATGATGGTCGAAGTCTGGAGCGACGATCCCCTGTCCAGCGAGTGGCGTAAAGTGACTGAAGCCGTGTTTGTGTTTGTCGCGATCGATGGCAGCGGCCGTACTCGTTCGGTTCCTCCACGCGCGCGTTAAACACTGCGACCTTTCTGCGGTCCATTGCAGTCATTGTTCCTGATCGAGAGTTGCCCCATGAGCACGCCCAACGTTGAAGCCGTGAAACTGGATGAACTGAACTGCTGGCGCATCCGCCACGGTCAGGCCGAATTGCTGGTCGCCCAGCAAGGCGCGCACATCCTCAGTTATCAATTGGCCGGCCAACCGCCGCTGATCTGGCTGAACGACGAGGCCGTGTTCAAGACCGGCAAGAGCATCCGCGCCGGCGTGCCGGTGTGCTGGCCGTGGTTTGGCAATCTCCCGCGCAACCCGCAAAGCGTCCAGGCGATGCGCGTCAGCAACGAACCGCCAACCGCCCACGGTTTCGTCCGGGCGATGGATTGGGAATTGGGTGGTATCGAAACCGAGGGTGAGAGCCTGAAGGTGGAATTCATCCTGCCCTACCCCGAAGGTGGCTTTCCGGGCTGGCCGCATCAGGTGGATCTGAAACTGAGCATTCATCTGGATGAGCAACTGCACATCAGCCTGACCAGTCACAACCAGGGCACCGATACCGTCACCATCAGCCAGGCGCTGCACAGTTACTTCGCCGTCAGTGATGTGCGCAATGTGCATGTCGAAGGGGTGGATGGCTTGAGCTACATCGAGACGCTGGAGGACTGGAAAACCAAGACTCAGAGCGGTGAACTGCGTTTTACCGGCGAGACCGACCGCATCTACCTCAACGCCCCGGCGAAGCTGGGCATTGTCGACCCGGCCTGGGAACGGCGCATCGAGCTGACCAGTAGTGGTTCGCGCACGGCGGTGATCTGGAACCCGTGGATCGAACGCGCTGCGGCGTTCAACGATATGGCCGACGATGGCTGGCAGAAGATGCTGTGCATCGAGACGGCGAATGTGATGGATGATGTGGTGACATTGGCGCCGGGTGCCAGTCATACCTTGGGCGTGAGCATCGCCAGTAAACCTCTCTAAGCAACACCCCAAAACACCTGTAGGAGTGAGCCTGCTCGCGATGAGGCCATAACATCCAACATCAATGTTGACTGTTACACCGCCATCGCGAGCAGGCTCACTCCTACATTTTGATCACCTACAGATCCGACTCCTGCACCACCCGCACCTTCGCCGCATCCAGCGCATACGCCGCGTCGGCAAGATCATTGTTGACCTTCTCGACCTTCAGCGTGCCCGTCACCCACAGCGGTGTGTAGATGTCATCCAGCTTCAATCCCTTCGGATAACGCACCAGCACCAACTGATTGGGTGGCGGTGGCGGCACGTGGATGCAGGCGCCCGGGTACGGCACGAGGAAGAACAACGTGCTGCGGCCCTTGGCGTCGGACTCCAGCGGCACCGGGTAACCACCGATGCGGATGATCTTGTCGTTCATCGACGGCACGGTTTTGGTCGAATACATCACCGCCGGCAAGCCCTTGCTTTGCTTCATGCCACCTTTTTCAGTAAAGGTGCCATCGCCTTCCGGGGAGTTGTGGTCGATTTCGGGCATCGCCTCGAGGGCTTTCTGGTCCGACTTGGGCATCAGTTCGAGCCAGTCGGTTTCCGGCAGTTCGCCGGCATGGGCCAAACCGCTGCCCAAAAGGAGGAGAGTCAAAAAAAGACGGCGCATGGAGGTGCTCGGTAAGAAAAGGACTGTTTGACGCCGAGCATTCTAGCCCTCCCCGCGCGCGCCGCAGAGAGGACTTTGTCGCTTGAATCAGTTCTTTCTGATCAAGCCGTAGATCACCAGCAACACCACCGCGCCGACCAGTGCACCGATGAAGCCTGCACCTTCGCCCGCGCGATAGATGCCCAGAGCCTGGCCGCCGTAAGTGGCCGCCAGCGAACCGCCGATACCGAGCAGGATGGTCATGATCCAGCCCATGCTGTCATCGCCCGGTTTCAGGAACCGCGCCAGCAGGCCGACGATCAAGCCGATAAAGATGGTTCCGATAATTCCCATGGCATTTCCCTCTGATTGAATGGCAATGCCCAAAGCCTAGACAGACTTTGGCATCCTGCCATGAGAGAACGGCGGGCCCTGAATGGTTCCGCCGCTGCCACATGAAACTATTCGGCGATGAGCGCTTCGACCTTGAGGATCTGCTGCTCCAGTGTGGCCTTGTCAGCGCAGCGCAGGTTGGCATGACCGACCTTGCGGCCGACCTTGAACGCCTTGCCATAGTGGTGCAGATGGCAATCGGCGATGGCCAGGACCTTCTCAGTCTCCGGCACTTTACCGATGAAGTTGAGCATTGCGCTCTCGCCGACCTTGGCCGTCGAACCCAGCGGCAGACCGGCAACGGCCCGCAGGTGGTTTTCGAACTGACTGCACTCGGCGCCTTCAGTGGTCCAGTGACCCGAGTTGTGCACCCGCGGAGCGATTTCGTTGGCCTTGAGGCCACCGTCGACTTCAAAGAACTCGAACGCCATCACGCCAACGTAGTTCAGCTGCTTGAGCACACGGCTGGAGTAGTCTTCGGCCAGCGCTTGCAGCGGGTGGTCGGTGCTGGCCACGGACAGTTTGAGAATGCCGCTGTCGTGGGTGTTGTGAACCAGCGGATAGAACTTGGTTTCGCCATCGCGAGCGCGCACGGCGATCAACGAGACTTCACCGGTAAACGGCACGAAACCTTCCAGCAGGCAGGCCACGCTACCCAGTTCGGCGAACGTACCGACCACGTCTTCAGGCTTGCGCAGGACCTTCTGGCCTTTGCCGTCGTAACCCAAAGTGCGGGTTTTCAGCACGGCCGGCAGACCGATGGAAGCCACGGCAGCATCCAGGTCGGCTTGCGATTGAATGTCGGCGAACGCCGGGGTGGGAATCCCCAGGTCCTTGAACATGCTCTTCTCGAACCAGCGATCACGGGCGATGCGCAGGGCTTCGGCGCTTGGGTAGACCGGGACGAATTGCGACAGGAAGGCCACGGTTTCGGCCGGGACGCTTTCGAACTCGAAAGTCACCAGATCGACTTCATCGGCCAGCTGACGCAGGTGATCCTGATCGCCGTAATCGGCCCGCAGGTGTTCGCCCAACGCGGCTGCGCAAGCATCCGGTGCCGGGTCCAGAAAAGCGAAGTTCATGCCCAGCGGGGTGCCCGCCAACGCCAACATGCGACCCAACTGGCCGCCACCGATTACACCGATTTTCATCGTCAACAACCTCAGGCGATGCGTGGGTCTGGATTTTCCAGGACGCTGTCTGTCTGCTCAGCACGGAATTTTTTCAGCACCGCGTGAAACTGCGGGTGCTTGGCGCCGAGGATGCTGGCCGAGAGCAGCGCTGCGTTGATCGCGCCAGCCTTGCCGATGGCCAGGGTGGCAACCGGAATGCCCGCTGGCATCTGCACGATCGAGAGCAGCGAATCGACGCCCGAGAGCATCGACGACTGCACCGGAACACCCAGCACTGGCAGGTGGGTCTTGGCCGCACACATGCCAGGCAAGTGGGCTGCGCCACCGGCACCGGCGATGATCACCTCGATCCCACGCGCCTCAGCTTCCTCGGCGTACTGGAACAGCAGGTCCGGGGTGCGGTGGGCAGAGACCACTTTCACCTCGTAAGGAATGCCGAGCTTTTCCAGCATATCGGCGGTGTGGCTAAGGGTGGACCAATCGGACTTGGAGCCCATGATCACGCCAACCAGTGCACTCATCGTCGTGCCTCTTCTCTCTGGGCGCCCGCAGGCGCGTCAAAAAACAACAAGCCACGCAAAATGCGTGGCTTGATTGTACGAATTATGGCCAGTCAAACCGGCCGAAGGCCGCGCAGTATACCTCAATGAAGCAGATAAACAGCCCCTGAAACGACCATCTGTCATACGGCGCAAAGTGCCGGTTTTATTGACTTAAGAGTCAGTCAAATACAACGGGAATCTCTGTGGGAGCTGGCTTGCCTGCGATGACGTCGGAACAGCAAACATTGATGGTGACTGATACACCGCTATCGCGGGCAAGCCCGCTCCCACAGGGTTTTTCATTGTGTTCAAGAACCGGTAGTGCCTTGGGCAGCGCCGCCTTCCAGCTTGCGCCACAACAAGCGCACATTCGCCTTGCGCACCAGTGCACAGCGATACAGACGAATCTCCAGCGGCACATGCCATTGCGGGCCGCCGCAGACGACCAGTTCACCGCGAGCCAGTTCGGCGCGCACACTCAGTTGCGGCACCCAGGCAATCCCCAATCCCTCCAGCGCCATGCTTTTCAGGCTGTCAGCCATGGCGGTCTCATAGATGGTGGTGAAGCGCAGCGCACGCTGACGCAGCAGCATATTGACCGAACGCCCGAGAAATGCACCGGCGCTGTAGGCCAGCAGCGGCACACTGCCTTCGCCTTCCAGGTCGAACAACGGTTTGCCTTCCGCATCCGCGGCGCACACCGGCAGCATCTCGGTGTGGCCGAGGTGCAGCGACGGGAAGATTTCCGGGTCCATTTGCAAGGCCGCGTCCGGGTCATAGAACGCGAGCATCAAGTCACAACCGCCTTCGCGCAGCGCATGCACCGCGTCGCCGACGTTAGTCGCCACCAACCGTGTGGCAATGTTCAGGCCTTCATTACGCAACTGCGCGATCCAGCGCGGAAAGAAACCCAAGGCCAATGAGTGAGCGGCAGCCACTTGCATCACTTCGCCCTGCCCGCCTTCCAGGTGATGAAGGTGGCGCAACACTTCGCCAAGCTGTTCGACCACAGTCCGTGCGGTCACCAGGAACAACTGCCCCGCCGCCGTCAGTTCGACAGGCGTGCGCGAGCGATTGACCAGCGTCAGCCCCAGCGCGGCTTCCAGGCTGCGGATTCGGCGGCTGAACGCGGGTTGCGTCACGAAGCGGCGCTCCGCAGCCTGGGAGAAGCTGCGGGTGGCGGCCAAGGCGCTGAAGTCCTCGAGCCATTTACTTTCCAGATTCATCACGTCCTCCCGGACACGCACCAATTTAGGTCACACGCTCGCCGCACTCGCGGCGTCACATGGGCATTATGCCGAATGTGCATAGGCTAGTGTTTAACAGCATTGGCCGAAAATTCTCCACAAGCCTAGCATTTGCAGCGTTCCGGCACAGACCGGGTCCCTATCGAGATGATTTCTATCATGTCCTCCGCTGCATCTTTCCGCACAGAAAAAGACCTGCTTGGCGTACTCGAAGTACCTGCGCAAGCGTATTACGGCATCCAGACCCTGCGAGCGGTGAACAACTTCCGTCTCTCCGGCGTTCCGATTTCGCATTACCCGAAGCTGGTCGTCGGTCTGGCGATGGTCAAACAGGCCGCCGCTGACGCCAACCGCGAGCTGGGTCACCTGAGCGAAGCCAAGCACGCTGCCATCAGCGAAGCCTGTGCACGTTTGATCCGCGGCGATTTCCACGAAGAGTTCGTGGTGGACATGATTCAAGGCGGCGCTGGCACTTCAACCAACATGAATGCCAACGAAGTCATCGCCAACATCGCGCTGGAGGCCATGGGTCACCAGAAGGGCGAATACCAATACCTGCACCCGAACAACGACGTGAACATGGCGCAGTCGACCAACGACGCCTACCCGACTGCGATCCGCCTGGGTCTGCTGCTCGGTCACGATGCGCTGCTGGCCAGCCTCGACAGCCTGATCCAGTCGTTTGCTGCCAAGGGTGTTGAATTCAGCCACGTCCTGAAGATGGGCCGTACCCAACTGCAAGACGCCGTGCCGATGACCCTGGGCCAGGAATTCCGTGCCTTCGCCACGACCCTGGGCGAAGACCTGGCGCGTCTGAAAACACTGGCACCTGAACTGCTGACCGAAGTGAACCTGGGTGGTACTGCGATCGGTACCGGCATCAACGCCGACCCGCGTTACCAGCACCTGGCTGTTCAGCGCCTGGCACTGATCAGCGGTCAACCGCTGGTTCCGGCCGCCGACCTGATCGAAGCCACGTCCGACATGGGCGCCTTCGTACTGTTCTCCGGCATGCTCAAGCGTACCGCGGTCAAACTGTCGAAGATCTGCAACGACTTGCGTCTGCTGTCCAGCGGCCCACGCACCGGCATCAACGAAATCAACCTGCCGGCGCGTCAGCCAGGCAGCTCGATCATGCCCGGCAAGGTCAACCCGGTTATCCCGGAAGCGGTCAACCAGGTAGCGTTCCAGATCATCGGCAACGACCTGGCCCTGACCATCGCAGCCGAAGGCGGCCAGTTGCAACTGAACGTGATGGAGCCGCTGATCGCCTTCAAGATCTTCGACTCGATCCGCCTGCTGCAACGCGCCATGGACATGCTGCGCGAGCACTGCATCGTCGGCATCACCGCCAACGAAGAGCGCTGCCGTGAACTGGTCGAGCACTCGATCGGCCTGGTCACCGCGCTGAACCCGTACATCGGCTATGAAAACGCCACCCGCATCGCTCGTATCGCCCTTGAAAGCGGCCGCGGCGTGCTGGAGCTGGTGCGCGAAGAAGGCTTGCTCGACGACGAAATGCTCGCCGACATCCTGCGCCCGGAAAACATGATTGCTCCGCGTCTGGTGCCGCTTAAAGCCTGATCCGACGCGTTACTTGTAGCACCGCTCACCAGGTCGAGGGACTAGACACCTCTCACCTTTTGAGGGCTTGGGGATTTATTCCCCAAGCCCTTTTTTTTAACTTCTGAAAGGAAAACTGTCTTCTGTAGGAGTGAGCCTGCTCGCGATGCAGGCACCGCGGTATTTCAGTTGCACCGCGTTATCGTTCATCGCGAGCAGGCTCACTCCTACAAAGACCTGGCGCAAAAATGTCAGGTGTTTCAAGGCTTCGTTTCGTCGCTTGCACCACAACCGTGCAGACGGACGGCACTCTCCTAGGTATAGTGCCGCCCCTCTTCGCGTGAGCGGTCGTCGGTAACGAGGCCCAAACCCATGCGAAACCCGAACTAATAACAAACCTGCGATATGGGCCCGGGACGAACACTCGCCTCACTGTTGTGCCACGTGCACACCGGTGTAACGCGATGTTTCGACCTGCCCAACATTTGCCTACACAAAAAACAGCGAGGAATAATCCATGCTCGAAGTCATTAACGACTTCCTCTCAGGGAAAGTACTGATCGTGCTCATTGTCGGGCTCGGTAGCTACTTCACGATCCGCTCGCGTTTCGTTCAATTGCGCCACTTCTTCCACATGTTCGGGGTGTTCCGCGACAGCCTGAAAAGCAGCGCCGGGCAACTCAGTTCGTTCCAGGCCTTGATGCTCAGCCTCGCCGGCCGTGTCGGCGCGGGCAACATCGCCGGTGTCGGCATCGCCGTGACCCTCGGTGGGCCAGGTGCGGTGTTCTGGATGTGGGTGACCGCACTGGTTGGCATGTCCAGCAGCTTCTTCGAATGCTCCCTTGGTCAGCTCTATAAACGCACGGATGCCGACGGCACCTACCGTGGCGGCCCGTCCTACTACATCCAGCACGGCCTGCAGAAGCGCTGGTTGGGTATGGTCATGGCGTTCCTGCTGCTGGTGACCTTTGGCTTCGCCTTCAACGGCCTGCAAGCCCACGCCGTAACTCACTCGCTGAACAACGCGTTCGGCCTCGACACCACCTACACGGGCCTGGCCCTGGCGGTGTTGCTGGGTATGGTGTTCATCGGCGGGATCAAGCGTATCGCCAAGGTCGCTGACCTGCTGGTGCCGGTCAAAACCCTGGTGTACATCGGCGTGACCATTTACGTGATCGTGCTGCAATTCGACCACGTTCCAGCCATGCTGATGACCATCGTCAAAAGCGCTTTCGGTCTGGATCAAGCCTTCGGCGGCCTGATCGGCAGCGCCATCGTCATGGGCGTGAAGCGTGGCGTGTTCGCCAACGAAGCGGGCCTGGGCAGTGCGCCGAACGTGGCCGCCGTGGCTTCGGTCGAGCACCCGGTGGCACAAGGCGTGGTTCAGGCGTTCAGCGTGTTCCTCGACACCTTCGTGATCTGCACCTGCACCGCATTGCTGATCCTGCTCTCGGGCTTCTACACCCCGGGCTTCGAAGGCGACGGCATTGCCCTGACCCAGAACTCCCTGGCCGCCGTGGTCGGTGACTGGGGCCGCAGTTTCATCTCCGTGGCCCTGTCGTTGTTCGTGTTCACCTCGATCCTCTACAACTACTACCTGGGCGAGAGCAACCTGCGCTTCCTGATCGGTGAAAACCGCAAGGCGCTGATCGGCTACCGCGCGCTGGTGCTGGTGTTGATCTTCTGGGGTGCAATCGAGAACCTGGGTACGGTGTTCGCGTTCGCCGACATCACCATGACCCTGCTTGCGTTCGTGAACCTGATCGCGCTGTTCCTGCTGTTCAAGGTCGGCATGCGCATCCTGCGTGACTACGATGACCAGCGTGCTGCCGGTATCAAGACCCCGGTGTTCGATTCGAGCAAGTTCCCGGATCTGGACCTGGACTTGAACGCCTGGCCAGCCAATCCGCCGGCCGCTGCTCCAAAGGCAGAAGCCGAGCTGCAAGGCGTACCCGCAGCGCAACGCTGATGGGTAAACGACGGACGCATCCTCTGTGCCCGTCAGTTAAAGTGCACAACTTGTGGGAGCGAGCAGGCTCGCTCCTACATGTCATCTCTTGCGGAGACTTTCCCATGGTTCCCAACTCCTACCCTGCCGCCCAGCACGTCATGGTGCTCTACACCGGCGGCACCATCGGCATGCAAGCCAGCGCCAATGGCCTGGCCCCGGCGTCCGGTTTTGAAGCGCGGATGCGCGAGTATCTGCACAGCCAGCCTGACCTTGTCGTGCCGCAGTGGCGCTTTCGTGAAATGTCGCCGCTGATCGACAGCGCCAACATGAGCCCGGCGTACTGGCAGCAACTGCGTGAAGCGGTGGTCGACGCCGTGGATGTCCAGGGCTGCGACAGCGTGTTGATCCTGCACGGCACCGACACCCTCGCCTACAGCGCCGCCGCGATGAGTTTTCAATTGCTCGGCCTGAATGCCCGCGTGGTGTTCACCGGCTCGATGCTGCCGGCCGGCGTGACCGACAGCGATGCCTGGGAAAACCTCAGCGGTGCGCTGGTTGCCCTGGGCCATGGCCTGGCGCCGGGCGTTCATCTGTATTTCCACGGCGAACTGCTGGACCCGACCCGTTGCGCGAAAGTCCGCAGCTTCGGTCGCCATCCGTTCAAGCGGCTGGAGCGTCAGGGCGGTGGTGTGAAGGTCACTTCGCTGCCGGCTCAATTGCATTACAACCAGAGCAAGCAACTGGCGAAAGTCGCGGTGCTGCCGTTGTTTCCCGGTATCGGCGCCGAGCAACTTGATGGCGTGCTGAACAGCGGCATTCAAGGCCTGGTGCTGGAGTGCTATGGCAGCGGCACCGGGCCGAGCGACAACCCTGAATTTCTCGCCGCTCTGGAGCGGGCGCGGGACAAAGGTGTGGTTGTTGTCGCCGTCACCCAATGCCACGAAGGTGGCGTTGAGCTGGATGTCTACGAGGCCGGTAGCCGGTTGCGTGGTGTTGGCGTGCTGTCGGGTGGCGGTATGACCCGTGAGGCGGCGTTCGGTAAATTGCATGGCTTGTTGGGTGCCGGGCTGGACACCGCTGAAGTGCGACGACTAATCGAGCTCGACCTCTGCGGCGAACTCAGCTGACACACCGCAGGACCTGTAGGAGCGAGGCTTGCCCGCGAAGGGGTCTTCGAATACGCCAAAAGCTTCGCGGGCAAGCCTCGCTCCTACAGGTTCAGTTCCCGGCATACAACTTGCTGCCGTTCCAGCATCCCAAGGCTGGAACACCCATGCTCCACTCCCACCTCACCACCCTCAACGCCGTCTCCCTGGTGCTCAACACCTTCAAGGCCGAAGGCTTGTCCAGCGAAGCGCTGCTGGCGGGAAGTGGCATCAGCGCGGCGGATCTGAGCCGGGCGGACACGCGCATCACCACCAACCAGGAGATGCAGGTTTGCGCCAACGCGGTCGCGCTCAAGCGGGACATCGGCCTGGAACTGGGCCGGCGGATGCACGTTTCGTCCTACGGCATGCTCGGTTATGCGCTGCTCACCAGTGCCACCTTCGGTGACGCTTTGCGCCTGGCGATACGATATCCGGCGCTGTTGGGAACACTTTTCGAGTTGAGCCTGGAAGAGGACGGCGAGCGCATCTGGTTCGTGGCCGCCGATTACCGGGAGAACCCGGCGCTGGCCGTGTTCAACGCCGAGTTCTGTCTGGTGTCGTTGAAAGTCATCTGCGACGACCTGCTCGGGCATCCCCTGCCATTGCTTGCGGCTCGCCTGGAACATGCGGCGCCGGACTATCGGGCGAGCTACGCCGAACACTTCGACTGCCCACTGCACTTCGCCGCGCGGGATAACGCCTTTGCGTTTGACAAGCGCTGGCTCGACCAGCCCTTGCCGCTGGCCGATGTCATCACCCATCAGGCCATGGTCGACCGCTGCCGCAAGCAGAACACCGAATTCACTGGGCGTCAGGCGTGGCTGGGGCGGATTCGGCAGCTGCTCCGTGCGCAACTGAATGCAGCGCCGGGGCTGGAAGGCCTGGCCGAGCAGATGAATTGCTCGGCGCGCACCTTGCGTCGACACCTCAAGGATTCGGGGTGCAGCTATCAGGAATTGCTCGATGAGCTGCGTTTCGAGCAGGCCAAGCAAATGCTCTGTGAAGACCAGATGCCGATCTACCGGATCGCCGAGGCGCTGGGTTTCAGCGAGACCGCAAGTTTTCGCCATGCGTTTGTGCGCTGGAGCGGGGTGGCGCCGAGTCAGTTCCGGCCACACTGACAATCCCTGTGGGAGCGGGCCCTGTGGCGAGGGGATTTATCCCCGTTGGGTTGCGTAGCGACCCCGGCATTTCAAAGTTAAACCGTGTTTACGACTGCTTCGCAGCCGAACGGGGATAAATCCCCTCGCCACAGGGCTCGCTCCCACACGGGTCTGCATTCCATGCCTGAACCGGGGCGCAGCCGCGCCAACAAGGGGCGAATTTCGGTCAACTATTTTGGCCATATCGATCCCCTTTTGGCCTTTCCTGCCGTTCTCCGAATCGCCATCCGCCGCAAGACTGTAGCCAACCGAATCAGCCTGCGGAGAACAAGAAAATGCTGACGATCTACTCGGACGATCACCACCTGCACCACGGCCGTTGTGAATTGATGGACGGGCAACTGATGCCCTGCTTCGAAATGCCCTCACGTGCCGACCATGTGCTGCAACGGGTGCAAACGCAGAACCTCGGCCCGGTCGAAGCGCCGCAGGATTTCGGCCTGGAGCCGATCGCGCGCATCCACAGCCGCGACTACCTCGACTTCTTCAAAGGCGCCTGGGCACGCTGGACCGAATTCAATACTGACGGCGACTTGCTGCCCTACACCTGGCCGGCCCGCACGCTGCGCCGGATCATCCCCACCAGCCTGCACGGCCAGCTCGGCTATTACAGCTTCGACGGCGGCGCACCGATTACCGCCGGCACGTGGCAAGCGGCGTACAGCGCAGCGCAAGTGGCCCTCACCGCGCAAACCGCCATCCAGCGCGGCGCCCGCAGTGCCTTCGCCTTGTGCCGCCCACCGGGACACCACGCCGCCAGCGACTTGATGGGCGGTTATTGCTACCTCAACAACGCGGCCATCGCCGCTCAGGCGTTCCTCGATCAGGGCCACAAAAAGGTCGCGATCCTCGACGTCGACTACCACCACGGCAACGGCACCCAATCGATTTTCTACGAACGCAACGATGTGCTGTTCACCTCGATTCACGGTCATCCGGAAGCCGAGTTCCCGTTCTTCCTCGGCTATGAAGACGAGCTCGGCGAAGGGGCCGGCGAAGGCTTCAACTTCAACTACCCTTTGCCGGCCGGCAGTGGCTGGGACAGCTGGAGTGCAGCACTGGAACAAGCCTGCAAAGAGATCGAAAAGTACGGTGCGGACATCGTTGTTGTGTCCCTGGGCGTCGACACGTTCAAGGACGACCCGATCTCCCAATTCAAGCTCGACAGCCCGGATTACCTGGCCATGGGCGCGCGCATCGCGAAGCTCGGCAAGCCGACGCTGTTCGTGATGGAAGGCGGTTACGCGGTAGAAGAAATCGGCATCAATGCCGTGAACGTTCTCGAAGGTTTTGAAAGCGCCCAATGAGGAATTAGAACAATGAACAGACTCAAGCGTTTTATCGCACCGGTACTGTGCGCCACGGTACTCGGTGGCGCCGCCCACGCTGAAGAGCGAACGTTGCGCGTCTATAACTGGTTCGACTACATCACCCCCAAGGCGCTGGAAGACTTCAAGGCACAGAACACCCAGACCAAACTGGTCTACGACATCTTTGACACCAACGAAGCACTTGAGGCCAAGCTGCTGACCGGCAACTCCGGCTATGACGTGGTGGTGCCGTCCAACGTGTTCCTCGCCAAGCAGATCGAAGCCGGCGTGTTCCAGCCCCTGGACCGCAGCAAATTGCCGAACTGGAACCACCTCGATCCGAAGCTGATGAAGCTGCTCGAAGGCAACGACCCGGGCAACAAATTCGCCGTACCGTACATGTACGGGACCATCCTGATCGGCTTCAACCCGGACAAGATCAAAGCCGCGCTGGGCGACAATGCGCCGGTGGACAGCTGGGACCTGATCTTCAAGGAAGAGAACATCAGCAAGCTCAAGCAGTGCGGCGTCGCCCTGCTCGACTCGCCGTCGGAGATCCTGCCGCTGGCCCTGCAACACCTCGGTCTGGACCCCAACAGCAAGAAGCCGGCGGACTACGAAAAGGCTGAAGCGCTGTTGATGAAAATTCGTCCATACATCACCTACTTCCACTCCTCCAAATACATGGCGGACATTGCCAACGGCGACATCTGCGTCGCGGTCGGTTATTCCGGCAGCTTCTCCCAGGCCGCCAACCGCGCCAAGGAAGCCAAGAACGGTGTGATCGTCGATATGCGCCTGCCCAAAGAAGGCGCGCCGATCTGGTTCGACATGCTCGCGATTCCCAAAGGCGCGAAGAACCCGGAAGACGCCTACACCTTCATCAACTACCTGCTGCAACCGAAGGTGATCGCGCCAGTCAGCGATTTCGTCGGCTACCCGAACCCGAACAAGGACGCCACGGAACTGGTCGACCCGGCGATCCGCAACAACCCGAACCTGTACCCGACCGAAACAGCGATGGGCACGCTCTACACCCTGCAACCGTTGCCGCGCGATGCCGAACGTGCGCGGACCCGGGCCTGGACCAAGATCAAGTCCGGGACCTGAAGCCCGGCTGAAAACCGAAGACCCGCCGCGACGCGGGTCTTTTTTTGCCTGCGATATTTATGTACCACCCGACACTTTGAACCGCCCGATACCTTCTCCCGATCCCGCGTTGCGCATTCAGCAGCGGCGCGTTCTCAGTCAGGAGACGACCATGTCCGAAACCGTTGCCCCGAGTGCAGAAGAGGTACTGACCCAGCTGGTCACCGGCCCCTCGATCAGAGAAGTCGCAGCGACCGCGCTGAGCCCTGCGCTCAACGCGCTGTATCCGCAGTTGAAGATTGATCCGACGCTCGCCACGGTCGTCACCCCGACCTGGGTCGATACCGGCGACAACGTCGTGCCCGGCCCTGACGTGTTTGAATCGCTCACCGATGTGCTGGTACGACTTGGTTTGTCGGGATCGACGGTGACGCTCCTCGATGGAGAACATTTCCTGACCCTGCAACCGGGCGCTGAACCGCAGGCTCAACTGCCGGTGAAAATCGATGCCATCGGTTGCCTGCTCAACGCGCTCGCTCCGCAGCTGTTCATCGCCTATCAGCAACAGCAACTTGATTACTGGAACCAGGAGACAAGCCCTTCGACGCCGCGCTGGCATTCGCTCGCGCAATCGCTGCAGGACATCTGGAGCCCCGATCCCGCCTCGAACTGGGATGCCGATGAAAAAGCCATGGCCCAGGCCGTGTTCAATCATCCGGATCGCGCAACAAGGCCACAGGACAAGTACCTGACCAAGGCCTGCCTGATCGACACCGATCGGGTTGAGAACGCGGTCAGCGAACATCTGCGCGTCCTGGACATCGCCGTGTTCGTGGGCACATTGGGCACGCGGACCCTGGTGCTGACGCACTCGATTGCCGAAGGGTTCAAGCGTTATGACTCTGTTGCGGCATTGGGTGAAACAGTGTTCGCACACCCTGGAACGTCAAGCATCGAACAAACCCTGCAATGGCGTCTGTATGAACCCGAGGGCAACTTCTTTCACCACCAGGCCTGCGCGCTGATTGCACTCGAAGCCGAAGCCATCGGTTCATTCAGTAGGGTTGCGCGCACTTCTTTTACGAATCTTTCGCCACAAATCAGTGCCGCGGCAAAAAGCTTCACTGAATTTGAAGCCCTGCCGTCGTCACGCTTCAACAAGGTTCAGGGGTTACTGACAGGCTGGCTGAAAAACGCTTCGTCGGCGGACCTCACCCGCTACAGCCGACACTTGATGGAGCTGGCGCAGCTGCGGGAACAGGACGCTGGAAAAACCTTCGACGAAGGCATCTCGTCACTGCCGGAGTTTGCGCTGCAAACCTTGCGAGAGCAGATGATCAAGGATCATTCCGCGGCAGCGGACCTGGATCTGCAAGACATTGAAATCAGCATCACCAGCGTCGTGGTGCTGGGCGCTGTCGTGATCCCCGGCAAGACGCAAACCACCACGCTGTCGCTGATCGAACTGGCGCTGCAAAACCTGATTGCCGTTCCGCTGGGAAACAAGACGGTGAACTGCAAAAACGGCGACGCAGTGCCCGTCTGGATGACCCCTGCCTATCTTGAAAATCTCGTCACGCAGGTCGATATCGGTGGGGTTTACCCGGCGCTGATCAAGCGCAAGTTGCTTGATGATCCGCAAGAAACGTTACGACGGCAGGCACTCTACACCCGCCATCTGCGTACCCAACTGCCCTTGCAGGCGCTGCAGCACAAGATGCGCGGCGAGGCGGGTATTGATGAACGTGGCTACCAGTACGTCAATGCCGTTATGCAGGAAAACGCTGCCGACCGCAGGGTAAACGGACAGGAGATTGTGATTCGACCGCTGGCCTTTATGACCGGTGATCGCGCCGGCAGCAAAGGCGATGAAGTCGCCAACATGTTCGTCATCGGTCCGCGACTCACCGATAAAGGACCGTGCCTGCTCTACCGGCCATTGCTCACCCCCTCGCTGATGCAATACCCGAGCGAGGCCAATCTGCTGTATGCAATCAAGCACGAAAAACCGCTTCGCCAATCGATCCTGGCCTGGCTGTCCGACGATGTGCGCTTCAACTATTCCCAGTACGTGTTTTCGGGTGAGTTGCCTTCGGTCTGGACGCTGACCCAATTGCTGGTCGATCCCACGTCAGCCCTGGGCAAGATGGGCGCGGTGACGCTCAGTGCAGAAGCCCTCGATGACGCGCCGCTGGCCGCCCTGTTCAAAGCCACCGCCAACGCCATGATTACCCTGGCTGACCAACAATCGGTGTCCAATGCGCAAGCTCGCTGGGCAACGCTCAAGCAAGGCACATGGATGCTGTTCAATGTCGCGTTGCCCTTCCTCGGTCGCACCGCCGGGGTGGCCGCGTGGATCTGGCAGGTCATGGACGACTTGCAGGACATTACCGATGCAGCAGAGAACGACGACAGCCCACTCGCCTGGTCCGCCCTGACCGATCTGCTGTTGACCCTCGGCATGGTATTGGCCCATCGGGCTGCCACTCGCGATAAGCCCGTCTCGCGGTTGCCCGAGAAGGTCGAGCCGCCCTCCGTAACACCCGAAAGCAAGCCTGCCCACACCATCACGGTCACCCGTCTGCCCGACCTCGATCAGCTTCCACCGGCCCATGAGACGTCTCTGCACGCCATCGCTACGCTGCCTTCTTCATCCCTGGGTGTCTTGCTTGATGAACTGGCCATCGCCGAACCCAAAGGAATGGCCGCCGCCTCCAGCGAGCCCGGCTTTCACCAACACCTCAGTTCGCTCAAGGGGAAATGGTATGCCAAGGTTGGCGAGCGATGGTTCGAGGTCACCCTCAACGACAACAACGATGTGCAGATCATTGACTCGCGCCAATCTCCCGCACGCACGGGGCCGTTGCTGATCAAGAACGCCAGGGGCGAATGGTTTATCGATACGCGGCTGAGGCTCAAGGCCGGGGGCAAGGAGAAACAACGGCTGGAACAACAAAACCGGCAACGCCAGGCTGAACTGAAACAGCAAATGATAGCGTTCGAAAGCCAGACCAAAAGCCGCGAAACAGCACTTAAGGAAGCGGAAAAAAGCGCGCAGGCGACTACAGCCACCGACACCCATCGCCGCTTGTACCTTGAAATGCTCGACGCGCAGACGTCACTCCTGAGCACCAACATGGAACAGATGAAAGCCTTCAATGCTCGCGAGGCGATTCCCAATTTCCGAAAAGCAATGATCAGCCGCCTGGATTTCCAGCTGTCGCTGCTGCAAAAATGGTTCGTTCATCAGCAGCCGTTTTTCGGCAATCAAATGCGCCTTTCCCTCGATCTTCTCGACAACCCGCCAACGGAAAACACACAGACCAGCCGGCAAACCCATCAACTCACGAGCGACTTGACCGCCAGCTACATCAACAAAATCGAGTCTGCGCATGCGTGCTTCGAGCAACTGAACCTGCTCGGGAAAGAAGCCATCGAAGTGATCCGCGACGTCAAAGCCAACATGCCGTCGTTCGATTTACAGGACCTCAAACTGTTCCAGATCACACTCGGTCAAGAGTTGTGCCTCGACAACAGCATCACGCCCGCAGCTGAAGCGCGTCAGGCACTGGAGAGCGTTGTCGAAAATGTTGGCCTTGCGATTCAGGCTTCGCTGGACCTGGCTGCTGACGAAGAGGTGCTGCACTTGCCGGAGCGGATCGATGGGCTCAGCGATCTGGTGGAGCAACTCACGATCACCGATCAGCGCATCGTCGATCTGCCCACGGAGTTTCCCGGGCAGTTCCTGCAACCACCCCTCGACGTGATGCGCCAACGTATCGAAGGTTTTCAACAGCGCACCGTGAAGCAGCTAGCGAGCTTGCTGCGCGAACGCAAGGCACTCGAGCCGCAACCCGGCCCTTCCCGTCCGCCGACCGCTCCCGCCAAGCGAATCATCAAGACCCGTTACAAAGGGACGGTGGTGGGCCAGCCACGTGCCGACTCCGCGATGCAAGGGTCACAACTGATCGACGTGACCTCGGCGTTGACCGGTAAAGTCATCTCGACCTTTCATGAGAAGACCCCGGGTGTCTGGGTTGAAAGAGTGGCCCCGAAACCGGCTCCCCCCGCCGTTAGCCAACCCGACTTGAGTGCAAGCACGGCTCAAGGCCAGGCATTGCTGGCTGGGCTGGACGCGTTCATTCGTCGAACGCAGGCCCACTCGAAAGGGACACGACGAATACCCGTGGAAATAGAGGAAATGTTCCATCAGCAGGCTCACCGACTGCAGGACGCCGCCAGCGCAATCGACGATGCGCTGACCGCCAGTAATTCCACCGAAGGTGGTCCGGGATCCGCCGTAACGCTGGCCAAGCAGCTGAACGACGGGGCAACCAGACTCCACAACCAGGGACGCTTGACGCGAATCAGTATGACCAAACTACAGCCGCCGACGGCGGAACGGGTCCGGTGGCTGCACAGCGAAGGTCAGGTCGATATCGTCAAGAACCCCGGCCGACGCTTGCTCAAAAGCCGTAAAAGAGACTATCTCGAAGAATATGAGATCCGCGATCACAGCAGCCAAAGTGTTCTGTGGTATGCCCACTTCCACTATTCGGAACCCGCTTCGCCTGCACAAACCTTCACCGCGGCGCACCTGAAAACCGTGCAGCAACGGCTGCTGGGCGGCGCAACCGAGGCCCGCAACGCCAACGACGATCTCCAGGCGATCTCGATCTACCGCAGCGAGATCAGTCCGCAACTGGCGACCACCCTGTTTTTCGCCAAAGTGCCGGCCTCGGCCTCAGGGTCGTAAGCCTGATCTTGTGCTGAACCCGAGACCCGCATTCGCGGGTCTTTTTTGCCCGCGATATCTATGTACCACCCCCGGTGGGCGATGCCTGATTACCTTCGATGCACCAAGAGGCTTTCCCGGCCTCGTCATTGCGCCCAGGTATCCGCCATGAGCAACAACACGTCACTGCCTCAAAATGACTCGACACCCTTGGTAGAAACCAGTGACCTGGTGAACCTGACCAGCCACGGCCCGACGCTCAGCGAAGTGGCTTCGTACCTGCTGCGCCAGGCGCTGGAAAAAAACTCGCCAGAATTGCAGATCGCCCCTGATGACGCCTACATCGGCACCCCTCAATGGCTCATCGTGGACGACCAGGTCGAGGCGGGCCAAACCGAGTTCGAGTCACTGACCTTGGCGCTGATGCGCCAGGGGCTGTATGGAACAACGGCTAACTACCTCGAAGGCGAGCACTTCCTGACCCTCGAGCCGGGCAGCAAAAACCCGGTTCACCTCGCCGTCTGCATCGAGGACATTGCAAAGATGCTCAATGACTCGGCATCGATCCTGTTCGTCGAGGCTCAAGCACGGCAACTGGCGTTCTGGAATGCCAAGGGGCATGCGATCCCCCGCTGGCAGGAGCTGTCTGACACGCTGCGCAAGGCGTTGAACGTGCAGAAAGTCAAAGGCTGGGACGCCGATGAATGCGCGATGGCGCGGGAAGTGTTCAGCGCCCCGGACAAAACCACCCGTAAAAATGTAAACCGCGAATTTTCCGCCATTCAGGCGTGCCTTCTCGATATCGATACCGTCGAGAATGACATCACCCGCCATCTTTTGATCGGTGGCGCGCTGGTGCTCAAGGCCACGTATCGCAAGCGCGAACTGCTGGTGATGTACACCATCGAGCGCGCGTATGAGTCGTTCAGTTCGATGGAAGAACTGGGTAACTCGCTTCCCGCACGCCTGGAAGAACAACGGTCAGGACGCGATCTGACATGGCGGTTTTACGAGCCCGAAGGCAACATCTTCGATCACATGGCGTGGGCGTTGGTGTCGTCACAAATGGATGCCATTAACTCACTGCAGTTTATTGAAGCCCCGGCAGACGAGGTCGAGGTCGAGCCCGAAACCGGACTCGACCCCAACGAAAAAGCGCGACTCATGCAACTGAACAAAGCGATTCCCGATTGGTTGCGCAACGCCTCCTCCGAGGATATTCAAAACTACAGCCGTTACATCAGCGCACTGGGCAAGTTGTATCGCCAACCGGACAGCCAATTGGCCAGCGCCGAGATCCCGTCCATCACCGACTATGCCCAGCGGCTGATGCGTGAAGCGATCATCGCGGATCCGCTGGCGGTCGGCGCCACGAATCTTGCGCTGGATGATCTGCGGATCAAAATCACCCACAGTTTTACCGCCGACAATTTCATTCTGCCCAACCCCCTCGATCAACGCGTCGAAACGCTGGCCGACTTCGCGCTTGAGAACGAAGCGCCCTACATGGCCACCATATCTTTCAAGAGTGGGGCGACCGTCCCGGATTGGCTCACAGCTGAATTTCTCACCACCGTGTCAGCGCGAGTGGACATCGGCAAGGCTTACCCCGAACTGATCAAACCCAAGCTGCTGGAGGACCCGGTCGCCTCCCGACGTCAGGAAAACTTCTATCGCGATCAATTGCGTTCTTTGCTGCCACTGCAAGCATTAGAGGCCAGATTCAAGCCTGAAACCGGTGTGGACGAACGCGGTTACCAATACGTCTGCGAGCTGCTCGATCCCGATGTCGCCACCAAAACCATCGCCCTCTACCCGCTCACGATGACGCCGCAACATCGCTTGATCAGCAGCAGCGACACAGTGGACAACATGTTCATCATCAGCCCTCGAGACGCACACAGCGGACCTTGCCTGCTCTATCGGCCGATGCTCGATGAGCCCCTGCTGCAATACCCCTCAAGGCAAAACCTTTTGTACGCGTTGCACCAACCCGGTGACCTCAGGGATACCGTGCTGGCCTGGTTGCCCGATGAAAACCTGAGCGTTGAATATGCCCGCTCTGTTTTTCCCACCGGACTGCCCTCTCCGTGGCTGATCGCGGAACAGATCGTCAATCCATTGCAGCGCGCAGACAAGTTCGGGCGCGTGGTGCTCGAAAGCGTCGAGATCACCGGCGACATTCTGTCTGCGCTGTTCAAAAGCAACGCACGGATGCTGGTCAACCTTGCCGACCGGCAATCGCACTCCAATGCCGAACGGCGCTGGGACGTGTTGAAGGACAGTGGCTGGGCGCTCTTCAACGTCGCCTCGAATTTTCTCAGCGGTGCGGTCGGCACCGCCGTCTGGGTCTGGCAAACCATCAATCAGATTCAACAGGCACTCGATGCCCATGACCAGGATGACCGCTTCATCGAATGGACGTCGGTGTCGGACATTCTGCTGGCGATCGGCATTATCCTCAGCCATCACGCCGTGATGCGACGCAGAAGGGTTTCGAGCAAACCCCGGATCGAACAGCTGCCTAAGGGAAAAGCGCCAGAATCCCCTGTCGAGCCTGTGGCCGTCACGCTCAATCCCACCCCGCTGGCCCCGGATCTTCCGTCCGATCATCTTTCCTCCCTGGAGCTGGCCGGCTCGGTTCCACGCCGAACACCGACCGCGCTGGGCGCTTACCTGGACACGCTCAAAGTCGCGGCCCCCGATATTTCCAGCACAAACGTTACGAAAGTTAAGGGAGCGCCTCCGCATTTTTACCAACACAACTTCAGAAACTACGCACAGGTGGGTGATCGGTGGTTTTACGTCGACGTGAAAGGCGACGATGAAATTCATATCGTTTACCCGGATCAGCCTGAGCGAAACGGTCCAATGCTGATGGATAACGGCCGAGGGCAATGGGTACTCGACCTGCGTCTGCGGTTGCGAGGGGGGGCCGGGAATGCGTTCAGCCGCCACCAGGAAGCGGCTGACGAGCAGCGCAGAGGCCATCTGGAGGAAGCCCTGAGTTCCTTCAAAAGCCAGGAAAAAGCAAAGGAAACTGAACTGAAAACGTTACATGACCGCACCGGGCAGGCCAACGCCGATAACTACGATCAACGAACGGCGGCGTACATGGAAAAACTGGAGGCAACGATCGTCGAGTATCGCCAGGCGCTGGAGCAACTACGCGAATGGCGCACCCTCGGCGGGACGGAAAACTACCGGGAAGACTTGCTTCGCATGAGCGTGGTGCTGGAGAAGAATCTGTCGTTGTGGTTTGTCCTGAAACGATCCGAGTATGGTCAGGCCACCCAAGTCCTGAGCAGCGGCAAACAAAACGAACCCGTTGCCTGGCAAACGTTCGTCGACAATGTGCAGAAAGCGTCCGACATCGGTGACGAGATGATTGAAAAGCTGACCCTGTTTGCGTCGACACTCGAGGACATGCATGCGGCCGGACGACCTGGCATTGAACGCGCAATGCAAATCAGGAAACTGGCGCCTTCGTTTACCGTTCTGGATATCAAGGCCAACGAGATCGGCATGTCACAGGAGCTGTGCCTCAATGAGCAGACCAGCCCCCTGATGCAGCAGGCTCGTAAAGCGGTGGGACATATCGCGGCGAGCGCCGCGAGGGCCGCGATTCAAATGGCGGACCTGATGAAAGTCGAAGGCGAACATTCCGATGTGCAGACGCATGTCGAGGAATTGAACAGTCTCGTGGAGACATTTGCCGACGCTGACCAGCGCCTTCAGGAATTGCCGGGCACGTACCCTGGACTGGTCAGGCAAGCCAGGCTCGATCATGTGCAATCGCTCATCGACGAGTTCGCGCAGCTCGCACAAAACCGGTTACAGACGTTGCTGCCAGTATCGGAACCCATGGCCGTGCAGCCTCCTGTAGAACGAGTACAACCGGGTACGTCACGGCAGCCGATCAAGGTGCGCAAGACCCGGCCGCGGGATCCCGGCAAAAAAGAACCTGAAAAAACCACGGTGGATCCGCTCAAGTCATTTACCCCCGCCGTTTATAAACAACCCGATCCGGTGCTGGATGATGCGGGAATGATCGAGGCCGGCATCGAGCTGAACCTGGAAACGGACACATTCATCGAACGCACCCGTAAAGACGCTTTGCTCCCAAGACGCATCCCTGCCGATATTCAGGATGTGTTCGATCAGCAGGCATTGAAACTGGAGCAGGCTGCCAGCCGCGTTGATCAAGCCGTGATCAACAGCAGGAAGGACGAAGCCACCCCTCTCCCGGTTGCCACGCTGAGCCGCGATTTACGTGAGGGGGCCAGTCGTCTGCGCAAAGAAGGTGTCAGCGTTCGCGCCGACCTTTACACGCGCCGCAAACCGTCCCAGAGCATTTTCAAATGGATGCATGAAAACGGACAGCTCGACATCAGCCGCGATCGACGTGGACGCATCCAGACCAGAGGGCTCGGCGACTTTTTCCAGGAGTACCGGATTGTCGACAAGACCCGCAATCAGCCGTTATGGGTTGCGCATTTCCACTACGAGACGATGTCGAGTCCGGCAAATACACACACCGCGGCCCATTTGAAAGTTTCAGATGACTACCTGAAAACGCTGCCACTGGAACAGCAGCAGGCGTTGACCACCTTCGAACCCATCGATGGGGTGTTCAGGAAGCTGGAAGATCCTGCGCTACGAAAACTGTTCCTGGACCTGGAACCACAGGCAAACACCACAACGTAGCCACTTAACGACGCCAGACCTTTTCCAGTCGCCCGAGCGCGGCACTGATGGCCGCCTCGGGCACCGCCGCGAACCCCAGGACCAGCCCCGCGCGCTGGTCCATAGGTTTCGCCGAATCCGGCAACCAGTAGCCGCTCAGCGCATTGATCTCGACATCGACGCTGGCCGCCTGCTCCACCAGTTCGCGCTCACGGGTCTGTGAGTCGACCGCCACCGTCAAATGCAGCCCTGCCGCGACACTCGGCAGGCTGCCGATGCCGGGAATATTCTGCGGCCAACCGGCCAGCAAGGTATTGCGCCGGCTCAGGGCCGCCCGGCGCATGCGCCGGATATGCCGCTGGAAATGCCCGGCAGCCATGAATTCGGCCATGACCGCTTGGGTGCTGACCTCGGAATGCCGGACGTCCACCGCTCGCCGTTGCGAGAACGCCTGCACCAGCGTTGGCGGCAACACCAGGTAACCCAGGCGCAGCGCCGGGAAGGCAACTTTGCCAAACGTCCCGACGTACAAAACCCGGCCCTGCCGGTCGAGTGCGGCCAACGGGGCGAGCGGCGCGCCGCTGTAGCGGTATTCGCCGTCGTAGTCGTCCTCGACGATCCAGCCTTGGGTGCGTTCGGCCCAGGCCAACAACTCAAGACGTCGCGCCAGGCTCATCACCACCCCGGTCGGGTATTGATGCGAAGGTGTGACATACGCCAGTCGACAATCGCTGAGGCCGTTCAATTCGTTGCAATCGATGCCCTCACTGTCCACCGCCACGCCATGCAATTGCGCACCGGCCACGGCGAACGCATGACCTGCCGCGCGGTACCCCGGATTCTCGATCGCCACCCCATCGCCCGGCTCCACCAGCAGCTGTGCACAAAGGCTAATCCCCTGCTGCGCGCCACTGGTGATCACTATTTGCTCAGCCGAACACTGCATCCCTCGTGAACTGCGCAAATACGCGGCGATCATGCCGCGCAAACGCTCGTCTCCCGCCGGATCGCCATAACACAGCTGCTGCAAATCCGGCTTGCGCCAGAAAGCCGCATTCAGCTTGGCCCACACCTCGAAAGGAAACAGATCGAATGCCGGCACCCCGACCCGAAAGGCTCTGGGCGGACCACTCGGCGGGGTCGGCAAATGGTTGTTCTCAACCCGCCCCAATGCACCGCTGTGGATAACTTTACTGGATGAAACCACAGGTAAATCCAGCCAATTTGTGGATAAGGCTGTGGGTAACCCTGTTGATAACCCTGTGGATACTTTTGTGGATAATTTTTTGCCGGGGGCTGCGGTTTGCGGCAATTGCGCAACGTAAGTCCCGTCACCGACACGCCCCTCGATAAACCCCTCGGCATAGAGTTGATCGTAGGCCCGCACCACGCTGTTGCGGGAAATCGCCAACGCCGCCGCCAGATCCCGGCTGGCCGGTAATCGCGTGCCACTGGCCAGGCGTCCGTCCAGCACCCGCAGGCGCAAGGCCTGATAAAGCTGGCGACTCAAACCCTGACGACGATCAAGTTCGATACCGGCGGGGTTGAATGACAGTGAAAGCGGCGTTTCGCTCATGACAATGGACCTATGAAATTGGTCATTAATGGCTCTTACAACAGACCAATAGCCTGCCTAGGATGGACGCATTCGCCAAGGAATATTTCCATGTACAACCCCAGCGGCTTTTCCATCAAAGATTTGCATGAACTGCAGCAGCAGATACTCGACACGCGTCTCGCCATGGTGGTCACCCACGGCGAGCAAGGTCTGCAAGCCAGTCATTTGCCGTTGTTATTCAACCCTGAGCAGGGCCCGAATGGCACCCTCTACGGCCACTTCGCCAGGGGCAATCCCCAGTGGAAGGAACTGCAGAACGGAGCCGAAGCGCTGGTGATTTTTGCCGGTGCCGATGCCTACGTCAGCCCGGGGTTTTACCCAAGCAAAGCCGAGCACGGCAAAGTCGTGCCGACCTGGAACTACGTCGCCGTGCACGCTTACGGAACAGCCGAGGTGTTCACCGATGCCGATCGCCTGCTCAACCTGGTCAGCGCGCTGACCGATCGTCACGAAGCCGGCCGCGCGCAACCGTGGAAAGTCGCTGATGCGCCCGCTGATTACATCGACGGCATGCTCAAGGCCATCGTCGGGTTTGCCCTGCCGATCCAGCGCCTGGAAGGCAAACGCAAACTCAGCCAGAACCGCAGCGCCGAAGACATCGCCGGTGTGCGCGAAGGGCTCGCCGCCAGCCCTGATGTGCACGACCAGGCCCTCGCCCACTTGATGCGTTAAGGAATGAACATGAGTCAGATTGAAATTCGCCAGGTCAGCGCCGACGATCACGCCGCCTGGCTGCCGCTGTGGCAAGCCTACCTGCGCTTCTACAACACCGAGTTGTCCGAGGCGGTCACGGACAGCACCTGGCAGCGCATGCTCGAGCAGAATGAACCGACCCATTCGGCGTTGGCGTGGGTCGATGGCAAAGCGGTCGGCATGGTGAACTTCATCTACCATCGCTCGAACTGGAGCATCGAAAACTCCTGCTACCTTCAAGACTTGTTGGTAACGCCGGAGACTCGCGGCACCGGTGTCGGCCGCAAGCTGATCGAATTCGTCTACGCCACCGCCAAAGCGGACGGTTGCTGCAAGGTCCACTGGCTGACCCACGAAACCAACGCCACCGCGATCCAGCTCTACGAGCGCATCGCCGAACGCCCCGGTTTCATCCAGTTTCGCAAAGCCCTTTAAGGTTCAAGGAGAACACCATGTCGACTTCACTCGCAGACTGGAAAGGCGTCCCGGCGCCATCGGCTCAAACCCTCGAAGGGCGTTTCATCCGCCTGGAAAAACTCGACCCGGCGCGTCACGCCGAGGGTTTGTGGAAAGCCCTGCAAGGCCCGGGATCGGACCCGAAACTCTGGGACTATTTGCCTTACGGCCCTTTCCCGGAACGCAGCGCTTTCAACGATTGGCTGAACAACCATGCGGCCAACAGCGACCCGTATTTCTTCAGCGTGATCGACCGTGCCAGCGGTGATGTGCAGGGCATCCTGAGTCTGATGTCGATCGTCCCGGCGCAAGGTCGCATCGAAATCGGCCACGTCACCTTCGGTGCGCCGATGCAGCGTTCGCCGAAAAGTACCGAGGCGGTTTACTTGCTGGCCAAAGAATCCTTTGCGCTGGGCTACCGGCGCCTGGAGTGGAAATGCAACAACGGCAACGCCCGCTCCAAGTACGCGGCGGAGCGGTTGGGGTTCAGTTTTGAAGGCGTATTCCGTCAGCACATGGTGGTGAAGGGGCAAAACCGGGATACCGCGTGGTATTCGATTCTGGATTCGGAATGGCCGGCGATCGGTGCTGGGTTTGAGCGGTGGCTATCCGATGAAAACCAGACGGATTCAGGGCAGGTGAAAACCCTGGCCGAGTGCCGCACCTGACGATCGTTCCCACGCTCTGCGTGGGAGCGCATCCCGCGACGCTCCGCGTCGCATTCCGGGCCGGACGCGGAGCGTCCATGGCGGCATTCCCACGCGGAGCGTGGGAACGATCTTTTAGGCGAGTTTCTGGGCCAACACCGCAATATGCTCCGGCCCAATCCCGCAGCATCCGCCCAAATGACTGGCGCCGCGCGCTTTCCAGTCGGCCGCCCACTGCACATACCCCGGCGGATCGAGGTCCTCACGCAACGGGTCCAGGCCATCGTTGGCCGTGGCCTCTTTCGGTTGTGGCGGGAAGGCGTTGGCGTACGCGCCGATGTGAATCTTCACCCCCAAACGCTCGAAGGTTTCCCGCGCCGCATCAATTGCAGCGCCGATCACTTCCGGCTGACTGCAGTTGAACAGCAACGCCTCGACACCCAGCTCGGCAGCCACCGCAGCGGCCTCAGCTACGGGCTCACCGGAACGCAAACGCGGCACTTCGTCCGTGTCCTCATCCTTCAAGGTAAAAGACAGCCAGAACGGCTTTCCGTCCTTGGGCAGACCAGCGTGGATCGCCCGCGCCTCAACGATGGAGCTTTGTGTTTCGGCCAGCCACAGGTCGACATGAGGCGCCAGTCCCTTGACCAAAGGCGTCAGTAATTCAGTGACCCGAGCAGCGTCGAACAAGTCCGGACGGTAGGAGCCAAACAGCGGCGGCAGCGAACCGGCCACACGCACGGCCTTGCCCGAAGCCTCCACCGCACGCCGCGCCAGCTCACCGGCCAGCGCCGCGAGAGCCTGCCCTTCTGCTGCAAAACGCTCTTCGCCGATGTGAAACGGCACCACCGCATAACTGTTGCTGGTGATCACGTTGGCGCCACTGTCGATATAAGCCGCGTGCACCGCCTCTACTGCCCTCGGCGCTTCAATCAAGGCCAGCGCCGACCATTCGGGCTGTCTGAATGGCGCTCCTGCACGCTGCAACTCACGCCCCATGCCGCCATCCAGAATTACCGTGCTTCCTGCGCCCATATGCTTTTCACTCATATGCTTATGAAAATAACTCACTATCAGAGTCGTTCTTATAACTATTTAATACGCACCATCCGGTTAATAACAACCACTTTTTTTCAGGGATCGACTGTGAAATTTCAACCACTCCTGGCCCTGGGCCTGACGATTCTGGCTGCCTCCACCCAAGCCTTTGGCGGGGCGACACTGGACCGCATCGAGCAGAAGAAAGAACTGGTGGGCGTGTTGATGGAAAGCTATCCACCGTTCTCGTTCCTCAACGACCAGAACCAACTCGACGGGTTTGACGTTGATGTGGCCAAAGCCGTGGCCGACAAACTGGGCGTCAAACTGCGTCTGGAAACGCCGTCCTGGGACGTCATCGCCGCCGGACGCTGGAGTGGCCGTTACGACATCTGTGTCTGCTCGATGACGCCGAGCAAGGCCCGCGCCGAAGTCTTCGATTTCCCGGTCGAGTACTACGCTTCGCCAGCCGTGATCGTGGTCAATGCCAAGGATGATCGTATTCACAGCGCCAAGGACCTGAGCGGCAAGAAAGTCGGCCTCACCAGCGCCTCCAGCTACGAAAGTTACCTCAACAAAAATCTGGTGATCGAAGGCGCTGAAGACACCCAACTGCAATACCCGTTCGAGGACGTGCAGATCGCACCGTATGACACCGACAACGTGGCATTCCAGGACCTGGGGCTGGGGGCCGGCGTGCGGCTGGATGCGATCCTCACCAACCTCGTCACCGCGCAACCGCGCCTGACCGAAGACAAACGCTTCAAGCTGGCCGGCGAGCCGCTGTATTCGGAGCCGAACTCGGTGGCCATCGAGAAAGGCGACGCGCAGTGGGACGCCAAGGTGCGTGAGGTCTTTGCGCAACTGAAACAGGACGGCACCCTGAGCAAGCTCTCGCAAAAATGGATCGGCGCCGACATCAGCCAATGACTTCTTTCCCGACACCTCCTCAGCCGCCGCAACCAGTGGCTGAGTCGCGGCTGCAACGCGTCTTCAGTTTCCGCACACGCTTGTACCTGACGTGGGCGGCGATGTTCGGTTTGTTCGCCAGTTTCTTTCTGAGCTTCGACCTGAAGTTCTCGATCATCCTCGACAAACTGCCCAATCTGATCGGCCTGCACCTGGCGCCGAACGGCTTCCTGCAAGGCGCGGCGCTGACGCTGTTTCTGTGCCTGGCCTCCATCGTGACGTCGTCGCTGCTGGGTTTCATCACCGCCTTGGCGCGACTGTCGAAAAGCGCCGTGGCCTTCGGCATCGCCAGTTTCTACGCCTCTTTCTTTCGCGGAACGCCGCTGCTGATCCAGATCCTGCTGATCTACCTCGGCCTGCCGCAACTGGGCGTCGTCCCGGGCGCAGTCACCGCCGGCATCATCGCCCTGTCACTGAACTACGGCGCATACCTCAGCGAAATCTTCCGAGCCGGCATCCTCGGCGTCCCCCACGGCCAACGCGAAGCCTCCCTGGCACTGGGCATGCGCGAAACCGTGATCTTCTGGCGCGTCACCCTGCCCCAGGCCATGCGCACCATCATCCCGCCGACCACCAACCAATTCATCTCGATGCTCAAGGACTCGTCGCTGATCTCGGTGATGGGGGTTTGGGAAGTGATGTTTCTGGCGCAGTCGTACGGGCGGTCGAGCTATCGGTATATCGAGATGCTGACGACGGCGGCGATTATTTACTGGGTGATGTCGATTGGGCTGGAGCTGATTCAGGCAAGGATGGAGCGGCATTATGGGAAGGCGTATTTGAGTCGGAGTTAGTTTAAGGATCGCTGCCCTCGAACGGCAGCAGATCCCTAGATGCCATCTTTAAGGGGGCGCCCGTGCGCGGTGCAGTATCAGCTCAAGTCGCGCCGAATCCGCACTACGCCCATCTTCAGTCCAAAAGGTCTGAACACTGCATTCAGCGATTTCAGCGTCTGATTCCCTTCTCCATGCTCGATATGCACCAGCGTGCGCACCGAGATTTTGCACATTTTTGCGAATTGGGTCTGATGCAAACCTGTGACTTCTATTCGTAGTCGACGGACCGCCTCGCTTATCTCAAGAGTGCCTTGAGCCAGCCCTTCCTGGATGCTTTCGATGAGCACAGTGCGCTCGGCAACGGTCATGCTCATTTCAGGTCCCACTCTTTCAAACGCTGCTCCAGATTTTTCAAGGCAATTCGCGGGTGATTCATTGTTGCGTCGGGCAAGCCACTGGCGCTCAAAATGTCGGGGAGTGCTGCCAGATGTTTGGCATCCTCGCGCAATCGCAGGAAAGACTCCTGTGCATCATTCAAAGCGGCCAATGGATCCTTCGGATCGGCAATGTCAGCCAATGCCCGGCATACGCCACGCCAATCAACATCACCCGCTCTCTCCAATTCTTTTGGCCACTTGGTGGTGCGTGTTACGCCTTCGTCGTCCATCACCATTGGCGCCAGATCATAAATCGGAGCCAGGCGAAACGAGTCTGTGCCGCGGATGATTGCGGTGTTGCGGCCGTGGTTATCTGAGTTGCCGAGGATTTTATTGAGCAGATCCCGGCGCAGATAGTCCGCAACGAGATTCGGGATCTGGTCCGCTTGCCCTGCATCACGCCAGAGTCTCGCAAGTAGCCGGATAATCTCCATGTGGTCCATTGCGCTACCGGGCGTGGTTATTTGCGCCAAAGAATAGATCGACTCCACGGCAAAACGCTCGACACCCTGAGGGGTTACTTGTCGATCAAAACGCTGCATCCACAAACTGGGTTTGGTCGCCTCCTCCAGCGCCAAGCCCTGTTCTGCCACTGTCTCGATGCCTAGTTTTTGTAGTGCTTTGTAGTAGTGGTATTCGCTTCTGAGGATGTCTTGATCGTTCCTGTTTCCTTTGTTGCGAGAGAACTTCACGAACCAGTGTTGGGTAACGTCTGCGTCATCCAATACTGCGTCCGGGTATAAATTTCCATCCTTGCCCTGAGCTAATAAAAGTTTGGGCGCCTCGCCCCCCGCCCCCGTTGCCCCACCAATTGCAGCACCCTGCTCATAGGCATATTCGAGAAACCGGTTATCACGACTAATGACATCCTCGCGTGTAAACCCTATAGGTTCGCGCTGGTCTACCGCCTCGGCGGATTCCTTTATGCGCATGTTGCCAATCGGTGCCGGAGTGCTTCTGGCCAGTAAATAAAGATCAGTACTGATATCAGCAGGCTTGTCGCGACCTATGCGCGCCAGAAGAAATCTCTTGGCTGCACCGGCAGGTGCGATGTCATGCAGAAATGCTGGTGCATTGGATCGCTTACCCTCGAAGTCCAAAGGAAACCTGGCACTCACTGCCCTGGCAAAGGGTGATCCAATATCCTCAATGTTTTCGACAAGATAGGGTGTTTCGTAGCCGAAATTGCATCGGCTTTCGAAACCTTTCTCAGGGCTGTCGAAGCCCAAAACCATAGCGTCGTGCCATTCCCCTGTAATGAAAATCTGTAAAGTCAGGTTGTACATGCGGCGACCACCTGCATTTAAATGCATTTTTTCGAGAATTTTAAAGCTGTGAATGCAATATAGTGCATTATCGATCCGCTAGACATCTTCGTAAGCGCATTAAAATGCATATCCAAGATCATCCTAGTGGCAAAAGTTGCAAAACAATGCAGATATCGCTGAGACGCTGACATCATTCTGTAAAAACCCTCCGCTATACAAAACGGCCCGCTTATAACAAAAAGGCCGTCTCACATGCCCTTCTCCCCCCAGCGCCTGGCATTCAGCATCGCGTTGTTGATCAGCGCCGGCGCCCACGCCGCGCCGTTCAAGAATGTGCAGATCGACACACCGACTACCACCGCGCAAACCCTAGGCGGTGCGGACTCGCTGACGATCTCGGCGCCGGGCAGCATCACCAACGCGGGCAAGACAGTGAGCCTGAAAGACAGCACCAGCGGCGTTGGTGTGGTGATCGATAACGCGGGCAAGATCATCTCGACCGGCGGCCGGGCCATCGATAGCAGCGGGGACCTGACGCAGGCGCGCAACTACAGCATTTATAACCGCGCCGGCGGGCAGATCCTCGGTTTCAACGACGCCTTGCGCATCGACAGCAACTTCGCCAGCGGCAGCCTGCTGATCGACAACAGCGGCATCATCCGCTCCACCACCGGCCAAGGCCTGGATCTGGATGCGTTGCGCAGTGCCGGAGTCAAAACGACGATCATCAACCGCGCAGGCGGATTGATCCGTGGGGACGCCAGCGATGGCATGAAGACCGGTGCCAACGCGACGATCACCAACTATGGCGAGATCTCTACCGGCGACGCTCGAATCGCTGACAACAAATTCGACGGTATCGACATCGACACCGCGACCGGTGTGACGGTGACCAACTACGGCAGCATTTCCGGCGGCCGCCACGGCATCACCACTGACTTGGGCGCGACACTGACCAACTACGGTCAAATCACCGGTCGCAATGGCTCGGGCTTCGGCTCCGATGGCGACGGCACCGTGATCAACCACGGCACGATTACCGGCGCTTATTCGGGCCTGCAACCCAATGGTGACGGCGATGGCGTGGACATCGACAAGCTCGCCCACATCGAAAACTACGGCTCCATTCAGGGTGTCGGCGCCGGCGGTGTCGACAAGGGTGGTTTCGCCAACGGGAGTGAAGGCATCGCGTTGGGCGGCGGCTATGTGTTGAACGCCAACGGGGCGCTGATCAGCGGCGCCAACAGTGCCATTTTGGTCGACGACGGCAGCGGCGGCTCGGGCGTGGCGGCGACCACGCTGGAAAACTTCGGCACCATTCAGGGCCTCGACGGTTTCGGCGTGAAGTTCGTCGGCGAGCTCGATGACAGCGTGATCAACGGCGGCACGATCAGCGGCAGCAATGGCCTGGCGCTGGATTTGGGTGGCGGCAACGACAACCTGACATTGCGCAATGGCAGCCGCTTCGTCGGTGTGGTTGACGGCGGCAGCGGTGACAACCGCGTGGTGATGGACGACGCGGCGGGCGGCAGTTTCGGTGCGAGTCGCAACTTCGAATGGCTGGAGGTCACGCAAGGTGACTGGACGCTGACCGGCAGCGGTGATTTCAGCGAAGGCGGCGCGGTGCGCAACGGCGCAACGCTGATCAACCAAGGTGGAATCGCCGGCAACCTGACCGTCGACGCAGGCGGTGTTTATGCCGGGGGTGGTTCGGTGGGTAACTTGCTGGTCAACGGGACTTTGCGCACCAACACCCAACTTGGCACAGCGACCATCACTCACGACCTGACCATGGGCAGCGGCTCCACTCTGGCCTACGGCGTCAATGCCGATGGTAGCAGCGCGCCGGTCAAGGTCGGCGGCGCGGCCAACTTGAACGGCTCAACCCTGGCGGTGAACCCCGGCAGCGGCACATATCCGTGGCAGAGCCAATACACCGTGCTGCAAGCGGCGAGCATCAACGGCACCTTCGGCAAGGTTACCAGCGACTACGCGTTCCTCACGCCGACCCTCGCTTACACCCCGACCCAGGTCGACCTGACCTACACCCGCAACGATGTCGCCTTCAACGAATTCGCGGTCACCGGCAACGGCAGCAGCGCCGCCAACAGCCTCGCGTCGATGGGCAAAAACAACACGCTCTACAACGCATTGCTCAACACCACCAGCACCACGGCCGGCAATGCAATCGAGCAACTCGCCGGCGCGAGCAACGCCAACCTGACCAGCGCCACCCTCGGCGCCAGCAGCCAGATCGGCGGCAGCATGCTGTCGGCGATGCAACAAATGGGCGGCGGTTCAGGGTTGATGGTCGGTCTGGATCAGCGCGACACCCCGGTGCTCGCCGCTACCGGCGTTCCGTCCGAAGCCCGCAACCTCAACGACCCGAACGCCCAAGGCCGACTCTGGCTACAAGCCATCGGCGGCTACGGCAAGCTTGATGGTGAGCATGGCAGCAGCGGTCTGGAACAGCGCACCAAAGGCAGTGTGCTCGGGGCAGATTGGGCACTCAATCCGCAATGGCGACTGGGTGTTCTCGGCGGCTATTCGAAAACCGATCTGGATGCCACGGGAGCCGATGGCAACGTCGAGAGTTGGCATGCCGGCGTTTATGCCTTGCGCCAAAGCGGCCCCTTCGCTTTGCGTCTCGGTGCTGCGTACAGCGGTCATCAAGGTGAAAGCCAACGCACGGTGGCCTTCAACGGCTTCAGCGATCGGCCAAAAGGCGATTACGACGCCGACAGCCAACAGGCCTTCGCCGAACTGGGCTATGCAATAGGCAGCGGCCGACTCAGCGCCGAGCCGTTTGCCAACCTCGGCTACCAGCGGTATCACCGCGACAGCTACCAGGAAAAAGGCGGCGCCGCTGCACTTCAGGTCGACAAACAAACCCAGGACAACTTCAGCAGCACCTTCGGCCTGCGCCTGGCGCACTTGAGTTCGCTGGAGAACGGCATGAGCCTGACGCCCCGCATGACCGCTGGCTGGAAGCACACGTATGGCGATGTCAGCAACTCGACGCGCCAGGCGTTTGTGGTCGGGGGAACGGCGTTCAGTGTCGATGGCAGTTCGCTGGACCGTGACAGTCTGGTGCTGGCAGCCGGGTTGGACCTGGGCATTTCGGCGCGGCATTCGGTGGGGATTGGGTACAGCGGGGAGATGGGGAGCAACAGCCGCAATCATGGGGTGATTGGGCAGTGGCAGATGAGTTTCTGACCTGTAAAAGAACAGACCAACCCTGAAAGGTTGTAGGCAAAAATCCCACCGCGTGAAGGCCAATGCACACGTAATCTGCGGAGTTGGATTTTTGCTACAACCGAATTTCCAAGTCCCTGCAAAAGCGCCGGAAACGCCCGGCATTCAAGCACCCGTGCTCCCTCCTAGAGTTCGACCTCCAGAAAAACGAGGTCGAATTCAATGCCCACGCCGTTCATTCATCGCCCGCACCAACTCGCCCTGGCGATCGCCCTCTCTCTTGGCTGCATCGATATATCGATGGCTCAGCAAGCAGACGTTAAAGTCGCAGTCGAAGCACCTGCCAAGAAAACTCGAGTAGCCGCTTGGCCTAAAAAAGATGACCTTTTAGCGATCAGGAATTTCATTGGCCCAATGGTGCACGCCGTCAAACCCGCTTCGCTTAAGCCACAAGAACCGGTGACTCCGATGCCAACGGTTCCGGCGGCTCCGGACCCGGTAGATCTCGCAGCGCATCTTTATGACTTTCCCGAAACTGCCGACGATTCGCTCCCACCGCCATCGCCCACAACACCGGAAGGCGAACCCAACCCGGTTACGGCTGAGGTACCAGCGACCCCTGCGCCACCTGTAGCCGCTACCGCGGAACCCATCGATCCAGCGGAGCATCTTTACGAGTTTCCCGTGAACAATGATGTCCCGCTCGAAACGGTAGAGAACGATTCACCGATGACGTTCGACGAATTCTCAAATGCCAGTAGCACTGAGCGCACCCTTGCAGCAGGACGGTACGAAAGCATCGATGGCGTCTCACTGAAACTGGGGGCGGGAGATGACCTTCTTATCGTCGGTAACGGAGTCAGCTTTGCAGGAGAAATCCAGGGCGGTGGCGGGAAAAACGCAATACTGCTCGACTCCCCCGACGGCGGCATACTCGACAAAACCAGTAACTTCTCCGGGTTGCGAGTCGAGCAAGGTGCTTGGTCCTTGACGGGTAAAGACGACTTCGACCGCGGAGCCGAGGTGATGGCCGGCGCAACGCTGGTCAACATGGGCAGCATCGCGGGCGATGCCATTGTTTACGAAGGTGGACGCTACGGCGGCCCAGGTGAGGTACGCGATCTTTACGTAGACGGTACATTGCAGGTCAATGAGCGGCTTGGCGCCCCACACATCAAAGGAGATCTGATATTCACAGAGGGTGCCACGCTCTCCTACGGCGTCACGGCTACCGGCAAGTCTCCCACCATCATCGTCAAAGGTATCGCAGCGCTTGAGGATGCCTCACTGGAGGTTTCTGCACGGCCGGGCAACTATCCCGACAGCCGTGATTACACGGTGCTTGAAGCAGGCCTGGTGGTAGGCGAATTCGGCAGCGTCACCAGCAATCTGGCGTACATGACGCCGACTCTGTCTTACTCCAGGACTGATGTCGTTCTCAACTACGCTCGCAACGGAGTGCCGATAGAGGATTTTGCCGCAGACGACAATGCTCGAGCGTTTGGTCAAAGCGTGGACGAGCCGACGGCTAAAACAAATGAATCCAATGCTGCCGTCACCGCCCTGCTCACTACCGATAAATCCACAGCCACCTACGCTCTCGATCAACTGACCGGCGACAGCAACGCCAACCTCGCCAAGGCAACCCTGAACAGTGACACCCCGGTCAGCGCCTCCCTGCTCTCGGCCATGCGCCAACTGGACAGCGCCAGCGGCTACAACAAACCCGGCAACCGAACCAACGCACCACGCCTGGCTGCCGGCAGCGAAGAAAACAGCAGGGTCTGGCTGCAAGCCTTGGGGCACGGCGGAACGCTGGATCGTGACCATGACGCTCTGCAAACTTCTACCAAAGGCCTCGCCCTGGGCGCGGATTGGGGCGTCGATGAGGAATGGCGTATCGGTGTGATGGGCGGCAAGTCCGAGACCCGCCTGGACAGCCGCGAACTCGACGGCGATCTCGACAGTTGGCACTTGGGCGCTTATGCCTTGCGCCAGAACGGCCCCATGTCGCTACGCCTGGGCGCGACCTACAGCAATCACGACGGCAGCACTAAACGCCGGGTTGCCTTCAACGGTTTCAGCGACCGTCCCGAAGGCCGTTACGCTGCCAGCACCCAGCAGGCCTTCGCCGAAGTGGGTTACAACCTGGGGCGAGCCAATGTCAGCATCGAACCGTTTGCCAGCCTTGGCTACCAACGCTATCAGCGCGACGGTTACATGGAAAAAGGTGGCGCGGCAGCGCTGAAAGTCCACGACCAGACCCAAAACAACCTCAACAGTACGTTTGGCTTGCGGCTGGCGAAGATCAATACGCTGCATAACGGCATGCAACTGACCCCGCGGTTCAGTGCCGGCTGGAAACACACCTACGGGGATATCGACAGCGACACCCGACAACGACTGGCAACGGGCGGGAAGAACTTCACCGTTTCCGGTGCACCGCTGGACCGGGACAGCCTGTTGGTTGATGCAGGTCTGGACCTTGGTTTGTCAGCGAAACATACGCTGGGCGTCGGCCTTAATGGTGAGATCGGTACTGACAGCCGCAATCACGGCGTGATGGGGCAGTGGCGGATGGCATTCTGATCAACCCACGCCACTTTCACTGACTCGACTCGATACCTGTGGGATCGCCGCACCGCCGCTCCCACCTTTGATCGGAGGCGACTTCGGGAAAGCGATTCACCCCAAATGCCGGACAAAAAAAAGGGGAGCACATGCCCCCCCGAGGTTTAAAGCGTTGTATCGAGGCTGTTAACTCAGCCTTCGATCTCGATCAGGATTTCGCCCGGGTTTACCCGGTCGCCCTTGGCCACGTGGATGGCGGTGACTTTGCCGGCGATGGCCGCCTGGACTTCGGTTTCCATCTTCATCGCTTCGGTGATCAGCACGGCTTGCCCCGCTTTCACGGTGTCGCCTTCCTTGACCAGCACGTCGACGATGTTGCCCGGCATGGTGGTGCTGACGTGGCCCGGTGCAGTGGCTTGCTTGCGCTTGCTGCTGCCGCCGCTGACGAATTCGTTGAGCGGCTCGAACACCACTTCTTCCGGCATGCCGTCGATGGACAGGTAGAAGTGACGTTTGCCTTCGGCCTTGACGCCGACACCGGTAATGTCGACGCGGTAGGTTTCACCATGGACGTCGATGACGAACTCGGTCGGCACGCCTTCGCCACCGGCCGAGGTCACGCCGCCGGCTTCAGGAATCGGCAGCAGCACTTCTGGCGTCAGGGTGCCAGCAGCGCGTTCCTCGAGGAATTTGCGGCCGATGTCCGGGAACATGGCGTAGGTCAGCACGTCTTCTTCAGACTTGGCCACGGTGCCGATTTCGGCACGCAGCTTGGTCATTTCCGGTTTGAGCAGGTCGGCCGGACGCACGTCGATCACTTCTTCGCTACCAATCGCCTGACGACGCAGCTTCTCGTTCACGGTGCCCGGCGCCTTGCCGTAGCCGCCTTGCAGATAGAGCTTCACTTCGTTGGTGATGGTCTTGTAGCGCTCGCCGGCCAGCACGTTGAAGAACGCCTGGGTGCCGACAATTTGCGAGGTCGGGGTCACCAGCGGCGGGAAGCCGAGGTCTTCACGAACGCGCGGAATTTCAGCCAGCACTTCCGCCATGCGATTCAGGGCGCCCTGCTCTTTCAGCTGGTTGGCCAGGTTGGAAATCATCCCGCCTGGTACCTGGTTGACTTGAACGCGAGTGTCGACAGCGGTGAATTCGCTTTCGAACTGGTGATATTTTTTGCGCACGGCGTAGAAATACAGGCCGATCTCTTGCAGCAGTTCCAGGTTGAGGCCGGTGTCGAACTCGCTGCCTTTAAGGGCCGCGACCATCGATTCGGTGCCTGGGTGGCTGGTACCCGAGGCGAAGCTGGAGATCGCGGTGTCGATGTGGTCGGCGCCGTTTTCGATGGCTTTGAGTTGGCACATGGTGGCCAGACCCGCGGTGTCGTGCGAGTGAATGAACACTGGCAACGACTGCTCGCTTTTCAGAGCCTTGACCAATTCGCCCGTGGCGTACGGGGTCAGCAGGCCGGCCATGTCCTTGATCGCCACCGAGTCGCAACCCATGGCTTCCATTTGTTTGGCTTGAGCCACGAACGCGTCGATGGTGTGCACCGGGCTGGTGGTATACGCGATAGTGCCCTGGGCGTGTTTGCCGGCCGCTTTTACGGCTTCGATGGCGACGCGCAGGTTACGCACGTCGTTCATGGCATCGAAGATGCGGAACACGTCGATGCCGTTGACCGCGGCCTTGGCGACGAACGCTCTGACCACATCGTCGCTGTAGTGACGGTAGCCCAACAGGTTCTGGCCACGCAGGAGCATTTGCAGGCGCGTGTTAGGCAGCGCGGCGCGCAATTGGCGCAGACGCTCCCACGGGTCTTCTTTCAGAAAACGTACGCAGGCATCGAAGGTCGCGCCGCCCCAGCATTCCAGCGACCAGTAGCCGACTTTGTCGAGCTTGTCGCAGATCGGCAGCATGTCTTCAGTACGCATGCGGGTCGCGAGCAGCGATTGGTGGGCGTCGCGCAGGATTGTGTCGGTAACGTGGATTTTCTTAGTCATTGGAATATTCCTCACAGGCCTGCGTGGGCGGCGATGGCGGCGGCGATGGCCAGGGCCAGCTCTTCGGGTTTGCGCTTGATCGAGTAGTTGGTCAGTTCAGGGTGGCTTTCAACGAAGCTGGTATTGAACTGGCCGCTACGGAATTCCGGGTTACGCAGGATTTCCTGGTAGTACGCGGCGGTGGTCTTGACCCCTTGCAGACGCATGTCGTCGAGGGCGCGCAAGCCACGGTCCATCGCTTCTTCCCAGGTCAGCGCCCACACCACCAGTTTCAGGCACATGGAGTCGTAGAACGGCGGAATGGTGTAGCCGGTGTAGATTGCCGTGTCGGTGCGCACGCCGGGGCCGCCGGGTGCGTAGTAACGGGTGATCTTGCCGAAGCTCGGCAGGAAATTGTTTTTCGGGTCTTCGGCGTTGATCCGGAATTGCAGCGCGAAACCGCGGTGCTGGATGTCTTCCTGTTTCACCGACAGCGGCAGGCCGGACGCAATGCGGATCTGCTCACGGACGATGTCGATCCCGGTGATTTCTTCGGTGATGGTGTGTTCCACCTGCACCCGGGTGTTCATTTCCATGAAGTACACCTCGCCCTCGGCGAGCAGGAACTCCACGGTGCCGGCGTTCTCGTAGCCCACGGCCTTGGCTGCGCGCACAGACAGGTCGCCGATGTAGGCGCGTTGTTCCGGGGTCAGTTGCGGGCTTGGAGCGATTTCGATGAGCTTCTGGTTGCGGCGCTGGATCGAGCAATCACGCTCGAACAGGTGCACTACGTTGCCAAAACTGTCGCCGAGGATCTGCGCTTCGATGTGTTTCGGATTGACGATGCATTTTTCCAGGAACACTTCCGCCGAACCGAAGGCCTTGGTGGCCTCGGAAATGACTCGCGGGAAGGCTTGTTCGAGTTCTTCACGGCTGTCGCAACGACGAATACCCCGGCCGCCGCCACCGGAAGTCGCCTTGAGCATCACCGGATAACCGATACGGTCGCCTTCGACCAAGGCTTCGGCGATGTCCGCGACGTTGCCTTCGGTGCCTGGAGTGACCGGTACGCCTGCCTTGATCATGCTGCGGCGCGCTTCGGTCTTGTCGCCCATGCGGCGGATGACTTCAGCCGATGGACCAATGAACTTGATGCCGCGTTCAGCGCAGATATCTGCCAGCTCGGCGTTTTCCGAGAGGAAACCGTAACCGGGATGTAACGCATCACAACCGGTTTCCACGGCCAGATTCACCAGCTTGCGCGCATTCAGGTAACCGGCCAGTGGCTCGGCACCGATGCTGTGGGCCTCGTCCGCGCGCTTCACATGCAAGGCATGGCGGTCGGCGTCGGAATAGATCGCGACCGAGCGAATGCCCATCTCGGCGCAGGCACGCACGATTCGTACGGCAATCTCACCACGGTTGGCGATCAGGATCTTTTTTATCACTTGGAGGTTCCCTTGAGCCGGTGGTACCCACGACCTGCTAGACCAGGTCGACGCGTGACTAAATGTTTCGATTTAGTCGCAGCCCCACACTAGCCCCCACAAGGGATTAACAAAAATGATTAATAATTGGGTTAGCCATAAGTAAAGACTTATAGTTGATTCATCAGCCTGGGGCGGGAGCTTCTAGATAATGCGTAAGTCATTGATGCGTATGACATTGCGTCAGTTGCAGATCTTCAATGAGGTCTGTGATTTGCGGTCCTACAGCCGCGCGGCTGAAGAAATGTCGCTCACACAACCTGCCGTGAGCCTGCAGATTCGTCAACTCGAAGAGCTGATTGGTCAACCGCTGTTCGATTACGTCGGCAAAAAGCTCTACATGACCGAAGCTGCGGAAGCGCTTCAACGTGCCAGCCGGGACATTTTCGGACGCCTGGAAAACCTCGACATGCAGCTCTCGGACATGCAGGGATCGTTGCAGGGCCAGCTGAAACTGGCAGTGGAATCCAGCGCCAAGTATTTCGTCCCGCATCTGTTTGCCGCGTTCAAGCGCCAGCATCCGGAAGTGAATCTGCAACTGACGGTGGTCAACCGGGGACAGGTGATCCGTCGACTGTCTGATAACCGCGACGACCTGGTGATCATGTCCATGGTGCCGCAGGACATGGGGCTGGAGTTTCTGCCGTTCCTCAACAACCCGATCGTTGCCGTCGCGCCGCCGGACCATCCGCTGTGCCACATGGGGCCGCTGCGCTTGCAAGACCTCGAGCCTTACACCCTGTTGCTGCGCGAACCCGGCTCCGGAACACGTTTGGCGTGCGAAGAGTATTTCAAAGAGAAGCGCGTGCACTTCAACCAGACGCAGGAGGTCGCATCGGCCGAAGCCCAGCGTGAATGTGTGCTGGCAGGTCTGGGCGTCGCGCTGTTGACGCGCCACGCCCTGAACCTTGAGTTGGCGACCGGTGGATTGATTGAGTTACCGATCGAAGAACTGCCGCTGTATCGCAGCTGGTGCCTGGTGCAGGCCAAGGCCAAACGGCTGTCACCGGTGGCCCACGCATTCCTTGCGTTTATCCGCAGCGAGCGGGTGCAGATCAGCGCGCTGGTTGAACGTTTCGACGGGAAGTTGCGGGAGCTGCCTGCCAGTAGTTGAGCTCAAGCTCGGGGAAATCACCGATCTCGGCCAGCAGCTGACGGCGTTCGCAGCGGTCTTCGATGGCGCGGCGAAATTCCATGCGGCGCTGGTCTTCTTGCTGACGACGGGTTTTGACGGCGCTGTTGCGTTCTTCGTAGGGCTGGGCCATTTCGAGTCTCCCAAGGCGATTACGGGAGTTTCAAGATAGGCGCGTGGGATGACGGTTTGGCGGCGGGTGGGTTACAGGGATGTGAACATTGTTCTGTGGCGAGGGGATTTATCCCCGTTCGGCTGCGCAGCAGTCGTAAAACCAGTGATGCGGTGTGCCTGATACACCGCGGTTGCAGGTTTGGGCCCGCTTCGCAGCCCAACGGGGATAAATCCCCTCGCCACAGGGTCCGCGCTCGAACTTGAGATCAGTCGTCGAGCGCTTTCACCGACTTGGGCGACAGCCGCAAGCTGCGCAGGCTGCGTTTGACGCTCTTGAGGTGGTTGACCAGGCTCGGTCCGCGCGCCATGGCCACGCCCATCGCCAATACGTCGATCACCACCAGGTGAGCGATACGCGAGGTCAGCGGGGTGTAGATTTCAGTGTCTTCGTGCACATCGATCGCCAGGTTGACGGTCGACAGCTCGGCCAACGGCGTCTGGCTCGGGCACAAAGTGATCAACGAGGCGCCGCTCTCACGCACCAGGTTCGCCGTGATCAGCAAATCCTTGGAACGCCCGGATTGGGAAATACAGATCGCCACATCGGTCGGTTTCAAGGTGACCGCTGACATCGCCTGCATGTGCGGATCGGAATACGCCGCCGCGGTCAGCAGCAAACGGAAGAACTTGTGCTGGGCATCCGCCGCCACCGCGCCCGATGCGCCAAAGCCATAGAACTCGACGCGCTGGGCCTGAGACATCAGCGACACGGCCCGCTGCAACTCCACCGGATCGAGCTTCTCGCGAACCTCCATCAAGGTGTGCAGGGTGGTATCGAAGATTTTCAGGCTGTAGTCGGCAACCGAATCGTCTTCATGGATCGCAAACTGACCAAAACTCGCGCCTGCCGCGAGGCTCTGCGCCAGCTTCAGTTTCAGGTCCTGGAAACCGGAACAACCGATGGCGCGGCAGAAGCGCACGATGGTCGGCTCACTGATGCCCACGCTATGGGCCAAATCGGCCATGGAGCTGTGCATCACCGCCGCCGGATCAAGCAGCACGTGGTCGGCGACCTTGAGCTCCGACTTGCGTAAGAGGTGGCGTGACTGGGCGATGTGTTGCAGCAGATTCAAAGGGCTGGACTCTTTGTTATTGGCAGGTGCCGGGGATGTAGCAAGCTTGTAGTTATACTACATGAATTGGCTTTTTGCCTGCTCAATGCGTAACTCGATGTCCCCATTCCACGCCACATGCGCTCCATGTAGCACTGCGGCCCTTGTAGCCGCTGGCGAAGGCTGCGTTCGGCTGCTAAGCCGTCGTAAACCGGAGTACCGTATTTTTCCTGTTGAACCGCGTAACGCCCATTCACGACTGCTTCGCAGCCGAACGCAGCCTCGCGTTGCTCGGCAGATGCTACAAGGGTTTCGTGTCGCGTTGTAAAAGCGCAGCCAAGTCATCGGCCTCGACCGGCCGGCTGATCAGATAACCCTGCACTTCATCGCAGCGCTCGGCTTTCAAGAATTCCAGCTGCTCTGCGCGCTCCACACCTTCAGCCACCACTTTTAGCGACAAGCCGTGCGCCATGGCGATGATCGCCCGGGTGATTGCCGCGTCCTCGCTGCCCTGCCCCAGGCCGCGGATAAACGCCTGATCGATCTTCACGTAATCCACAGGAATGCGCTTGAGATAGCTCAGGGAGGAATAACCCGTGCCGAAGTCGTCAATTGCCAGTTTCACGCCCAAATCCCGCAGCTGCTGGAACGTCGCGATGATGTGCTCGACGCTGTCCAGCAACTGGCTTTCGGTGAGTTCGAGTTCCAGGTAGTGCGGCGCCAGGCCGGTTTCTTCCAGCACCTGACGCACCAGGCTGACCAACTTGCCCTGGCGCAATTGATGCACCGACAAATTGACCGACACGCGAATCGGCTCAAGCCCCTGCCGTTGCCATTCGCAGGCTTGCCAACAGGCTTGGCGCAACACGAACTCGCCGATAGGACTGATCAACCCGGTTTCCTCGGCCAGACCGATAAAGCTCCCCGGCGGTACGCTCCCCATGGTCGGATGATCCCACCGCACCAGGGCTTCGGCAGCGTTCAGGCGTCCGGTGGCGAGGCAGAGTTTGGGTTGGTAATAGACTTGCAGCTGCTTTTCTTCGACGGCTTTGCGCAGCTGATTCTCAAGCTGCAATCGCTCAAGGGTGCTGGCCTGCAAGCTCTCGGTGTAGAACTGGAAGTTGTTGCCGCCCAAGTGTTTGGCGTGCTGCATGGCAATGTTCGACTGGCTGACCAGCGCGGAAATTTCCCGGGCGGTGTCCGGCAGCATGCTGATGCCCATGGAGGCGCTGACCACCAGTTCATGACCATCGACGGTGATCGGCAAACGCAGTTTGGTCGACAATCGGGTCGCCACGCGCGCCAGGCTCGACAGGTTGCCGTAGGCATCGAAGATCACCGCAAATTCGTCACCGGACAGTCGCGCGATGGTGTCCGCCTCGGGCAATGCGTTGACCAGCCGCCGGGCCATTTTCTGCAGCAACTGGTCGGCGACTTCATGGCCAAGGCTGTCATTGAGCAGCTTGAAACGATCCAGGTTGATATGCAGCAGTGCCAGGCTGCGACGCCCGCCCTGACGCACCCGCTGATGAGCCTCGCGCAGCCGTTCGCGGAACAGCGAGCGGTTGGCCAGTCCAGTGAGTTCATCGTAATGGGTCAGATAGCGCATGCGCTCTTCAGATTCCCGTCGAGCGGACAGATCAGCGAAGAAGCCGACAATATGGCTCACCTTTCCCCGAGCATCCCGAACAGCGTTCAGTTGCAGCCACTGTGGATAGAGCTCGCCGTTCTTGCGGGTTTCCACCAGCTCGCCCTGCCAAGTGCCGTGCTGTTCCAGCGCTTGATGAATCGCGCCGTAGTGCCTGCGCGCATCGCGGCTGCACGGCAACTCGACGACGTTGCGCCCGAGCATGTCTTCGATGTCGTAGCCGGTAACCCGGCTGAAAGCCTGATTGACCGCGATCAGCGCGTAATTGGGGTCGAAAATCACGATGCCTTCGCTGGCCGCCTCGAACACCGTCGCCGCCAGTTGGCGCTGTTCTTCCTGCCCCTTGTTCGCGCTGATGTCGCGGCGGGTGCCGACCATGCGGATCACCCGACCATTTTCGCTGCGCTCGACCGCTCGTCCACGGTCCTCGATCCAGACCCAGTGGCCGTCGCCATGCCGCACGCGGTATTCGATCTGGTAATCCTCGCTGCGGCCTTTCAAATGCTCGACCAGGGCACGGCGCAGCGACGGCAAGTCTTCGGGGTGCAGGCGCGGCTTGAGGTGGCTGAGCATCGCGGTGACGAATTCCGGCTCCAGGCCGAATAACTCTTGAAGCTGGGTGTGATGGACCTCGTCGGTTTGCAGGTTCCAGTCCCACAACCCGAGTTCACTGGCCTTCAACGCCAGCGCCAGCCGCGCTTCGCTCTTGCTCAGGGCCTGGTTGGCCGCATCCAGTTCAAGGCTGCGCTGGGCGACACGGTTTTCCAGCTCGACCTGGGCTTCACGCAATTTGTCTTCGGCGCACCGGCGATGATCAATCTCTTTGGCCAATTCGTGATTGAGCTGGTCGCCGCAGCTCTGCGCCTGCTGCAAGTGTTCGATCAGGGCCTGATTCTGAAAGCGCCGCAGCAAGCCGCTGTCGATCAACCGATTGACCTGCCAGGCCACCACGCTCAACGCGCCCAATAAAATCAGCCCGAACCAGCCCCAACCCTGGCCTTGTTCATCTCCACCCCAGAATAGATAGGCGATGGCCGGCAACAGGCAGGGCAAGGTAAAGGACAGGAACGCCGGAAGGCTGACCGCGTAGGCGACGCTGGCCGACAGGGCGGCGGCGCCGATCAGGCCGAACACCCAGGCTTGTTGCATGAAATTGTCAGCGGGGACCAGGGCGATGCCGGCACCGGCCAGGGTCAGGCCTGTCATGGCAGAGCCCAGCAGGAACATGCGACGCCAGACCGGATGGGCCTGGCGATTGGGAATGGCCGAATCGAACGCCGCGACTTGAATCACCCGCAAGGCCACCAGCGATAAAAGCCAGATCAGCCAGACACTGACGAGAAAGTAGCGCTGCGGACTCCAGAGCAATCCGGCACAGACCAGACCGTTGATCAGCATGAACAGCGTAGGCAGCAGCGAACCCTGGTAGAGCAGGCGCGTACGTTCGACCGCCATTTCCATGGCGTACTGTTTGCGGATAACCCGGGGCTCCACAGAAGGGCCCGACAGGTCAGAGCTGAGGGTCATAGGCAATGTTCTTGTTCTTATAATGATGAGCATGAGCCCGAAACGTGGACGGAGCATACACAAGCCAATGCCCTTACCAAACTGCCCCGGATCATAAAATCGACAAAATTTCAGCCCCCCGCCGCCCCCTGAAAACCCTTGGAGCGAGCCCCGTCAACGCTTGCAGCCAGTGACTGACCGGTCGTCATCCGTGCTTCTTTCATCGGCTAATGCAAAGCTCGGTTTGCCCGGTGTGACGGCGCACCCTAGAATGCCCCGATGCGCGATGATCTCTCCCTTCTGCTGAACTCCCTCAACGATGCCCAACGCCAGGCCGTAGCTGCCCGCGTGGGTCGTCAGTTGGTCCTGGCCGGTGCTGGTTCCGGTAAAACCCGAGTGCTGGTGCACCGTATCGCCTGGTTGATCCAGGTCGAGAACGCCTCGCCCCACTCGATCCTGTCGGTGACCTTCACCAATAAGGCCGCTGCCGAGATGCGTCATCGCATCGAGCAGCTGATGGGCATCAACCCGGCCGGCATGTGGGTCGGCACCTTCCACGGCCTGGCGCACCGCTTGCTGCGGGCGCACTGGCAGGAAGCCGGCCTGAGCCAGACTTTCCAGATACTCGACAGCGACGACCAGCAGCGGCTGGTCAAGCGGGTGATCCGCGAGCTGGGACTGGATGAACAACGCTGGCCGGCCCGTCAGGCCCAGTGGTTTATCAATGGGCAGAAAGACGAAGGTCTGCGTCCACAGCACATTCAAGCCAGCGGCGACCTGTTCCTGGCGACCATGCGCAGCATTTATGAGGCCTACGAGGCCGCTTGCTTGCGCGCCGGCGTTATCGATTTCTCCGAGTTGCTGCTGCGCGCCCTGGACCTGTGGCGCGATCACCCGGGTCTGTTGGCCCATTACCAAAAGCGCTTCCGCCACATTCTGGTGGACGAGTTCCAAGACACCAACGCCGTGCAGTACGCCTGGTTGCGTCTGCTGGCCAAGGGCGGCGACAGCCTGATGGTGGTCGGCGACGACGATCAGTCGATCTACGGCTGGCGTGGCGCGAAAATCGAAAACATTTATCAGTACTCCGACGATTTCCCGGATGCCGAGACCATTCGTCTGGAGCAGAACTACCGCTCCACCGCCGGGATTCTCAAGGCGGCAAACGCCCTGATCGCCAACAATACCGGGCGCATGGGCAAAGAACTGTGGACCGATGGCGGTGAAGGCGAAGCGATCAACCTGTACGCCGCGTTCAACGAGCACGACGAAGCGCGTTACGTCGTGGAAACCATCGAAAGTGCGCTGAAAACCGGCTTGGCCCGTAGTGATATCGCGATTTTGTACCGCTCCAACGCCCAATCGCGCGTTTTGGAAGAAGCGTTACTGCGCGAGCGCATTCCGTACCGCATCTACGGCGGTCAGCGTTTCTTCGAACGGGCAGAAATCAAGAACGCCATGGCGTACCTGCGTTTACTGGAAGGTCGTGGCAACGATGCGGCGCTGGAGCGGGTGATCAACGTTCCGGCCCGCGGCATCGGCGAGAAAACCGTTGAAGCGATTCGCGACCATGCGCGCCACAGTGATGTGTCGATGTGGGAAGCCATGCGCTTGCTGGTCGCCAATAAAGGCTTGACCGGTCGCGCAGCTGGCGCACTTGGTGCGTTTATCGAGCTGATCGAGAACCTAGCCGCCAAGTGCATGGAAATGCCGCTGCACCTGATGACGCAGACGGTTATCGAACAGTCGGGGCTGATTGCCTACCACGAAGCGGAAAAAGGCGAGAAAGGCCAGGCCCGGGTAGAAAACCTTGAGGAACTGGTCAGCGCCGCGCGCAACTTCGAAAACGCGGAAGAAGACGAAGACCTGACGCCATTGGCGGCGTTCCTCGGCCATGCGTCACTGGAGGCCGGAGATACTCAGGCCGACGAGCACGAAGACAGCATTCAGTTGATGACCTTGCACAGTGCCAAGGGCCTGGAATTCCCTTACGTGTTCCTCGTGGGCATGGAAGAAGGCCTGTTCCCGCACAAGATGAGCCTGGAAGAGCCGGGGCGTCTTGAAGAGGAGCGCCGCTTGGCCTACGTCGGTATCACCCGGGCCATGCAGAACCTGGTGATGACCTATGCTGAAACCCGACGCCTGTACGGCAGCGAGACTTACAACAAGGTGTCGCGTTTCGTACGTGAAGTGCCGAAGGGTCTGATTCAGGAAGTGCGGCTGTCCAACAGCGTCAGCCGTCCGTTCGGCGGTGGCCAGCAGCAGAGCTCCAGCAGCCTGTTTGGCGGTAGCGAGATCCCGGATACCGGGTTCAGCCTCGGCCAGGCCGTACGGCATTCGGTGTTTGGCGACGGTGTGATCCTGAACTTCGAAGGTGCCGGGGCTCAGGCTCGGGTGCAGGTGAACTTCAGTGAAGGCAGTAAGTGGCTGATGTTGGGTTACGCAAAGCTGGAAGCGATTTAGTACGGCCTGATCATTCCCACGCTCTGCGTGGGAATGCATCCCGTGACACTCCGCGTCACAGTGGACGCAGAGCGTCCAAGGCGGCGTTACCACGCAGAGCGTGGGAACGATCTATCTGCGCTGCGCCCGCTGCGGGCATTCCTACAGAACTTATCTACTCGTCCTACAGACCAAAGTTAACAGGCCTTATTGCGCTGACTGAAGCTGAACGCAACCTGTCAAGCAAAAGCCCGAAACACTCTGCCGCTAGCCAGTAACACTTCAGCTGTGCAACATGGCGCGAGTGCCATCCACAAATGGGAATTCCCTTTATGAAACGTTTTCTTAGCATCGCCATGGCGTTGTGCATCGGCCTGACGATGAGCCTCGACGCCAATGCCGCCAAGCGCTTTGGTGGTGGCAAGAGCTCCGGCGCTGCGCCGACTCACCAAACCAGCCAAATGGCTCCTTCTTCTGCTGCGGGCGGTGCTGCCGCCACTGCGGGTGCGGCCGGTGCCGCGGGCGCTGCTGCCAAGGCCGGCGGTGCTTCGCGCTGGCTCGGCCCTCTGGCCGGCATCGCGGCCGGTGGCCTGTTGGCCTCCATGTTCATGGGCGACGGCTTCCAGGGCATGCAGATCTTCGACATCCTGATCATGGCGGTCATCGCGTTCCTGGTCTTCCGCTTCATCGCCGCTCGTCGCCGCAAGCAGCAGGAGCACCTGGCTCCAGCGGGCGCGCCGATGCAGCGTGAAGTGTTCGAACAGAAGCCAGCCGGCATGGGTTCGATCTTCGGCGGCTCGGCGGCACCTGTTGCCGCTCGTCCGGTAATCAACGCGCCAGCCTGGTTCAATGAACAAAACTTCATTGAAGCGGCCCGTAACCACTTCCAGTCCCTGCAGCAACACTGGGACGCCAACGAAATGGACAAGATCGCCGAGTTCGTGACCCCGCAATTGCTGGAGTTCCTCAAGCGCGAACGTGCCGATCTGGGCGAAGGTTTCCAGTCGACCTACATTGATAACCTCAATGTTCAACTGGACGGCGTGGATGATCGTGCGGACAAGACCATCGCCACCCTGACCTTCACCGGCGTGTCGAAGACTTCGCGTTTCGACCAGGGCGAAGTGTTCAGCGAAAGCTGGAACATGGAACGTCCGCAGGGCGAAAACCAGCCTTGGCTGGTGGCCGGTATCCGCCAGAACGGCTGATCCCCTCTGCGTTACGCATGCTGTAATGAAAACCCCGGCCTCGGCCGGGGTTTTCTATTTCGCAGTTGCATCTATAGCGAGCTACTGTATAAACCGCCCCAACTAAACCGCGCCATCAAGCAAGAGGATCCCGGACGTGGAAGAAATCATCGAACAACTGCGTGAAGCCAACGAACCGGTACCGGTCCCCTTGGAGTTGCCTGACGAAGACCAACTGGTGGAAATCGAGGAACAACTGTTCATCGACATTCCCTTTGTCTTCAGAGAGTTTTTGCTGACCGTCAGCGACGTCGTCTACGGCAGCCTGGAGCCGGTGACCGTCACCGACCCGCAATCCCACACCTACCTGCCGGACGTAGCGGCCAACGCCTGGGACGCTGGCGTCGACCGCAGCATGATCCCGATCTGCCAGGACGGCGACAACTACTACTTGGTCGAAGAAGACGGCACCGTGGTGCTGTGGTTGGCCGAAGAAGAACTGATTGCCGAAGAAACCTGGGAATCGGTGTGGCACTGGGCGCGGGACGTCTGGCTGGAAAGCTGAGCCGTCTGACCCGCCGTGTGGTCAATGCCCGGACGATTCCTTGTGGTTGTCCAGCGTTTCGAGCAAGGCCACCTGCATCCGCGTGTGCACGCGGATAAACCAGCGCCAGAGCAGCGCCGCCACCGTGGCGGCGACCACGACGATCAGTACCAGCAACTTGTTGGTCGGCAAAATACTGGCCGACAAGGCTGCCAGCAGCAGGAAGATCACCAGCAGCGAGAGGATCGGGATCACTTCGGCGATCACCCGGCGCACTCGCTGCGTGTGGCGCCCCGCCATCTCCGGCTTCACACCCATCTCCGCCAACAGCATCGACAGCGCCTTGAGCTTGCGATAGGCGGCGATCAGGAACGGCAGCGACAACAGCAACGCCCCACCCCAGATCAACGCTTTCTGCCAGCTCGGAACGCTGATCCAGTCTTGCAGGTAAACGGACATGCGTTCGGCGAAATACGCACCGGAAAAAAAGATCGCAATCACCAGCGCCAGATTGACCCCGACCTGCAACAAAATCCGCCGGATCATAGACGCCAGCAACGCGCCCTCACCCTGAGGCTGGATGCTGCGCAGCCACTCGCCGTACATCCCCAACACTCGTCCCATTCGCTGCGGCATCACTGCGGCAAGCTTGATCGACAACGGATCAGCCGCGCGGATCAGATAGGGTGTCAGCAAAGTGGTAATCACCGAGACTGCCACGGCGACCGGGTAGAGGAAGTTGCTGGTGACCTGCAGCGTCATACCCAGCGCTGCGATGATGAAGGAAAATTCGCCGATCTGCGAAAGTCCCATCCCCACGCGCAGTGAGGTACGTCCGTCATTGCCGGCAATAAAAGCCCCGAGACCGCAGGAAAGCATTTTGCCGAGCACCACGGCCACGGTGATCACCGCGATCGGCCAGGCGTATTGCAACAGGATCATCGGATCGAGCATCAGCCCGATGGCCACGAAGAAGATTGCACTGAACAGGTCGCGAACTGGCTCGATCAAGCGCTCGATCTTCAGCAGCTGCCGCGACTCGGCCATGATCGCCCCAATCAGGAACGCACCCAGGACCATGCTGTATTCGAGCTTGACCACCAGCAGGCAAAAGCCGAAACACAGGCCCAGCACGGTGATCAGCAGCATTTCGTTGCTTTCGAACTTCGCCACGTAGGCCAGTAATCGCGGCACCAGCAAGATGCCAATGACCAGTGCCACGATCATGAACAGCGAGAGCTTGCCCACCGTGGAAAACACTTCGCCGGAACTGACCGTGCCACTGACCGCGATGCTCGACAGCAAGGCAATGATGCCGATGCCGAGGATGTCCTCGACGATCAGCACACCGAAGATCAGTTGGGCAAAGCGCTCGTTCTTCATCTTCAGGTCGTTGAGCGCCTTGACGATGATGGTGGTCGAGGAAATCGCCAGGATCGCGCCGAGGAACAACGAATCCATGGTGTTCCAGTCGAACCATTGGCCGATTTCGTAGCCGATCCAGATCATCAGCACGATTTCCAGGAACGCCGCGATGAATGCCGTGGCACCGACCTTGAACAGCTTGCGCAGGCTGAACTCCAGCCCCAGGCAGAACATCAGGAAAATCACCCCGAGCTCAGCGAGCGTCTTGATGGCTTCTTCGTCGTGAATCAGGGCGAATGGCGGTGTGTGCGGGCCGATGATGAAGCCGGCGACGATATAACCCAGCACCACCGGCTGTTTGAAGCGGTGAAAAAGCACGGTCACCACACCTGCGACCAACATGATCACTGCCAGGTCCTGAATAAAACTGATGGCATGCATGGTGTGGGGCTCCTTAGGGTGGACTTTCGGAGGTTAACACCGCGACTTCCGCCAGAAAGGCAGTGCAATATATGGAAACAGATCGATCCGGCGTGACGGCGACCACCCGCCCGGCGTCCCGATAACTGTGGTTTGGAAAAAACCGACCAGGCGCCCGCAGAGGTGCCGCCCCTCCGACATTCTGCCTTGACCCGTGAGAACGCTATGGAACCCGGAAACGCCCAGCTGTCGATGACGGTATTAATGACCCCCGACATGGCCAACTTCTCTGGCAATGTTCACGGCGGTACCCTGCTCAAATACCTCGACGAAGTGGCCTACGCCTGCGCCAGCCGTTACGCCGGCCGCTACGTGGTGACCCTGTCGGTGGACCAGGTGATTTTCCGCGAGCCGATTCATGTCGGCGAACTGGTGACCTTCCTGGCCTCGGTCAACTACACCGGCAACACCTCCATGGAGGTGGGCATCAAGGTGGTGACCGAAAACATCCGCGAGCGCTCGGTGCGCCATACCAACAGCTGCTTTTTCACCATGGTCGCGGTGGATGATGACCGCAAACCGGCTGCCGTCCCGCCGCTGCAACCGCAGAACAGCGAAGACAAGCGCCGCTTCATCCAGGCCCAGCAACGTCGGCAGATTCGTCAAGAACTGGAAAAGCGCTATCAGGAAATCAAGGGCGATGCCTGACGTGTTCGTGCTTTAGATTGCTTTCGCGGGCAAGCCTCGCTCCTACAGGTTGGGTTTGATCACACATTATGTGAACAACTCGGGCCTGTAGGAGCGAGGCTTGCCCGCGAAGCTTTTAAAGGCTGATCGCCGTCGCCTCGAACCGCACCCGTGGATGGGCTATCCGGTCCTGAGCCCGCACCAGTTCCAGCTCATAGCTGGAGCAAGCCTGGGTTTCCAGCAGCACTTCATGCACCGCCGACGCGGCGAATTCGAAAGCCGCCACCAGGCTATCGCCCAACAGTACGCGAGCCAGAAACAGTCCGGAGGTCAGGTCGCCGACGCCCACCGGTTGACGCGGGAACGCCAGCAGCGGACGGCGCAAATGCCAGCTGCCTTCGGCTGTCACCAGCAACATCTCGAAAACATCCGCCGGTTTACCGGGATAGTCCAGATGCTTGACCAGCACAGCCTTCGGACCACGCGCCAGCAGCGCTCGCGCCATGGCCAGGCAATCGAACAACGATTGCGGCTTGCGCCCCGAAAAGCTGTCCAGCTCCAGCTGGTTCGGGCACATGAAGTCCGCCACGGCAGCTGCCTCCTCCAGCAGGAAATCGCTAACTTCCGCCGGCACACTGCAGCCCTTCTCCGGATGCCCCATCACCGGGTCGCACAAATACAGCGCCTTGGGGTTCATCGACTTGATCCGCGCCACGCCCGTCAGGATCGCCCGGCCCTGCGCCGCACTGCCGAGGTAACCGGACAGCACCGCATCGCAATTGCCCAGCTCGCCAATCGCCGCGATCCCTTCAACCAGATCGGGGATCTGGTGCGGAGCCAGCACTTCACCGGCCCACTGGCCGTATTGCGTGTGGTTGGAGAACTGCACGGTGTTGAGCGGCCAGACGTTCACCCCGACCCGCTGCATCGGGAAAACCGCGGCGCTGTTGCCAGCGTGACCGAACACCACATGGGACTGGATGGCGAGCAGATGGGGCGTGCGTTTCATGCGGTGTGTTTTCCGTCAAACGATTGAAATTCGAGCCGCGCAGTATGCGACGAAACACGGCCTGTACGACAGACCGGCGACGCAGTTAAGCTGGCACTATCTTGTTGGAGCAACTTGTTGATGCTGACCCTCGGAAATATCTTCGTGTTGATGCTGCTCGCCACCGGCGGCGCTTGGCTGTGGCACAACCACGGGCTGCGCGAGCGCGCGCTGGAACGGGTCAAACTGCATTGCACCAAGCTCGGGATCGAGCTGCTGGACGGCAACGTGGCGTTAAAAAAGATCGCGTTTATCAAAGACGCCAACGACCGGCGGCGCCTGGCCCGTGTGTATAACTTCGAGTTCACCGTGACCGGCGAAACCCGTCACAACGGCACCATCACCCAGTTCGGCGCCCACAGCGCGCAGATCGAACTGGCGCCCTATCCGATGCCGTTTGACGACACGCCTGCGGTGGTCGACGTGGTGAAACCTCGCGCAGAAGTGATCGAGCTGAGCCAATGGCGGCAAGAACACACCAAGTGGCGTCCTTAACCCGTCCGACAGTCGGCCAACGCTTTTTGCAGTGAATCCACATCCTGTGGCTCACCGAAAATCAGTTCGATCCGCGAATCCTGGCGCCATTCACTGGGCTGCCATTCCAATGGCGAGTTATCCAGCGCATTCACCGAAACCCAGCCATCGAGGCTGTGGATAACCAGCTTCGCCCGCCGCCAGACAATGCTTTCAAGCCACTGGCCAACGCGCGCCACATCGAAAGTCTGAGTCGGATGCCAGCGCCAGCCGATGCTCCAACCGCCCTCTTGCGCCTGACTCAAGCAAATCGGCAGCGCAGGATCGGTCCAGATGGCCGGCATCTGCGCCAATCCCTTGGGCACGATGAAGTTATCCACACCCGCCACCGCCTGAGCGCCGAGGCCCGGTAATTCGCGCAACGGCAGGCGCGCTTGCTGCGTCCAGTACAAAGGACGAGCAGGCAGTTGCGCGGCGATTTGCTGGCGATCATTGACGTCGAGACCTTCCGCCTTGTTCAGCAACAACAAACCAGCATTGCTCAACGCCTCCTGTTGCGCCTCGGGCAATGGTTTGCCGACAGCGAGCGCCTGGGCATCCAAAACCAGTACACAAGGTTGTACCGCCAGTACGCCTTGCCACGGTGCTTCACTCAATTGCTTGAGCAACTGCGCCGGGTGGCCCAGCCCTGAAGGCTCGATGAACAGCCGATCCGGCCGCGCCTTGCGCAGCAACCGCCCGAGGCCGATCTGAAACGGCGCACCGTTCACGCAACACAAACAGCCCCCGGCCACTTCCCCCAGTGCGATACCATCGGCGTCCTGGGTCAGTAGCGCTGCATCGAGGCCGATCTGGCCGAACTCGTTGATCAGCACCGCCCAGCGCTCACCGATCGGTCGCTGTATCAGCAGGTTCTTGATCAGGCTGGTCTTGCCGGCGCCCAGCGGGCCGGCAATGACGTGAGTGGGAATGTTCTGCAACATGGTCGATGTTTTCTGAGGAGGTAATGGATGCGGTTGATGGGATTTTCGTTGTTCTTGGTGCTGTGTTCCGGCGAGGCGCTGGCCCAGGCATGCGTGGTACATAGCACGGCCGAGAGACTTGACGTGAAAGTCTGCCAGCAGAACCGCAACATCCCGGAAAAGCTCTTCGCCGACGGATTCTGCCAACCGAACCTTCCCGGGCAGAAAGTCGAGGTGCAGTACGTCGACCAATGCCCCACCGGCGCGTTCGGCGTGTGCAGCAACGCCCAAGTCGCCAATATGCCTTACCGCCAGGATATTCACTATTACGGCGTGGCCACCGATGCGGCGTATCTGAAGCCGTTTTGCGAAGGCCAGAGCCAGGGCAACTGGCTCAAGCCCTAAGCCAGCCAATCCAGGGTCAAAATCAAACGGCGTTCGCCCGGCGCGAGTTGCGGCGAACGGTGGATCAGGCCGAAACCTTCGTTGCCGTGCCATTTCTCGCCTTTGAGCAGTGCCACTTCGCCGCTGGCGATTTGCTCAATCAGCGAATCTTCTGTGGGTTCGGCCTCAGGCTTGCCCAATTGCCGGCGATCTATCACCCCTTCTTTCAGCCACTGACTACCAACTCCGGAATACGTCGTGATCAACCGCACCGGCACATGATCGACGTGAAAGCGTGGGCACATGGCCTTGTCCAGAACGCGCACACGCAGGCCGATGCGCTTGGCGCCCAACAGACAGGCGAATGCGCTGACCAGCCAGGACACGTCGGCAATGAAACCAGCATAACCTTCGAGATCGCTGAATCCTGAGGCCAGCCCATGCAGATTGGGTTCGGCGTCATCGCTGGACAATTCCAGAACCAGCGACTCGGCCAGCGGTTCGTTCCGGGACAGCAGCAAGTACCCAAAATCATCAATGTGCGCCGGGAGCTGGCGCTGCCAGACGGCGAGGTTTACGCCGTCTTCTAGAATTCGAGTCAAGGTTTGCGGCGTTTCGCCTTGAACCTGATGAACGATCGGCCTCGGCTTCAGGCTGGGCGCCAACATCAGGCGGTCACCTCTTCGTGCCAAGGGCCGAACGGATCGGACAGCAAGCGCCAGCCTTCGACACCCAACGCCATTTCATCATCGCTCAGCAGGCAACTGTCTAGTTCGGCGGTGAGTTGCGCGAAGTCGATGTTCTGACCGATGAACACCAGTTCCTGGCGGCAATCGCCGGTGGCGGCGGTCCAGTTTTCCATGATCCCAGCCGTGCTTTCTTGGTCCTGGGGCCACTGGGTTTTCGGCACGAAACGCCACCAGCGCCCGGCGAAACCATGGCGCATCAAGCCACCGGCCTGGGACCAGCTACCCGCGTCCGTGTGCTTGCTGGCCAGCCAGAAAAAGCCTTTGGAGCGCAGCAGTTTACCGTTCACCCACGGTCGATCAATGAAGCTGAAAAAACGTTGCGGATGAAACGGTCGGCGGGCTCGGTAGGCCGTCGAGGCGATGCCGTATTCCTCGGTTTCCGGCACGTGTTCGCCGCGTAACTCCTGCAGCCAGCCTGGCGCTTGAGCAGCCTTTTCAAAGTCGAAACGCCCGGTATTGAGGATTTCCTTCAGGGGGACTTCACCCATGACCATCGGGATGATGTGCGCCTGAGCGTTGAGGCGTTCGAGGATCGCGATCAGCTCCTCGCGTTCGTAGCGGCTGATCAAATCGATCTTGCTGATGAGGATCACGTCGGCAAATTCGATTTGCTCGATCAACAGGTCGGTGATCGAGCGCTCGTCGTCCTCGCCCAGCGTTTCACCGCGGGAAGCGAGGCTTTCGGCCGCCTGATAGTCGAGCAGGAAGTTCATGCCGTCGACCACCGTGACCATAGTGTCGAGCCGCGCGATGTCGGCCAGGCTCTGCCCCTTTTCATCACGAAAAGTGAAGGTCTCGGCCACGGGCAATGGCTCGGAGATGCCGGTGGATTCGATCAACAAGTAATCGAAACGCCCATCCCTGGCGAGTTTGCTGACTTCTTCGAGCAAGTCTTCACGCAACGTGCAGCAAATGCAGCCATTGCTCATCTCCACGAGTTTTTCTTCGGCGCGATTCAGGCTGACATCGCGCTGGACTTCGCTGCCATCGATGTTGATCTCGCTCATATCGTTGACGATCACGGCGACTCGCAGGTTCTCGCGGTTACGCAACACGTAGTTGAGCAGCGTGCTTTTACCGGCGCCGAGAAAGCCCGACAGGACGGTCACGGGGAGACGATTGGGCATCAGGAATTCCTCACAGAGATGCCCGATCGCAGGGCCGGGCTGATTCAAATGTTATAGTATAACAACTCAACCACGCCAGCCCTCTCTTGCCCAAAACGGGCAAAGCGCACGATGGCGATGGACAACGCTGGCCAGCATCAGTTGAGCAAGTGACGTCTGTGCATGTTGAAAGCCGCTCGTGAAAAAGGCGTGGTCGATTCATATGTAATAACATAACATATGTAACTCCACTCCACGACGGACCTGCTCATGAATGCGCTGACTCTGCCGGATATCGCTGCGCAGGCTTCACGCCAAGCCCTGCCACTCGAATGGGTGGGCATGTGCGGCATCGCTCTTCCTGTTTTGTTCGATGGCCAACGGCTAAGCGCAAAGGCTGACGCAGGTGTGAGCCTTGATGATGGAGAAGCGCGCGGTATTCATATGTCGCGGCTGTATTTGGCGCTGGAAATGCTTGAGCAGGAAAATCTGACACCCGCCCTGCTGCGGCGAGTTTTACAACGTTTTCTCGACAGTCATGAAGGACTATCCAACACCGCCTACTTGAAAATTAACGTTGATTTGCTGCTCAAAAGGCCCGCGCTCATCAGCCCTTTGGCCGGCTGGAAAACCTATCCAGTGAGTATCGAAGCGCGGTTGAAAAACGCGATGTTCCACGTGGAACTAAAAATGGACGTTCCATATTCCTCAACCTGCCCGTGTTCAGCCGCACTCTCCCGGCAGTTGATTCAGCAACAATTCGTCGACGACTTCGCCAACAAGTCACTGCAACACGCCGACGTATTGGCGTGGCTTGGCTCGACAAAAGGCATCGTGGCGACACCTCACAGCCAACGCAGCAACGCACGTTTACGGTTGCGACTGGACGATTATCTGGATGATCTGCCGCTGATTGCACTCATTAACGACGCCGAAGCCGCTCTCGGAACCGCTGTGCAAACCGCCGTAAAACGCGCTGATGAACAAGCCTTCGCCCTGGCCAATGGTCAGAATCTGATGTTCTGCGAGGACGCCGCTCGCCGCTTGAATCTGGCCCTGAAACGCTCCCCCGGTATCAACGCGTTCCACATACGCGTCGTTCACGCCGAAAGCCTTCATGCCCACGATGCTGTCGCAGAAAGCCGGTGGAATTGGGAAGCTTCATGATCCGCTTACAAGCTTTGCGCTGGGGTGCCCCCGGTCAACCGCTCACACCGCCCGTGGATTTCGAGTTGCCCAAAGGCAGTCTGACGGCCGTGATCGGCGCTAATGGCTCAGGTAAAAGCAGTCTGCTGAAAGTCATCGCTGGGCTGCAAAAACCCCTGGCCGGAAAAGTCAGCCTTGATGTTCCACGCAAGAGCTCGCTTTCTTTTCTTCCCCAACAACAACACCTCGACCGGCAGTTCCCTATCAGCCTGGAGGAGTTGGTGGCTGCCGGTTTCTGGGGCAGCAAACAATCGCCAGAGGTACGCCGCCAACGCCTCAAAGCCGTGCTGGAAGATTGGTGTCTGAGCGGTTTGGAACGGCGCCCGTTGATGGCCCTCTCCGGCGGAGAGTTACAGCGCGCCCTGCTCGCCCGCTTGAGTCTCACCGAAGCGCCGTTGCTGTTGCTCGACGAACCCCACGCCGCGCTCGACGAGTTGGGCCAATCGCTGCTCTGGAAACACCTCCACGCCTGGCACGCCGAAGGTCGAACCCTGCTGATCGTGTGCCATGACCTGGCCGCGGTTCGCCAACACATTCCTCAGAGCTTGCTGATCAAAAGCAGCGGCTGCGTTCTAGGGCCCAGTACCGAATTGATCCGCCAACAGCCGCAAACGAAGGTGGACTGATGCTCGCGGCCGCTCATCTTTGGCAACCCTTCCTCGAGTTCGTATTCATGCGCCGGGCGCTGCTTGGCGGATTGGTTCTGGCCTGCAGTACGGCACCGCTGGGCGTATTTCTGATCCTTCGCCGGATGAGCCTGATCGGCGACGCAGTGGCTCACGGCATCCTGCCGGGTGCCGCGCTGGGTTTCTGGTTCGCCGGTTTGAGTCTGCCGGCACTGACTCTCGGTGGCCTCGGCGCCGGTCTGAGCATGGCCGGACTCGCGGCCTGGATCACCCGCAGGACGGGGTTACGCGAAGACGCGAGCCTCGCCGCGATCTATCCGATTTCTCTTGCCAGCGGCGTGCTGATCCTCGGCATCGCCGGCAAACGCCTGGACCTGCTTCACCTGCTGTTCGGCTCGGCACTGGCGGTCGATGGGCCGACGCTGACCGGCATGCTGTGGGTCTCCGGGTTCAGCCTGATCGCCATGGCACTCATCTACAAGCCGTTGCTGCTGGATACCCTCGATCCGCTTTTTCTGCAAACCGTCAGCCGTCTTGGTCCGCTGGCCCACGGCGTATTTCTGACCCTGGTGGTGCTGAACCTGGTGATCGGCTTCCAGGCCATCGGTGCGTTGATGGTGGTCGGGTTGATGATGTTGCCGGCCGCCGCGTCGCGCTTCTGGAGTCGCCGTTTGCCCGTGCTGATTGCCATTGCAGCCCTACTCGGCTGCCTATCGGTGTGGCTCGGCTTATTGCTGTCGTTCTACTACTCGCTGCCCAGCGGCCCGGCGATCGTGCTGGTGGCTGGCGGTTTGTACATGCTGTCCGTGGTATTCGGGCCGGTGCATGGCTTACTGCGCCGCCCGCCTTTGCTCACATCCCAATGAGGTGCTTTCCGATGCGCGCTTTACTCGTGCTGTTCAGTCTGATGCTGTCGATGTCGCTGTCTGCTGCGGAAAAACTTCAGGTGGTCACCAGTTTCAGCATCCTCGCCGACATGACCCATCAGGTCGGTGGCGACCATATCCAGATCACAAACATGGTCGGGCCCGACGCCGATGCCCACACCTACGAGCCAACCCCGGACGATGCCAAAGCCTTGCTCAAGGCCAGACTCATCATCAAAAACGGTCTGGGTTTCGAACCCTGGCTGGACCGTCTGGTGACCAGTACCGAGACCAAAGCCCAGGTCATCAGCGCGAGCCATGGCGTCATCCCGCGCTCCCTCAATGAAGACGGCGAGACCGTGCCCGACCCTCACGCCTGGCACAACCTGGCCAACTCCGAGCTGTACATCAGCAACATCACCAAGGCGCTGATCGCCGCCGACCCGGCAAACAAAGCCGACTACGAACGCAACAGCCAGGCCTACCTGAAACAGATCTACGCACTGCTCGCCGAAGCCAAGGCCAAGCTCGGTTCGCTGCCACCGGGCAATCGCAAGATCGTCACCTCTCACGATGCGTTCGGTTATCTGGGCCAGGCCTACGGCATCGACTTCATGGCACCGCAAGGCCTGTCCACCGAGCGAGAGCCATCGGCCGCCGAGGTCGCCGCATTGATCACCCAGATTCGCCAGGCCAAGGTCAAAGCAGTGTTCATGGAAAACATCAAGGATGCCCGTCTCCTCAAGCAGATTGCCGATGAAAGCGGCGCGCACATCGGTGGCACGCTGTACTCCGATGCGCTCGCCGCGACTGGTCAGGCGAGTACCTTCACCGGACTGTTCGAATACAACCTCAACACCCTCTACGACGCATTGAGCAAGCCATGATCCGCAAGAACCCCTCAGGCGATTTGCCACTGATTGCGGAGTCTGCCTACGTGGATAAAACTGCAATCATCTGCGGCAAAGTGGTGATCGGCGAAAACGTCTTCGTCGGTCCCTACGCAGTCATTCGGGCCGACGAAGTCGATGCGTCGGGCGAGATGGAGCCGATCACCATCGGCGCCAATTCGAACATTCAGGATGGCGTGGTGATTCACTCCAAGTCCGGCGCAGCGGTGACCATCGGCGAGTTCAGTTCGATCGCTCACCGCTCCATCGTTCATGGCCCTTGCACGGTTGGCGATCAGGTGTTCATCGGCTTCAACAGCGTGCTGTTCAACTGTGCGGTCGGCGATGGCTGCGTGGTGCGGCACAACTCGGTGGTCGACGGTCGTGACTTGCCCGAGGACTTCTACGTGCCCTCCACCACCCGCATCGGCCCCAACACCGACCTGTCGCAGTTCCCACCGGTGAGCGTCAGCGCCTCGGAATTTTCCGAGGATGTGGCGCGCACCAACGTCGATCTGGTGCGCGGCTACAAAGCCCTGCAGAACGAGTTTTGACCATGAGCAGCGTGCTGATTCGCAATGCCAGATTGGTGAACGAAGGTCGGGAATTCGATGGCGATCTGCTGGTGAGCAACGGCCGGATCGTGAAGATCGCGGGCAGTATCCACGGAGAAAATGCCCACGTCGAAATCGACGCACAAGGGCAGTGGCTGGTGCCTGGAATGATCGACGACCAAGTGCATTTTCGAGATCCCGGAGCACCGGACAAGGGTAGCTTTTACACCGAATCGCGGGCGGCCGTGGCGGGCGGCATCACCAGTTTCATGGACATGCCCAACACAAACCCGGCAACCCTGACCCTCGCGGCACTCGCTGACAAAAAGCGCCGAGCGGCGATTAACTCCGTCGCCAACTACGGCTTCCATTTTGGTGTGAGCAACGACAACCTCGACACCGTCGCGGCGCTCAATCCCTGCGAAGTGGCTGGCGTGAAAGTGTTCATGGGCGCCTCGACGGGCAACATGCTGGTGGACGATCCGCAGACGCTTGAACGATTGTTCGCCGAAGTGCCAACCCTTCTGCTGGCCCATTGCGAACACACGCCCAGCATTGAAGCCAATACCGCGAAGGTGCTTGAGCGTTTCGGGGAATACATTCCCGCCGCCGTCCACCCGCAGATTCGCGACGCCGAAGCCTGCTTTCGTTCCTCCTCAATGGCCGTGGACCTCGCTAAACGTCATGGCACGAGACTGCACGTTTTGCACCTGACCACCGCTCGCGAACTGGCGCTGTTCGAAGACAAACCGCTGACACACAAACGCATTACCGCGGAGGTCTGCCTGCATCATCTGCTGTTCGATGATCGCGACTACGCGAGCCTCGGCAACCTGATCAAGTGCAATCCGGCGATCAAGACCCAGGCTGATCGTGATGCCTTGCGCCAAGCCTTAATGAGCAATCGCCTGGACGTCATCGGCAGCGATCACGCGCCGCACACGTGGGCGGAAAAACAACGGCCCTACCACCAGGCCCCGTCCGGTTTGCCATTGGTGCAACACGCCCTGCCCGCGTTAATGGAACTGGTGATCGACGAAGTTCTGCCGATAACTACCCTCGTGGCCAAGACCAGTCATCGCGTGGCTGATCTGTTTGCCATTCCCGACCGCGGCTATCTGCGCGAAGGCTACTGGGCCGACCTCGTTCTGATCAAACCCGAGCCAGAAGGCGTTGCCGTTTCCAGGCAGCCGATTTTGTCGCAATGCGGCTGGACACCCTTCTCCCGGCAGCGGTTTCGCCACAGCGTCAGCACCACGATCGTATCGGGGCAAATCGCCTGGCACGACCAACGTCTTAATGACAACTGTCAGGGTTTACCTATACGGTTTATGCGCTAACGCGCGTTTGTTGCACTCGAGAGCACCGACATGATTCACATCACCCTGAGCGATGGTTCATTGCGTGAATACGACCAACCGTTGTCGGTGTATGAGTTCGCCGCAAGCATCGGTGCCGGGCTGGCCAAAGCGGCCGTGGCCGGTCGGGTGGACGGTGTTCTTGTGGACTGTGAATTCATGATCGAGGCCGATGCCCGGGTCAACATCGTCACACCTCAAGAGCCCGATGGGCTGGAGATCTTGCGACGCTCCTGCGCCTTGATGCTGGCGGTGGCCATCAAACAACTGTATCCAAAAGCGCACTTGCAGACCGGATCGGCGCTGGGTGACGGCTTCTTTTATGAGTTTGCTTTTGAGCGTCCGTTAAACCTGGTCGACCTTGCCAGCATCGAGGCGCGCATGAGGACCCTGGCAGCCACCAACCATTCGATCCGGCGCCGCAAGCCATCATTCGGATCGACGCCCTCGGGAAGGTCATTGCCCTACCTCCTTGGAGATTTCGAGTGTCTGTCAGTAGGCCCGCATGTTCCGGCAACCCGGGTATTGCAGGCATTCGCACTCGATCACATCAGCGGCACGGCGCCACAGCGGATCTATGGCACTTGCTGGTCGTGCCAACAGGAACTGGAAGACTGGCGGGCGCCGCCGCACGTGATCATCGTCAGCATGGACGATCGTCAGGCGGATTACGCACAGTCGGTGACCGAGGCATTGCGTCGAAGTGGCGTGCGCGCTCGTGCTGATCTGCGCAACGAGAAAGTCCGCCACAAGATCCGCGAACACAGTCAGCAAGTGCCGTATCTGGTGGTGATCGGCGAGAAAGAAAAAGCGGGTGGGTTTGTCAGTGTGCGCAGCCGCACCGGGGAAGATTTCGGCAGGATGGCTGTGGAGGCGGTGTGTGAGTGGTTGAGGTCAACGGGTATTGAGGGTGTCTGAGCCGGCCTCTTCGCGGGCAAGCCTCGCTCCCACAGGATCTACATCGACCCTGTAGGAGCGAGGCTTGCCCGCGAAGCTTTTAAGCCCTCGGCTTGACCGTTCCGCAATCCTGACCCAGCCACACGGCGCGAGTATCCAGGCTACCCTTCTGCTGAATGCCGGTCGCGTTGAACGTGCCGTTGACCTTGGTGGTGAACTCACGATCACTGAGGAAGGTGGCGACACCCGCACCCTGCGCTTTTGGACAGCTGAAACGGAATTTCCACTGATTGCCGCTGCGGTCAGTGATTTCCTGTTTGCAGCCTGATTGCGGATCCGTCAGTGGAATATTGTCTGACTTCACTTGCTCCGGCGTCAGGCACGCCCGAATCCCCTTACCGCCCATGGTAATGCCCTGCTTCTCCAGCTGCGCGCGCTGTTCCGGAGTCATCTGGCCCTGCAACTGGCCGAGGATCAGCTGTAGGTCCGGCAGGTTCTGGTCATCGACCTTCATGTTGCTGGTGGTCAACTCCCACAAACCTGGCTGCAGCATCTGCGCCTGAGCGGCCACAGGAAGTGCCAAACCTAAAGCCACGGCCAAACCCAGCAGACGAACGTTCATCGAGTAACTCCTGATCAGTAGTGGCCGTTAGACGTCAGCCGTTGGCTTCAGTTCATGGGCCAATTAAATAGCGACATTCTGCACGGAACATGGTCTGTTAAGCATTGAATCTTCAGGAGCAAGGCTGCCCCATGGATTACTTTGGACCGCACATTTTCGGCTACATGATTGCACTGCTTCATACGCTGGGCCTGATCGCAGCCATCCACGCCGTACTCACCGTCCGGACCGCCCAGGGAGCTATCGCCTGGGCCCTGTCGTTGATCTTCATGCCTTACCTCACGCTTATTCCGTATCTGGTCTTCGGCCGCAGCACCTTCGATGGCTACATCAAGGCGCGGCGCCAGGCCAACGAGGAAATGCGCAAGGCCATCTCCGAGCTCAACTGGCGGCCTTGGGTAGAAGAGGCACTGACCGCACGCGCCTCCAACGCCTACGCGTCCCTGCGGGCGATGCCGAAACTGGGGCGCATGCCGTGCCTGGCGAACAACGAAGTGCGCTTGCTGATCAATGGCCAAGCCACCTTCGACGCGATTTTCGAAGCCATCGACAACGCAAAGGAAGCGGTGCTGATTCAATTCTTCATCATCCACGACGACCGTCTCGGCCAGCGCCTGCAAACCTTGTTGCTGAAGAAAGCCGCCGAAGGCGTGGCGATACACTTGCTGTACGACCGCATTGGCAGCCATTCCCTGCCCCACAATTACGTGCAGCCGTTGCGTGACGCCGGCGTCGAGGTCAAAGCCTTCGCCACCCGCAGCGGCTGGCTCAACCGTTTCCAGGTCAATTTCCGCAATCACCGCAAGATCGTTGTGGTCGACGGTATTCTGGGCTTTGTCGGCGGGCATAACGTCGGCGACGAATACATGGGCGAGAAACCACCGCTGGCGCCCTGGCGCGACACCCACGTCCGCGTATGCGGGCCGGTGGTGGCCTGCATGCAGGAATCGTTTGCCGAAGACTGGTTCTGGGCGGCGCGATCACTGCCTCCGCTGATCCTGCCGGACGTGTATCCGGACGACGGTGTGCTCTGCCAATTACTCGCCAGTGGCCCGGCCGATTCCTACGAAACCTGTTCGTTGTTCTTCGTCGAAGCCATCCACGCCGCGACAGAACGGGTGTGGATCACCAGCCCCTACTTCATCCCCGACGAAGCCGTGTTTGCCGCGTTGAGACTGGCCGTTCTTCGAGGCGTGGATGTGCGGCTGCTGCTGCCCTCACGACCGGACCACCGAATCGTATACGCGGCCTCAAGCCTCTATGCCTTCGAAGCCGTGCGCGCAGGCGTGCGAGTGTTCCGCTACGCGCCGGGTTTCCTGCATCAGAAGGTGGTGTTGATCGACAGTGAAATAAGCGCGATAGGCAGCGCCAATCTGGACAACCGTTCGTTCCGGCTCAATTTCGAAGTGATGTTGCTGACCGTCGACAGTGCGTTTGCCGCCGAGGTGGAACAGATGCTCAATGATGACTTCGCCCAGGCCCACGAGATCGCCAAAGAAGAAAGCCGGGAGACCCGCCGCCTGCAACAGGTCGGCATGCGGATCGCCCGGCTTATTTCACCGATTCTCTAAAGGTAGATATCGTCGCGCGTCCATGGCAGTTCATGGCTGCCATCGGGGTGGGCTTTCACCGCGAGGATCTGGTGCAGGTTGATCCAGCCTCTGGCGAATGCATAGGCGCATCCAGCCAGGTACAAGCGCCAGATCCGCAGCGCCTGCTCCGGAACCAGTCTGGAAGCCGCTTCCAGATTGTCCTCCAGGTGTTCGCTCCAATGGTCCAGGGTGCGTGCGTAGTGCAGGCGCAGACTCTCGACGTCGACGATCTCCAGCCCCGCTTCGCTGATCTCGGCGGAGATCATCGACAGGTGCGGCAGCTCGCCGTTGGGGAACACGTACTTCTCGATGAAATGCCCGACACCGCGCCCAACCGGACGGCCATCAGTGTGCTTGGCCGTAATGCCGTGGTTCATCACCAGACCGCCCTCTTTCACTGCGCCGAACAAGGTCTTGCAGTACTCGGCCAGATTGGCGTGGCCGACGTGTTCGAACATGCCGACGCTGACCACTTTGTCGAAGCGCCCGTCCTGCGGCAGGTCGCGGTAGTCGAGCAGTTGTAGCTCGACCAGATCATCCAGGCCTTCGGCGGTAACCCGTTCACGGGCCAATGCCAGTTGCTCTTTGCTCAAGGTAATCCCGAACACCTTCGCGCCGAACTCACGGGCCGCATAGCGGGCCAGCCCGCCCCAACCACACCCGACATCCAGCAGGTATTCGCCTGGTTGCAGCCGCAGCTTGCGGCACAGGTGACGGAATTTTGCTTGTTGGGCTTGCTCCAGCGTTTCGCTGCCGGTCTCGAAATAGGCGCAGGAATACGCCATGTCGCTGTCGAGCCACAGCTGATAAAACGCGTTGGAAAGGTCGTAGTGGTAGGAAATCGCCTTCGCGTCGGTTTCCTTGTCGTGGAGGGTGCGCACTGGTTGACTGTCTTGGTCACCAAGCAATGCCTGGCTCCACTCATCACAGACGCGGATCACCTCACTGATGGAGCCTTCGAGTTCAAGCTTGCCTTCGACAAACGCCGCTCCGAGCGCGTCCAGGCTTGGATGAGTGAACTGGGAAACCATTTGTGGGTCCTTGACCACAATTGTGACGCTGGGCGTCGGCCCCAGATTGAATTCATGGCCGTCCCAGAGTCGCAGGCGTAACGGTAACTGCAGATTCTGTAAGGCCGGTGGAAGTTGCGCGAGCATGGAAAGTCCCCCTTGTTTCAGACGTCTGATGTGAGGGTAGACCATCCTGAAAAAATAGCTGGCTATCGATTTAATAGCGTTTTCTACAACTCGCAGCGCTTCGACCAGCCATCGTGAGTCCACAAAGCTGATGGTCCTCACCCTAGATGACTACAAACTTGATGCACAGTTCTAAAAAGTTGGTTTTGCTCTCATCTCTTTGGTTTAGAGCCTTTCAAGCCTCGTCTTTGATTTTCAGCAAAGGCTCCTGAAAGCGCAGCAGACGCCCCGCGTTACCGAGCACCAGCAACGTACTGAGGTTATGCAGCAACGCCGCAATCATCGCCCCCGCCGCACCGAGCCAGCCAAACGCTGCGAAGGCAACAATCGCCAGGGTCCAGCCCAGACCGATGATCACGTTGACCTGCAAAGTCTGCCGACATTGGCGACTCAACCGGACACAAGTCCCGAGCCGGCGCAGGTCGCTGCCGATCAGCACAATGTCCGCTGATGCCAAAGCGATGTCCGCGCCACCCGCGCCCATGGCCACCCCCACGACGCCGGCCTTGAGTGCCAGTGAATCGTTGATGCCATCCCCTACCACCATCGGCCGGAAACCGTTGTCGATTTCCGTCAGCACGCGGTTGAGTTTGTCCTCGGGCAAGGCCTGCGCTTCAACGTCGCTGATGCCGACATCGCGCGCCAGCGTGTGCGCCACGCTGTGCCGATCGCCAGTGAGCAACAACTGACGGCCCAACCCCAGCTCCCGTAATTCGCTCAAGGCAAAACGCGCCTCAGGTTTGACGCTGTCGGCCAGCAACAGCCAGGCAAGGAATTCACCGTTGAGCGCCAACCCGGCGATCGGGCCGTCGTGCTCGGGAACGGCCGACGTGGCGATGCCCAGTTGCGCGAACAACTCCGGGCGACCGAGTGCCGCTTCACCCTGCTCCGTCATCGCGACGACGCCCAGACCCTGGCGCTCGCGGATGTCTGACAGCAGCAGAAAATGTTCCTGCGTGACCAACCCGGCGAGCGCACGGCTCACCGGATGGCTGCTGGCCGAGCCGAGGCTGGCGGCGAGTTTCAGCACATGGCTGCGATCCTCCAGCGGGCTATCGATGGACTGCAAGCGCAAGGTGCCAAACGTCAGGGTTCCGGTCTTGTCGACCACCAGCGACGTCAGGTCCGCCAACTCTTCCAGGAACGCCGAGCTGCGAATCAGAATCCCGTGCCGCGCCGCCACCGCCACGCCGGCAATTGCCGTTGCCGGTGCCGATAACACCAACGCGCAAGGACACGCCGCCACCAGCACCGCAAGCATCGCCTGGGCATCGTTGGTGACAAACCAGGTCACCGCGGCCAACAGCAACACCAGCACCATATAACTACCGGCGTAACGTTCGAGCAAACGGGTGATTGGCGGCTTGGAGCGCTCGGCGCTTTGCATCAGCGCGATGACTTTACCGAGGGTCGATTCGTTGCCGGTGCGTGTCACTTCGATGCGCAGCAGGCCGTCGAGGTTGATCGCACCGCCAAAGACCTGCATGCCGACGCCCGCTTCTATCGGCACCGACTCGCCGGTGATCGATGCCGTGTCGAGGCTCGCCTGACCGGACAACACTCGACCATCGGCCGGCACCCGGTCACCCGCACGTACCTCGACAATGTCGCCGGTTTTAAGTGTGCCGTTGTCGACTTCGACGATGGCACCGTTTGCCTGAACCTTGCGAGCGTGACTGCGGGTCAATTTGCCGAGGGCGCGAATCGCTTCCTGGGAACCGATCACACTGCGCTCTTCCAGTACGTGGCCGAAGATCATGATGATCGGCAGCAACGCAGCAGTCAGCAAATCACCCGTCGCCCACGCACCGAGCATGGCGAGGGCGATCAACTGATCGGTGATCCCGTGCAGGCTTGGATACCGCAGGCTGTACCACGCTGAACGCATCACCGGCACGGCCACCAGCAACGATGCAAAACCCAACAGCAATTGACTGACGCCCGTCTGCTCCGGCGACAGCCAGCGCCAGATCAAACCGAGGCTGAGCAAGCCAAGGGCAAGCATGGCCAGGGTCAATTGGCGTGCAGCGCTGCGTTGTTCAGCCGAGGACAACAGGCTCGGTGCCGCGGCGGTTGAGGTGGTCATTGCGCTGCTCCCTGAATGATCAGGCGGGAATCGTCTTTCGGGTTGACCGTCGTCACCGAGCCGGCCTGGCCGAGAATCTTCGGCAGCCGTTCACGGTAAATACGCAGCAACATTTGCGGGTCAGTGCCCTGTTGTTGCGCCTGGGCCAGGCTCAACACCGTGGCCGTATCAGCCGAAGCTTTGGCCAGCCGTTCACTCGCTTGAGCGTGAGCGACTTGCAGCGTTCGGTCGCCTTGTTCATTGGCGGTCTGGGTCAGTTTCTCGGCCTCGGTGCGTGCATTGGCGACGGCTTTGTCCGCTTGCTGGCTGGCGGTCAGCACCGCATTGAACGCATTCACTGCGGGGCCGGGCAGACTCGATTGCACATCGACTCGCGCCACTTCGATACCCAATCCCTGCCCCGTCGCGGTCAGTTCGGCCAGTCGTTGATTGATGCCCTGTACCAAATCACCGCGCAGACGTTCGCGACGTTCGGCCGCCTGGTTGTCGCTGCCGATCAGCTCCGGTCGCGCCACAAGAATGGTGTCCAGGTCTCGCGCGGCGGTGAGTGCAACGGCACTGCGAGTGACCAGCCGATCGAGTGCTGGCAGCACATGTTCACCTTGAAGCACGAAGGCGTAGGGTTCGGTGACTTTGTAGAACACCCGCACATCCAGTTGCACCACGCCTGCATCACCGGTCAGCAAATAACCCGAGCCAGCGAGCGCATCGCTCAGCGGTGTCGCGAAAGACGCCAGCCGGTCTGCCTGTAAGGCGGCATCGCTGCGAAGCAGATTCTCCACCCGACGCTCGATCACCCGATCAGCTGCCGGCAACAAGATCACTTGTTCAAAGGGGCGCGGCCAGGCCAACAACAAGCCGGCATTCTGAATGCGATCCAGCGCGCCGAAGTGCAGGACCACCGCGCGATTCTGCGGATCAATCTGCCTCACGTTGGAGAATGCCCAGGCTAACGCGGCGAGAATTGTCACGCCGTACAAGGCCAAAAAAGCCAGTCGCCCGGCCTGAATCCAGGGGCTACTTAACTCATGTGTTCCACGTGGAACTAAATTCATGGCTGCGACCCGGACTTGTTTTCGAGGGTCGGCGGACCGTCAACCAACACCCGGAAAGGTGCGGCATCGGTGCGCAATATCAGTTTGGTGCCCGGGGTGACGATCGTGCCCAAGGTATCGAGGGAACGCAGCAAGTTATAAAGCTGCGGTGAACCGGCGTAGGCACGGCCGTAAATCTGTGCAGCTTCGACGCGGGATTGAGCTTCGATATCAGCCGCTTTGACCGTCGCATCGGCCTGTACGATTCGCGCATCACGCTCGGCAGCGGATCGGATTTGCGCGGCTTCTCGCTTGCCGATGGCGGTGCGTTCGGTGGCAATTGTTTCACGCTCGGCGCGCATGCGATCGACGGTGGCGGTGAGCGTCACCGACGGCAGGGTCAAACGCTCGATGCCCACTTGCAGCACTCGGACGCCATACGTGGTCAACAACTGCTGATCGATCTGTTTACGCAGCTGCGCTTCGAAATCGGCAATGTGCACCTGATTGGCATCGGTGTTCACCAGATTAGCCAGATCGAAACTGCTCGCGGTGGTTTCCAGTGCAGACCCCACAAACGTGCGAATCTGCCGCGCCGCTTCGTCCGGCTGATTCTGCACGGCGCGCATAAAGCGCTGCACGCTGTCCGGGTCACCCTGTACCTGCCACGCCACGTAGGCCTGAACAATGATGCGCAAACCATCGCGCGTGCCCACATCCTGCAAACCGCTGGAGGTGGTGCGCAGCCGCAAGTCGACAGGAATGGCCGCTTCAAAGGGTGCCGGCCAGCGCCAGCCAAGGCCCGGCTCCAGCAGCACCCGCGACGGATTGCCGAAGCGCGTGATCACCGTGGCCTCCCCCGAACGAACTTGCACCAGACTCGCCGCCGCGATGGCGAATGCCACGAGCAACGCCGCCCAACCCATGCGCCGCCACGGGAATGGACCGGCTTCTTGTGGTTCACCGTGATGATGGTGATGGTGACCGTGGTGATGTCCGCCATGGCCGTGATCGTGGCCGGCGTGCTCGTCATGATCGTGAGTGTGCGACTGGCTCAATGGGCAGCTCCTGGCTGAGCGCTGGTGCGCGGCGACGCAGGATCGGCCGGCAGCGTGAAGGTACGTAGGTCGATAGTCGGCGCATTGCTGCTGCCGCCCAGACGATGATCGAGCACCAGCAATTTGGCGTTGGCCAGCCCTTGGGTCAGTTGGCTGAAATACTGCTCCAGCACGAACGCCTGGCCAGCGCTGGCATACGCTTTTTGTTCGGCGGTGAATTTCAGATCAGCCGCCTGCGCGGTGGAATTGATTTCATGCGCACTGGCCGTCGCCTGATCGCGGGCGATGCTGGCCTGCAACTGCGCCTGATTGGTCGCTTCCGCTGCCGCCCCGCGTTCACGTGAGATCAACGCCTGGGCACCAATCTGCGCCGCCTGAACTCCGTGATAGGCATTCGCCGCACCGGCCGGCGGATGGATCGCCTCCACCACCGTGGCGAGAATTTCCACGCCGCTGTCGAGTTTCTGCAAATCAGATTGCACGGCGCGGCCAATCTCTTCGGCCAGCCCTACCCTGTCTTCGCCGAGCAAACCATCGAGGGTTCGCGAGGCAAAGTCGTGAACCAGAATCCGGCTGGCGGTGCTGCGAATCAGCGTCGGTACATCGGCGCTGTTGTAGGTCGCGGCCAACGCCGCTTGATCGGTCAGACCGATGCGATAGACAAAACGCACGTCCATGTTGACGATCTGAAAGCTCTGCTTGTCGGCACGGCTGCTGGCGATGACCTGGGATTTATCGTTCACATGACTGGCGTCCCACAAGCGATTGGCAATCGCCGGCGCCGGGCCTTCCGCCGGTTCCAGAACAACCGGCGCCGATGTCTCGCCAACGCTGGTGGCCAACTCGTGAACCACGCCGTTTTCAACGCTCAGCACCCGGCCCAACGGCCACGGTAAACCGGCGTGCAAACCCGGACCGAACACCTCCACCGGTTTGCCGAAACGCTCGTAGATGCCCCGTCCTTGCAGTGGGATTTCGTGAATGCCGGTGAGCGACCAGCCGACGATCGCCACTACCGTCATGACCGGCAAAAACGCCCGGCGCATGTAGGTGAAGGCCCAAACCTGCCGCAGGTCGATGCCGAAGCGGTTGTGCAGTTCGTGCTGCAACGCCAGCAACGGTTGTGGCGGCCAGCGCAGCATGTCGGCGACAAAACTTCGTGCCAGCAACGTCGGCTCAAGTTGTTCACGGCGAGGACTGAACAACGACAGCACGGCGCGCAGCAGCAACTCGACCGCGACCAGCCCCGGCAGCAAGCCGATCAACACGGCGAGGCGTACCGGCCAGACCGAGGTTTCGCTACCGAACAACAAACATAAAGCGCTTAACACCAGGCAAATGATCGCGACCCGGCTCAGCTGCGCCAACTGCCCCGCTTCTGGCCATTGGGCGACGTTTTCCTGGGCGAGGTGACGCTCAAGCACCAGCAAACCGAAGGCCAGCAACAACGACAGCACCGCGCCGACGCTCGCCGACAATCCCAACGCAGCGGGCGGCAACGCGAGGTTCCAGAACTGGCTGATGCTAAAGATGGTCAACAGCGCCCAACCGGCGAGCCAGAGGGTCGGTGCGCCGATCAGCCCGAGCATGCGCACCCAGCGTTGACTGAGTCGCTCCAGCAATCGTTCATACCAGCCTTCGGGAGTAACGGTATCGTCCGCGACCACAATCGGTAGCGTCGGGTTCATCGCCCGTGCGCGCCATAGAGTCACCCACCACGCCGATTGCAGACCGGCAATCAGCACCAGCAAACCGGCACTTTGACTTACCAGCAACGGGGCCCACAGCGACAACGGCGCAAACAACCCGACGAACCACGCCAACACCAACCCGACCGCCGCCAAGGCACTCAAGCCGATGGCGAACTGCCGCAATCGCCGCCCTTGAAAGACCGCCTGTTGAAAGCGCGGCAGCGAGGCTACCTGCGTTCCATCGACTTCGAGATCGACTTGCATACCACCCCAGTGCTTATCATTGGCCACATCGTAGTTCGTTACGATATAACGAAATAGGTGAAATTTTTGTACTAAATCGCTCTATCCAGAGATGCCTACCCTGTCGTTACGTTGAAGCCTTGACCGAAATAGCTGCAAACGCACATATTACGCCCGTAATTTTAATCAAAGACTACGTTTACCCAGCCCATTTGCCTTTCAGTCCAGGAGTACATCCATGAGCACTTATGACGTCGTGATACTGGGCGGTGGCCCCGGCGGTTACAACGCAGCGATCCGCGCAGGTCAACTGGGCCTGAAAGCGGCGTGCGTGGAAGGTCGCGCGACGCTCGGCGGGACCTGCCTCAACGTCGGCTGCATGCCCTCCAAGGCGCTCTTGCATGCCTCGGAACTCTACGACGCCGCCATGGGCACGGAATTCGCCAACCTGGGCATCGAGGTCAAACCCACCCTCAACCTCGCCCAGATGATGAAGCAGAAAGATGAAAGCGTGACCGGGCTGACCAAGGGCATCGAATTTCTGTTTCGCAAAAACAAAGTCGACTGGATCAAAGGCTGGGGCCATATCGACGGGCCGGGCAAAGTGACGGTCACCGACAGCCAGGGTGGCAAGACCGAACTGAGTGCCAAGGACATCATCATCGCCACCGGCTCCGAGCCCACTCCCCTGCCCGGTGTCGAGATCGATAACAAACGCATCCTCGATTCCACAGGAGCGTTGTCGCTGGCCGAAGTGCCGAAACACTTGGTGGTGATCGGTGCCGGCGTCATCGGCCTGGAACTGGGCTCGGTGTGGCGGCGCCTGGGCGCTCAGGTGACGGTGGTCGAATTTCTCGAACGGATCTGCCCCGGCGTGGACGGCGAGGCGGGCAAAACCCTGCAGCGCTCGCTGAGCAAACAGGGCATCAGCTTCAAGTTGAGCTCGAAAGTCACCAGCGCAACGCCATCGGCAACCGGCGTTCAGCTCAGCGTCGAACCCGCTGCTGGTGGCACGGCCGAGACGATTGAGGCCGATTACGTGCTGGTCTCCATCGGTCGCCGCCCCTATACCCAAGGTCTGGGATTGGAAAACGTCGGCCTCGCCACCGACAAGCGCGGCATGCTCGCCAACAAGGGTCACCGCACCGAAGCTGCGGGCGTGTGGGTAATCGGCGATGTCACGTCCGGGCCGATGCTCGCCCACAAGGCCGAAGATGAAGCCATGGCCTGCATCGAACAGATCGTCGGCAAGGCGGGCGAGGTCAATTACGACCTGATTCCCAACGTGATTTACACCAAACCCGAGCTGGCCAGCGTCGGCAAGACTGAAGAGCAGCTCAAGGCGGAAGGTCGCGCGTACAAAGTCGGTAAATTTCCTTTCACCGCCAACAGCCGGGCGAAGATCAACCACGAGACCGAAGGCTTCGCCAAAGTGCTGGCTGATGAGCGCACCGACGAAGTTCTCGGCGTGCACCTTGTCGGGCCGAGTGTCAGTGAAATGATTGGTGAATATTGTGTGGCAATGGAGTTCAGCGCTTCGGCTGAGGACATTGCGTTAACGTGCCATCCGCACCCGACGCGGTCCGAGGCGTTGCGTCAGGCGGCGATGAATGTGGAGGGGATGGCGACGCAGATGTAAGCCTGGAGAGTGATGATCGTTCCCACGCTCCGCGTGGGAATGCAGCCCGTGACGCTGCGCGTCACATCCAAAGCCGAACGCAGAGCGTCCGCGGAGGCATTCCCAAGCAGAGCGTGGGAACGATCCTGATCGGTCTAGAGCGGTAGATGCCCCAACGGCAACGCCCCCGGCGTCTTCACCGTGTGTATTGCAAAGTTGCTGCGGATGTCGCTCACGCCCGGCAATTTCAGCAGTCGCTCCGTGAGAAAGCGGTCATACCCGCGCAAATCCGGCACCACCACTTGCAGCAGAAAATCCGATTCCCCTGACACCAGGAATGCCGAAATCACCTCCGGCAATGCCGTGACGGCCAGGCGAAAGGCTTCGGCCTGTTCATCGTTGTGGCGCTCAACCTTGACCCCGACAAACACCGTCAGCCCAAGCCCCACTTCGTCACGATCAAGATTGGCCTGATAACCGCGAATCACACCGGCCTCCTCCAGCATCCGCACCCGGCGCAAACACGGCGAAGCGGACAAACCGATCTCGTCGGCCAATTGCACGTTGCTCAGGCGACCGTCCCGTTGCAGGGCTGCGAGAATTTTGCGGTCGTAGGCGTCGAGTTTCATGGTTTGGCAGATCCTGATGGTTTGATCGTCATGAAGTGGCAGGTTATGCCAATTATTGATCCTTTAGAAGCTGACTACGCAAGCACCTGCCCCTCCCTTGAGCCCTAGACTGGCAGTACCGAATCGACAACGAATGGGGTGCAACGTGGAAGGACTCTGGCTGTTTTTCATGGCATTGGCGGTGGTGTATTTATTGCCCGGCCCGGACATGATTCTGCTGCTGCAAACCGGTGCCCGTCAGGGCAAAGGCGCGGCATTGGCGACGGCGGTGGGTCTGGGCATTGCTCGCGGCTGCCACGTGGCGTTGGCCGCGCTGGGGCTGGCGGCGCTGTTCAAGGCTGCGCCGTGGACCTTCGACGTGGTGCGTCTGGCGGGGGCCGCGTACCTGCTGTGGATCGGCATTCAGTGCCTGCGAACCACGATGTTGCCGAACCTGAATGGCTCAGATGCAACCGCCGAAAAATCGTGCTGGCGCGAATCCATCCAGCGCGGTTTGCTGACCAACCTGCTCAACCCCAAGGCGTTGCTGTTCTGCTCGGTGCTGCTGCCGCAGTTCATCAACCCTCACGCCGGCCCGGTGCTCGCGCAATTTGCGGTATTGGGCATGCTGCTGGTCGGCGTCGGTTTGCTGTTCGACAGCGCCTACGCCTTGACCGGCGCCGCACTGGGTCGCTGGCTGCAACGCAGTCCCTCGGCCCAGCGCCTGCAACAGTGGTTGTTCGGCAGCCTGTTGATCGGCTTCGCGGTGCGGCTGACCTTTGTTCAACAGGCGTGATTAAGCGCGTGCTTTGCGCTTGCGACGATTGATCAGCACCAGGGCTACCGCCGTTACAACTACCACTGCGCCCACTTGCAGCCATTTTTTGTAGGGTCGCAATGCGGAGCGGACAGGGTCCACCACTTGGGTGACATAACGCTTGTCCGCATTCTGAAAATCCGGATAGGGACATTGGTGACCAAAGTTCACCGCCCAATACACGTACGCCCCTTCTTTCACATAGCGTTGATAGAAGGCGCTTTCTTCTTCAAGACTGGTGTTCCACCCCGCTGCCGCACATAAAACAGCGACAAAGGCCTGACTGGTATGAGGTAAGTTATCGGCGGCACGACTGGCCAATGCGGTGGCGACGTAACGATAGTGGTAGCGCTGATCGGGCTTCGCGACGCTGGCTTGCTGGCGCTGGACTTCACCTTCGGCCACCAAAGGACCGACATTGAGTTCATTGCTTTCGAGGCTGTAGTTACCGCCAAACGTCGCGAAATCGGGGGCCATCTCGTAACCCAGCAATGCAATTCCATCGTAACGGGCCAGTGTCGCGGCATGGTAGTAAGCGAATGCCCGTTGGGTCGGCCACCATTTCGATTCCGCATCGTTGCGCAATTGACCGTACCACTTGGCCTTGGCCTGCAATTCGGCATTGTCGAAGTACCCCGTCGCTTCGTCATAACGTCCTTCGCGCAGCAACCGACGCCCGAGCAGATTGCGCAGTTGCGCCGCCACCGGCAACGGCACGTAGTTGTCACGATCCTGCTGGCTCAGCGCTGGCGGTGCCGGCACTTGGGTGTCGACGTAATGCTTGAGTTCATCGACGGTTAGCACCCGCTCGGCAACGGTCGCGGCATCGAACCAATAGATACTTTGGCTGCGATAAAGCTGATCGAACGCTTGCAGGTAATCCCCGCGTTGCAGCGCCAGGATCGCGCTTTCACCCTCAACCCGGCACTTGGGCTGCAGGCTTTCGAAATCGTAGTCAGGCGTGCGTCGCTCACCCCACGACTCGTTCTGCGGGAAGGCCTGGGCTGCCTTGGCGTACGCCGCAGCCGCTGCGTTTTTGTCGCCGTCACGCAGAGCCAATTTCGCCCGCAGCCACCACACCAGACCGCCGTCCCCGGCATGTTCAAGGAACGCTTTGGCGCTGGCGTAATCGCCCTGTTGATAATTCATCGCCGCCAGTCGGTCAGCGTTGTCCAGACTGCCGCGCGTGCTGCTTTGCAGGAGTTTGATCAGTTTCAGTTCGTTCGGCGGTTGCTCACCGAAAGACCAGCCCAGGCGACTGATCAGCGATGCGGTCACCAGTTGCTGCACCGGTTTGCCCTTGAGCAACTCGGTCAACTGAGCTTCAGGCATCGCCAGCAGATCCGCCATCAACAGCTTCAGCGAGGTGTATCCCACCGCCGAGCCGTGACGATTTTGCGCCGCGTACAGGTTGATGGCGTTGTTCCAGTCGCCAGCGGTGCGCGCCACGCGGGCTTGTTCGCCGAGGCTGGCGACACCGAGTTCCAGCGGGTCGTTGAAGCCCTCGACGCTCAGCTGTAGGGCCTGCTCGAAAGCTTTTCGCGCCTGCGCCAACAGGTCGGGCGCTGCGTCCGCTTCGGCGCTCATGGCAAACAGCGTCCGACCCAGCGAATAAGCCGCCCAGGTGCTGCGCAATGCGCGTTGATCCGCTGGCAGCGCCAGCACTTTCTGGAAGTATTCGGCGGCCAGCGCGTGATCACCGGCGTTGAACGCCACCGCACCCGCCAGATAGAACCGAAGCTCCGCCGGCAGGCTCGCGCCCTGGGTGTCGACTTGATGGGCATCGGTCAGCGCGCGCAATTGTTTGACCAGCGCTTGCTGCTCCACCGTCAAACCGGCCTGCTCGGCCTTGTCCCGCTGCTCTGCGTAGTCGGTCGCCTCCAGGCTGTAAGAGGACGTCTCAACGTTCTTGAGCCCTGCGATCATATGCCCGAGGCGGTTGATCTCGAACTGAAAGTTGCCTTCCGGCAGCTCCGCCAGTGACTGGGCGCGGTTGTCCAGCAGGCGCATCGGGAAGTCCGGCCCGCAGGCCAGCGCCGAACCCAGCGGCAGGCTGAGGCCCAGGCAAAGCAAATGGCGGGGCCAGTTACGGGTGAACATTCGAACCTCCTTGATCAATGTATGCGCAGCGTGCCCAACCGATGGCGCGCTGCTCGCCGGCCGGTATCCGGCCGTCGCGCAAGCGGGTGAAGGTAAGCAGATCCGGGCTTTGTTGCAATGCATAACCGGCCAGCGCGTCGGCGCCATCGCAGCCGCGAACCGCCAGCGTCACGCGTTCGGGCCAGGCGTTGTCGAGATTGCCTTGATTGCTGACGCTGATGTCATAGAGGTCGTCTTGCGCGATGAGTTTCAAACTCAAGCGACTGTCGAGGGAATCTCCGCGAACCACGGCCCTCAGCGTGTTCAGGCTCCAGGCCCGGCGATCACCGGCCAGCGGCAGGCGAAACCAGATCAGGCCGGCAAGATGCACCGGTGGATCGGCGCGCAGTTCGGCGGCGAGAGTGCTCAGTTGCAAGGGGTCCGCCAGCAATTCCTGACGTTTACCGGTGCGCTCGATGGGCACTTCGCTTTCCACGACTGGCGCACCGCTGGTGCCCGGCAACAGGGCCACGCCATAAGCGGGCAGCGCCAGGTAAAAGGGTTTCGAGGTGATGCGGCCCCAGGCCTTGGCCCATTGCCTGGCTTGATCGGGGTCAAACAAGCCGCGACGCGGATCGCTCACGGCGTGCACCTGCAACACGCTGCTGTCGACGGTCGCCAAGAGCGCGGGCAATTCAGGGCTGTCGATCCAGGCTGGTAACGCGGTGATGCTTAACGGCAAAGCGGCGGGTAAAGCCGCGCGCAGGTGCGTGAGAAATTCGCGGTAAGCCGGTAGCCGGGCGCTACCGGCGTCGTGGTCGATTTCCACGCCGGAGAGCGTTAGCCCCTGCCCTTGCCAATCGCTGAGCACTTGCTGGATGTGCGCCGTGACGTCGTCCTGATCCAGCGCCTTGAGCTGGCCATCGAGGCGAATCACCGCAATCAGCGGTCGGCCATCGCGCTTGAGCAGCGCCGGATCTATTCGCGCCCGGCTCCAGCCCGCCTGAGGAAACGCCTGCAAGGCCAGCACCCGCAAAGTCGAGAAGTCCGCGCGACTGTCTTGCAGGGCGGCGTCATGGGCCGACGTCCATTGCCGTTGCCAGACGTAGAGTTGCTGATCGAGCGGTGGCGCGTCGTGTTGCTCGCAACCGTTGAGCAGCACCAAAGCCGCAAGCAACGCCGCCAGTCGAACAAAAAAACCCATGAATCCCCTTTCTAAGTAGCAGCTGACGAGCAGCGCGTTGTGGCGAGGGGCTTGCCCCCGTTCGGCTGCGAAGCAGTCGTCAGTCCTGAAAACTCTGTGTTTCTGAAAGAATGCAGGGGGCCGCTTCGCAGCCCAACGGGGGCAAGCCCCTCGCCACAAGACAGCTGCTACAGAGAGTGCCTACACCAATGGTTTGCGGGCAATGATCACCTGACTTTTCGCCACGACCGCGTCCAGCGCCTGCTTGATCTGCGCACCACGGGGCGACGCGAGGATGGCCTGCCACGTATCGGCCCAGTGATTGAGCAACGGGTGGTCGGGATTGCTGAAATCGACCTTGGCTTCCCAGAACAACAGCATCCACATCGACCAGTAAAAACCGTACTGGCTGTGGCTGAGCACTTCCAGGCCGGCGTCGCTGACCATCGCCTTGAACTGCTCTTCGCTGATGATGCGAATGTGGTTGGGCTTCTGGAAATACTCGGGCGCGGCAATGTCTTTTTGCAGGTCTTCCGAGCTTGGGTGCGGGACGCTGAGCAAATACAACGCGCCCGGTTTGCCAACCCGCACCAGTTCAGCAAGGAACTGCGCCGGGTCGTCCACATGTTCAATGACTTCGGTGGACACCACGCGGGTGGCCGTCGCATCGGCAATCGGCAGCGGATTGCAGTCGGTGACGTGGCATTCGACCTCGCGCGCCGGCGTGTCGCCCAGGCGTTGACGGGTGGCTTCGACCTTGGCCGCATCGATGTCGGCGATGATGATCTTCGCCCCGCGCATGCCGCAGAAATGCACGTTGCCGCCATCACCGCAGCCGACGTCCAGCAGCGTGTCCTCGGCGGTCACCGGGAACCCGGTGAACAGCTCACCGGTTTGCTGATTGAACCAGCCGCTGAGCATCGCGTCGTGCAGGCCGAGCATGTATGGATCGACCTTCTCGACCTTGTCCGCCACAGGCGCCGCGGGAGCGGGCGTACCCGCCGTGAGTTTCTTCAAAAGGCTCAGCATGAGGTAGCTCCAGAGGTTTGGGCGGCTGTTCGGGACGTGCCCAGGCGTTTGACCAGCGAGGCACCGCGGTTACGCATGGGCATTTCGATGAAGCGGTAGTTGAGTTCGCTCAACAAGGCGATCAACCCGCCAGCCATCATCAGCGTCAGGATCGGATGTCCCGCCGGATTGGGCAGACCGGCACCCTGCAAGCGGAAAGTGAATTCGCGCACCAGCAAATAAGCCGGTATGTGGATCAGGTAGATCCCGTAGGAGCGACTGCCGACCCACGTCATCAGATTCTTGAACATGCCCCGTGGCAGCAGGTAGTCGCGATTGTAGGAAGCGATCCAGACCAGCACCGCGCACAACACGGCAATCGTGCCGATGCGGTAGTTGGTAAACGTGAAGCGATCCGTCGCCATGAAACTGAGCACCAGCGACAGCACGACCAGCGCCGTCGCACCGGCCCATGGACGGCGCAGGAACGTCGGCTCCCAGCGCAGGTACGAGGGTTGCACGCTCCACATCGCCAACAAGATACCGAGTGCCAGCGCGTCGGTGCGAACCACCATCAGGATCGGTGTGCGCAACGTGAACAACTGCACCGCGACCAACGCCAGCAAGGCCCAGACCAAGTGCTTGCGACAGATCAGAATCAACAGCGGAAACAGCAGGTAAAACTGCTCCTCCAGCGACAGGCTCCAGTACACGAAACTGGTGCCGTACTCATAGTTATAGAAACTGTCGGCGAAGCGGAAATTGGCGTACTGCGCGATCCCGGCCAGGGTCGCTTGCAGGTTGGCATGCAGCGTGCCGAACGCCCCGGAGCGATTGAGGAAAATGCAGCCCAGCAACATCAGCGCCAGCCACAACCACGCCGACGGCAGCAAGCGAAAGGCCCGGCGCAGCCAGAAGTTGCGCGTCTGCTGCCAGTATTCCTGGCGCGTGCTGCAACCTTGCAACGCCGGGATCAGGCTGCGTGCGATGACAAACCCGGAGATGGCGAAAAACAGATCCACGCCCCACCACGGCTGCCCCCACGCGGTGATGGCTTGCAACAGCGGCACCTGGGCTGCAAACAGGCTGTCTTGCAGGTGATGGAACAACACGCCGAGCACCGCAATGCCGCGCAACAACTCGATGTCCATGATTCGTCTGTCGTTAGTCATGTCGTCCTCCTGGACGCTGCTGCGTTATCCATCTCATTCAACGCTGCGCGGGTCATGCCTCGGGGGTGTCCAAGGCGACGCTGGGTTCAAGGAGTTGCGCGAAGAAGACTTTCAGTCGTTGCTCAGCGATGGCCTGGCTGCAGAATTTTTCCAGACTGGCCACGGAATGCGCAGACATCTGCGCATAACGCTCGGCATCGTTTTTGGCGACGTCATAGCTGGCCCGATAAGCGCGGCACAACGACGCCCAATTCGTGACGTAACGCAGGGTTCGGAACGCCCTGCGCGGATCGTGAGGCCAGGCCGTCAGCTCATCGGTGGAGTCGATCAGGAACGCATTATCGGCATCCAGGTAATCGATCATCGCCGTGGTCCTTGGCGCCACGGCCGGTTTGCCGCAGGACATGAACTCCATCAGCGGCAGGCACTGGCCTTCGCCGTAGGAGGTGTTGACCACGTAGCTGGTTGCCTGCACCAGCTGCTCGTAGTCCGCATCCGCGAGATAGCCGTAAATCAGCACGATGCGGCAGCGGTAAGACTGGTTTTTATACAAATGGTGAAGGATATCGGTCAGCGCTTCTTCGGCATCGTGGTGCGTCAGTTTGAGCACCAGCGTCGCATCATCCACCTCGCGGAAGGTCACGCAGAAGGCACTGAGCATGTCTTCCCAATTCTTGCGCCCGTCTCCCGGGTTGAACACCGAGGTGTAGATCACACCATCGAGCACCATCTCGTGTTCACGGGGTGGCGCCTCGAAATCGATACCTTCACCTTCGCGTAACTGCGCCGGCCCAAAGGCCCGCAAGTCGAGCGTGCGGCTGTCCGCCACCAGGCCTTTGATCTTCAGTCGCACCTGGCTGGCCACGGGCTGACGCTGCAACTGGGCGCCACGCGCCGAGAATCGGTCCCACACCGGCGCCGGCACCGCGACGATCGGATAGTCGGCGCCCATCGCCTCGCGCACGGCATTCACGGTGTAGCCGGAATGGGTAATCGCCGCGCCTGAAGCGCGCAAAACCGTGCGCCAGTCATTGCGCGGCTCACCGGCAAAGGGTTCGTTGGGAATGGTGCTGAATTCCCACGCAAACACCGGCAAGGTCGGACAGGCGAAGTGCACGGGCGTGCAATGCGGCGGCGAGAACGACAGGAACACGCAGTCTTCCCCACGGGACAGCGCGTCGAGGTACAAGGCGTCGACTTCGGTCTGCGGGTCGCTGACTTCCACCACGCGCCCCAGGCGTTCGAGCACCGGTCGGTACTCCTTGAGCACGAAGTAATAGCTGTACTCCGAACGGCCGAGGTTCTGGGCAATGGTGTGCTGGTTGGTTTCCGAATGAATGATGATCAGCATGAGGCGTTATCCGTCACGGCCGCTGCCGGCAAAGCCTGCGGCGTCAGCCCGAAAAAATCCGCCAGGCGCTTCTGCACCGGAGCGAAGGCGCAGTAGTCGCGCATGCGTTCGACCGCGTCGGCAGACATGCGCCGGTACTCCAGCGGTTGCTCCTTGGCCATCCGGTAGCTGTTTTCGTAGGCGATTTTCAGCGAGCCCCAGTCCGGTCGATAACGCAGGGTCCGGTAGATGATCCGGGTATCTTGCGGCCAGATGGTCAGCTCTTCGCTGGACTTGACCACAAACGCCACACGCTCATCGATGTAATCTTCCATGGCGGTGTGGTCCGGGGCGATCACCGGTTTGCCGCTGGCCATGAACTCCATCAGCGGCAGGCACAAACCCTCGCAGCGCGACGCGTTGACGTAATAGCTGGCGGCTTCGTACAGCCGCGCGTATTGCGGATCGTCCAGGTAACCGTGCATCACCACCACCCGACAGGCGAACGGCGAAAGTTGCGCGAGCAAAGTCATCAGCTCGTCGTAGTAGGACGACAGGTCGCTCTGGGTAATTTTCAGCACCAGCGTGGCGTCCTCCGTTTCGCGGAAGGCCCAGCAGAAGGCGGTGATCAATTGATGCCAGTTCTTGCGACCGTCACGGGGGTTGAACACCGTGACGTACACCACACCGTCAACCTGGGTGTCGACCTGGGTGGTGGTGTCCGGCCATTGGCGCGGTTCAGGCTCATGCACTGCCATCGTCTGCGGGCCAGCGATGGTCGGCAAAAACCCGGCAAGCCGTGCATGAGCGGTGTCCGAAAGAAGGTCGCGAATGCCTTCCCAATACCACTGGCTCAGAAAGTGCGTGCGATGCATCGGGACAGGCAAGGTTTTGCCCATGTCCCGGCGCCACATGTGCAGGTAATGGCGGGCGATGACGAAGCGGCGTTTCAAGGTGAGCGGCGGTGGCTTCGCGGCTTCCGCTTCAGCCTCTCGCGCGGCGATTTCTTCGGCCGTGGGCAAAACCGGGATCAGTGCGTCGGCGCTGAGCCCGAGGGTACGGGTGTCGAAAATGCAGCCCTTGATCTCCAGTGTCGAACCGGCATTGACCGGGACGCTGGTGTGGTTGTTGCGAATGGTCGCGAAGTTCTCCCACAACGGCGTGGGCAAAACCAGCACGGGGAAGTCTTCGCCCATGGCCCGCCGAATCGCCCGGGCCGTGTGGCTGGAGAGCGTGATGACCCGTCCCTGGCGCGCCAGCATCTGCGTCCAGTCCTGACGTGGGTCGTTGTCCCATTGCTCATCGGGAATGGAGTCGAACTCCCAGGCCACCACGCAGATCGTCGGGCATTCAAGGTCGTTCGGGGTTTTCTGCGGCGGGGTGAACGACAGGAACAGGCTGTCTTCGCCAGCGGCCAGCAATTGTCGATAGAGAGGATCGACCTCGGCGGTGGAGGACACCACATGCACTCGCCCGAGGCTTTCGAGCACCGGGCGATAAGCCTTGAGCACGAAGTAATAACTGTATTCAGGACGCCCGAGGCTCTGGCTGATGGAGTTGTCGTTGACGTCCGAGTAAAGAATGAAGTTCATGGCATCCCACGATGAAGCCGCCATCCCGGCAGCCTCACTCTATGACGGCAAAGCCACGGATCGACCCGGTATTTGCCGGTCGTCGTCCATCGTCTTCTTGCCCGTCTACGTTCTTGTTTTAATGGTCAGTTTCGCGGGGTGTGAATACCACCCGGCCGAACCCTGGGTAATCGTGACGAGGGGCATTCTAAACACATCCGCTGAAGATTCGTGAACCGCCCGGCGAGAATAAATCGGGCTACGCTAACGAGAACTGACCAGTCACGGTGGGACCTGTTGAAATCGCCGCGCAATTGGCACAGATTGGCTACCAAACAACTACAACAAACGTTTCGCCTGTCTTTCGACCAAGGAATCCACCCGGTCTGTCAGACATCTCCATAAAGCCTGTGGGGAATGGACGAAATGCATGACCAAGGGGCCGCTGTTTGAAAAAGCGTCTGTTCGTTACGGGTCTCAGTGGATTCGTAGGACAACACATCCAGTCTCGCCTGAAGGCTGACGCCTCGGAATGGGCGCTTCTGCCTGTCGCCGCCCGTTACGATCTCGCTGAGCCAGGCACCCTCGACGGCCTCTGGCCCGAGATGCCCGACGCGGTCATTCACCTGGCCGGCCAGACCTTCGTGCCCGAAGCCTTCCGCGATCCCGCGCGCACGCTGACTATCAACCTGCTCGGCACCTTGAACCTGCTTCAGGCACTCAAGGCCCGCGGTTTCAACGGGACCTTTCTGTACGTCAGCTCAGGCGACGTCTACGGGCAAGTGATCGAATCAGACCTGCCGATTACCGAGCTCCAGCCACCCTGCCCGCGCAACCCCTATGCCGTGAGCAAACTGTCAGCCGAGTTCCTCAGCCTGCAATGGGGCCTGAGCGAAGGCTGGCCGGTACTGGTCGCCCGCCCGTTCAACCACATCGGCACCGGCCAGAAAGACAGCTTTGTCATCGCCAGCGCCGCGCGCCAGATCAACCGCATCAAACAAGGCCTGCAAGCCCCGCAACTGGAAGTCGGTGACATCGACGTCACACGCGATTTCCTCGATGTCGGCGATGTGGTGTCGGCCTATCTGGCGCTGCTGGAAAAGGGCGCGCCGGGGCAGGTCTACAACATTTGCTCGGGGCGCGAGCAGAGCATCCGCAGTTTGATCGAACAGTTGGGGGACCTCGCCCAGGTCGACATGCAATTGATTCAGGATCCGGCGCGTCTTCGCCGCGCGGATCAGCGTCGCGTTTGTGGCAGCTCTGCCAAGCTCGCCCAGACCACAGGATGGACGCCTGAAATCACAACACAACAATCCCTGCGGGCGATCCTGTCCGACTGGGAGAAGCGAGTAAAAGAAGAATGACAAAAAGTGCATTGATCACAGGGATCACCGGTCAGGACGGCGCTTATCTGGCCAAACTGCTGCTCGACAAGGGTTATAAAGTCCACGGCCTGGTGGCGCGGCGCAGCAGCGATGCGCGCTGGCGTCTGCGTGAAATGGGGGTCGAGGGCGACATCGTTTACCTGGACGGTGACATGGCCGATGCCTGCTCTGTACAGCGCGCGGTGATCAAGTCCGCTCCGGACGAAATCTACAACCTGGCGGCGCAAAGCTTTGTCGCGGCCTCCTGGGATCAACCGGTCACCACCGGCATCGTCGACGGGCTGGGCGTGACTCACCTGCTCGAAGCGATTCGCCAGTTCAGTCCGCACACGCGTTTTTACCAGGCGTCGACCAGCGAAATGTTTGGCCTGATCCAGGCCGAGCAGCAGGACGAGAACACGCCGTTCTACCCGCGCAGCCCTTACGGCGTCGCCAAGCTGTATGGCCACTGGATCACCGTGAACTACCGCGAAAGCTTCAACCTGCACGCCAGCAGCGGGATCCTGTTCAACCATGAATCGCCTCTGCGCGGCATCGAGTTCGTGACCCGCAAAGTGACCGACGCTGCCGCCCGCATCAAGCAAGGCAAACAGCAGGAACTGAGTCTGGGCAACATCGACGCCAAACGCGATTGGGGGTTTGCCGGCGACTACGTCGAAGCCATGTGGCTGATGCTGCAACAGGACAAGCCTGACGACTTTGTGGTCGCCACCGGCGTGACCACCACCGTGCGCGAGATGTGCCGCATCGCCTTCGATCACGTGGGCCTGAACTACCGCGACTTCGTCAAGATCGACCCGGCGTTCTTCCGCCCGGCCGAGGTCGAAGTGCTGCTCGGCAACCCGGCCAAAGCCCAGCGTGTATTGGGCTGGAAGCCAAAAACCGATCTGGATACCTTGATCCGCATGATGATGGATGCGGACATGAAACGCGTCGCCAAGGAGTAGGCCATGCTGATTCCTGTGATTCTCTCCGGCGGTGCCGGTACTCGCTTGTGGCCGGTGTCCCGCGAGGGTCATCCCAAGCCGTTCATGACCCTGCCCGACGGCCAGTCGCTGCTGGGCAAGACCTATCGGCGTGCGGCCGGCCTGCTGGATGGCTGGGGCGATATCGTCACGGTGACCAACCGCGACTACTACTTCCAGAGCAAGGATCACTATCAGGAGGCGCAGCTAAGTCGCCATCGCGGGCACTTTCTGCTGGAGCCAACGGGCCGCAATACGGCCCCGGCCATCGCTGCCGCGGCCCTGTCGCTGCAAGCCCTGCACGGCGATGAAGCGATCATGGTGGTGATGCCCGCCGACCATTTGATCCTCAACGAAGACGCCTTCAAGACTGCGGTCGAACACGCCGTGGCACTGGCCAAGGATGGATTCCTGGTGACGTTCGGCGTGGTGCCGACCGCCCCGGAGACCGGTTTCGGCTACATCGAAACCGGCGCGGCGCTGGACGGAAAAGGCGCCGCGAAGGTCCTGCGCTTTGTCGAAAAACCGGATCTGCAAACCGCCACGCATTACCTGGAAAGCGGCAAGTTCCTGTGGAACTCGGGGATGTTCTGCTTCTCGGTCGCGACCGTGCTGGCCGAATTGCAGATTCATGCCCCCGAGTTGCTGGAGCAGACGCAAACCTGCATGGCACAAAGCGCCCCCGTGGAAACGGCCGGGTGCCTGCAACAGGAATTGTCCCCAACGTTGTTCGCCGAAATCACTGACATTTCCATCGACTACGCCTTGATGGAACGTTCCGACAAAGTGGTCGTGGTGCCCGCCGGTTTCGACTGGAGCGACATCGGCTCCTGGGGCGCGGTGGCCGCGCTGGTGCCGGCGGATGCACAAAACAACCGCGCCACGGGCGACGCGGTGTTCGTCGACAGCCACAACAACTTCGTCCAGAGCGAAGACCGGCTGGTGGCCGCGGTGGGTGTGGATAACTTGATCATTATCGACACCGCCGATGCGGTGCTGGTGGCCCATGCCGATCGCGCGCAGGATGTGCGCCGGGTGGCCAAGCAGCTAAAGGATAAAAAACACGAGGCCTATCGCCTGCACCGCACGGTCAGCCGACCTTGGGGCACCTACACCGTGCTCGAGGAAGGCCCGCGCTTCAAGATCAAACGCATCGTGGTCAAGCCCGGCGCCAAGTTGTCGCTGCAAATGCACCATCACCGCAATGAACACTGGGTGGTCGTCGAAGGCATGGCCAAGGTCACCAACAACGGCTCCGGCACTCACCTGGTGGCCAAGAACGAATCGACTTTCATTGCCGCCGGCCACAAGCATCGCCTGGAAAACCCGGGGGTGATCGACCTGGTGATCATTGAAGTGCAAAGCGGCGAATACCTGGGAGAGGACGATATCGTTCGCTTCGAAGACCAATACGGCAGGACGGTTTGAATGCTGCTTTCCCTTTACCGCTCGCTGTGTAGCCATCGAGGGTTCATCCTCGGTAGCGTCCAGCGAGAGTTTCAGGCGCGTTATCGCAATTCGCTGTTCGGTGCCCTGTGGCCCGTGCTCAATCCGCTGTCGATGATCATCGTCTACACCGTGATTTTTTCTCACATCATGCGCGCCCGCCTGCCGGGTGTGGATGACAGCATGGCTTACAGCGTGTACCTGTGCGGCGGCTTGCTCGCCTGGGGACTGTTTGCGGAAATCACCCTGCGCAGCCAGAACATGTTTCTGGAAAACGCCAACCTGTTGAAGAAAATAAGCTTCCCGCGGGTCTGCCTGCCGGTGATTGTCTTGATCAACGCCGGCATCAACTTCGCGATCATCATCGGCCTGTTCCTGGGTTTTCTGCTGTTCACGGGACGTTGGCCGGGCATGGCGTTGCTGGCGTTGATACCGCTGATGGCGTTGCAAATGATGTTCTGTGCCGGGCTGGGAATGATACTCGGCGTGTTGAACGTCTTCTTCCGTGATGTCGGGCAACTCTTCGGCATCTGCCTGCAATTCTGGTTCTGGCTGACGCCCATTGTGTACCCGATGAGCATTCTGCCGGACTGGGTTCAGCGCCTGCTGCAACTCAACCCCCTGACCAACCTGATCGTCAGCTATCAAAACATGTTTCTCTATGGGCAATGGCCGGTCTGGAGTTCGCTGCTGCCGATTTTTGTCACCGGCGTGGTGTTCTGTCTGATCGGGCTGCGTCTGTTTCGCCAGCGCGTCGGCGAAATGGTGGATGAACTCTGATGGGGCATATTCGCGTCACCGGCCTGGGCAAGGCCTACAAGCAATACCCGAACCGCTGGAGCCGACTGGCCGAGTGGCTGATTCCGTTTTCGCCCAAGCGTCACCACCAGCACTGGGTGCTGCAAGACGTCGAATTCGAGATCGCCCCCGGTGAAGCGGTGGGCATCGTCGGGGTCAACGGTGCGGGCAAAAGCACGTTGTTGAAGATGATCACCGGCACCACCCAACCGACGTGCGGCAAGATCGAACTCGAAGGCCGGGTGGCGGCGCTGCTGGAACTGGGCATGGGGTTTCACCCGGACTTTACCGGTCGACAGAATGCAATCATGGCCGGGCAATTGCTGGGCATGCAGGTCGATGACATTGAAGCGCTGATGCCCGAGATCGAACATTTCGCGGAAATCGGCGAAGCCATCGACCATCCGGTACGTACCTACTCCAGCGGCATGCAGATGCGCCTGGCGTTCAGCGTGGCCACCGCACGGCGTCCGGACATCCTGATCGTCGACGAAGCGCTGTCCGTGGGCGATGCCTACTTCCAGCACAAGAGCTTCGAACGCATCCGCAGCTTCCGCAAGGCCGGCACCACCCTGCTGATCGTGTCCCACGACCGCTCGGCCATTCAGGCGATTTGCGATTCGGCCATCCTGCTCAAAGACGGCCGCATGGCCATGCACGGCAAACCCGAAGCGGTCCTAGACTATTACAACGCCATGATGGCCGAACGTGAAGGCCAGATCGTGCGTCAGGAAATGCTCGCGGACGGGGAAGTGCAAACGATTTCCGGCACCGGTGAAGCGGGCATCCTCAGTGTGCGGTTGCTGGACGAGAATGAACGTTCCATCGACGCCGCCGAGGTCGGTCAGGCCGTGGTGCTGGAAGTCCAGGTCGAAGTCCGTCAGGACATCGAGCGATTGGTGCTCGGCTTCATCCTCAAGGACCGCCTGGGTCAGATGATGTATGGCATCAACACCCATCGCCAGGACAAGGCCCTGACCGATCTGCACGCCGGGGAACGCTACACGTACCGTTTTTCCTTCGTCATGGGCCTGGGCAAGGGCAACTATTCCGTGTCCCTGAGCCTGTCTCGGCTTGACTCGCACCTGGATCGCAACTACGAATGGCGCGATTACGGATTGGTGTTCCATGTGATCAACAACCGGCATGAAGACTTCGTCGGCTGCTCGTGGCTCGCGGCGAAAACCACCATTACCCGCTCCGGGTCGACTGTTTCGGAGCGCACGCCATGACCCGTCTTCTGGTGGAATGCACCCACGTATTCCAGCACCCCAAAGTCAATTCGGGCATTCAGCGAGTGGTGCGCAACGTCATCAATCAGCTGCCGGAGACTGTCGACGGTGTCGAGTGCATTCCGGTGGTGATGCTCAAGGGCAAGCTCTATCGGGTGCTGAAACTCGGCGCGTTGAACATCCCGTTTTTCGATGGCTTGATGACCTTCGGCGGACGCTTGGGACGGCTGGCTCATCGTTTCTGGCAACTGCATCAACGCTTGCACAATCGCAGCAACTCGCGAGTGATCAAGCGTCTGCTGCACGTGGCCTACCGTCTCACCGCCATTACCTGTTTCAGCCTGCCGATACGTCTGATCGAGGCCATCAACCAGTATCAACTGCCCAAACGGTGCTCGCCGCTGCAGCATCAGCCGGGCGATCAACTGGTGTTGCTGGACTCTTCCTGGCACAGCGATTTCTTCCCGTTTGCCGAACAGCTCAAGCGTGAAGGCGTGGGCATCGTTTCGGTGATCTACGACCTCATCCCGCTGACTCACCCACAGTTCTACGACAGGCGGCTGGTGCAGATTTTCAACGAGTGGTTCAACTGGATCACCCAAACCGCCGATGGCTACGTGGCGATCTCCGCCACGGTGCGCGATCAGGTGCATGAAGAATTGCAGCGTAGGCTGGGCCCGGCCAAAGCCGATGCGCTGTGGTTCGACTATTTTCACCTCGGCTCCGAGCTGGACCTGAGCGAAGCCACTGCCGCCGTCGAGCCACGACTGACGCGCGTGTTCACAACACCGGAACCGGTGTTTTTGATGGTCAGCACCATCGAGCCGCGTAAAAACCACGATTACCTGCTCGACGCTTTCGAACGCGCCTGGGCCTCAGGTTCGCAAGCCCGGCTGTGCATCGCCGGGCGCATCGGCTGGAAGTGCGACGCCCTGCTCGCCCGCGTGCGCAATCATCCGCAATTGAACCAACACCTTTTCATGTTCAACGACCTGAGCGACACCAGCCTCGAACACGCCTATTCCCACGCCAGCGCACTGGTGTTTCCGTCCTGGGTCGAAGGCTTCGGCCTGCCCCTGGTCGAAGCGATGCAGCGCGGTTTGCCGGCCATGGGCAGCGACATTCCGATCTTTCGCGAAATCGGTGGCGAGTTCATGGCGTACTTTGACCTTGCCGAACCGCAAAGCCTGGCAGACCTGGTCACCGGTTTCGAACGCTCCGGGCAATTCCCCGCAGCTCGCCACGTGGCGGACTGGCAGTGGATCGGCTGGCGTGAAGCCAGTGCGCAACTGGCCGAACGAACCCTGCGCAATCTGGTAGACGCGCCGGTCGTGGAAGAGAGGCAACATGCGAATTGCCCTTAACGCCCGGATCCTGCAAGCCCCGCGCACCGGCATCGGCCATTACGTCGCCGAACTGGCGAACGCCCTTGCTGATGAACCCGATGTCGAACTGACGCTGTTCCACGGTTGGGGCTGGAGTTCGGATTTGCCGGAAGCAGCGATGCCCGGATATTCGCGACTGACGCCGTTGCTGCGACAGATTCCGGGGGCATATCAGGCACGGCGCTGGCTGGAGCAGAAACGCTTCGATCAGGGTCGGTTGAAGACCATCGACCTCTATCACGAACCGAGCCTGTGGCCGCTGTCGTTCGACGGCCCAACGGTCATCACCCTGCATGACCTGACGCACCTGCACTACCCCGAGACGCAGCCACCTTCGCGTCTGCGGGAAATTGAGCGCCGGCTGGCCGACGGCGTGCAGCGGGCGCGTCTGATTCTCACCGACTCGCAGTACATTGCCGACGAAGCCCAGGCGTATTTCGCGCTGCCGGCCGAACGCTTTGTCGTCGCACCGCTGGGCGTGGCCGCACGTTTCCATCCTCGGGAACCTGAAGCCATCGACGCGGTGCTCAAGACCCACGGCGTCGAGGCGCGGGAATACTTCCTGTGCGTCGGCACCCTGGAGCCGCGCAAGAACCTGACGCTGGCCCTGCGTGCCCACGCCCGATTGCCGGAAGCCGTGCGCCAGCGTTTTCCACTGCTGATCGCCGGCATGGCCGGTTGGCAGGGCGAGCAGTTCAGTGATGAATTGCGCGCAGCCCTGGCCACCGGCGATGTGTGCCTGCTCGGGTATCTGCCCGATGAAGCGCTTGCACAACTGCTGGCCGGCGCCCGGGCATTGATCTTTCCCTCGTTGTACGAAGGGTTCGGCCTGCCCGTCCTGGAAGCCATGGCCAGCGGCACCCCGGTGATCCTGACCGAGCATTCGGCCATGCCGGAAGTCGCAGGCGCAGCCGGCAACTACATAGCACCGGACGATCCAGACACCTTGCGCGATGCCATGAGCCGGCTCATCGACGACCCGCTGCATTGGCAGGTCTGTCGCGAAGCCGGTTTGCAACAAGCGAAGCTTTTTTCCTGGGAGCGTTGCGCGAAGGCCACGGCCCGCGCTTACCGCCAGGCTATGGGAGACTAAAATGCGCGTACTGCACTTTTATAAAACCTATCTGCCGGATTCGATGGGTGGCATCGAACAGGTCATTTTTCAACTCTGCGAGAGCGGTGCGCGGCACTCGGTCGACAGCACGGTACTGACGTTGAGCAACGACCCGGCACCTGGCGCATTGCAGATCGGCCAGCACCAGGTTCATCAGGCCCGGATGGATTTTCAGATGGCCTCCACCGGTTTTTCCTACAGCGTCTTCAAGCAGTTTCGTGAGCTGGCGGCTGAGGCCGACGTGGTCAACTACCACTTCCCGTGGCCCTTCATGGACCTGGTGCATTTTTTCAGCGCCACCCAAAAACCCTGCGTGGTGAGCTACCACTCGGACATCATTCGCCAGCGCCATTTACTCAAACTCTACCGTCCTTTGATGCGTCGTTTTCTGGACAGCGCCGACCGAATCGTCGCGGCCTCCCCCAACTACTTTCACACCAGTGATGTGCTCCAGGACTACCGCGAGAAAACTCGAGTCATCACCTACGGGCTGGACAAGTCAGGTTATCCACAGCCCGAAGCAGCACGTACTGAACGCTGGCGTAAACAGGTGGGAGACCGGTTCTTCCTGTTCGTCGGCGTCATGCGCTATTACAAGGGGCTGCACATTCTGCTCGAAGCGATGCAAGGGCTGAATTATCCAGTGGTGATCGTCGGCGCCGGGCCGCTGGAAGCCGAACTGCATGCCCAGGCCAAGGCCTTGGATTTGCAGAATCTGCACTTCCTGGGGCGCTTGGGTGACGAGGACAAGGTAGCGTTGCTGGAGTTGAGTTACGCGGTGGTGTTTCCGTCGCATCTACGCTCCGAAGCGTTCGGTATCTCGCTGCTTGAGGGCGCGATGTATGGCAAACCGATGATCTCCAGCGAAATCGGCACCGGCACCAGCTACATCAACATCCACAACGAGACCGGGCTGGTGGTGCCGCCCAGTAATCCACAGGCATTCCGTGAAGCGATGCGCACGCTGTGGGAAAACCCGACACGTGCGGCGGAGATGGGCGCGAAGGCTGAGGCACGGTATCGGCAGTTATTCACAGCCGACGAAATGGGCCGCAAGTGGACGGCGTTGTACGAAGAACTGCTGGAAGAAAAATCCCTGTCCTACGCCTGAACCTGTAGGAGCGAGGCTTGCCCGCGAAGGCGGCGTGTCAGTCGACATCAATGTTGAATGACATGCCGCCTTCGCGGGCAAGCCTCGCTCCTACAGAGGATCAGCAGTGCGGCGCGGGATTTGGTACGGCGACGTTATCCAGCATCCGGTTCACCGCAAGTTCCGCCAGCATGACGATCTGCTGAATCGCCATCGCCGTATGCCGGTGCGGCCCCTCCAGATACCCCGCAAAATCACTCGCCATCACATTGGCCTGGGCCAAGGATTCACAGGTGTGGGCCAGCAGGTCTTCGTCTTTGATGTCCGGCGCAACCATGAACATCGTGCTGGGTTTGCGGGTAGCGGGAGATTTGAGGGCGGAGGGGTTGAGGTAGTGATCCAGCGCGCGCTCGGCGGCGTCATTCAATTTTTTTGGAATCGATGGATTCGTAGGGGGAAACGTCGTCGGTTTCCGGGGGATTTGGTGTTTCTTTAATCATGGTGACACTCCGAATGAGAGGGTGGCTGCCACTGATCGCTGCGACGCGATGTAAAGGAGGCAGCTGTACGCGGGGTCGCAGACCGAGCCATTCGGAAACTCGGCATACCCGAAGGTATCCCGCGCACAGCCGCCATCAAGCGGGGCCGGCGATTATGCACCAAATGAACTGAACGGACTGCGACGCCCGATCGCTGATGTGCAGCGACCCCCAAAGCCTATCCCCCCGACTTCCGACACGACAACCGCTAGAACGTGTCGGAATCGTCCTCCGGACCGCTCAAGTCTGTAGGACGTTCGCAGTAAATTTCAGGCCAACATCGGCCCCAATGTAGGAGCGAGGCTTGCCCGCGAAGGCGGCGTGTCAGTCGACCTCAATGTTGAATGACACACCGCCTTCGCGGGCAAGCCTCGCTCCTACAGAGGGTCGCCTGTGCTTTCCGGATTGGTTACAAATCCAGCACCAACGGCTGCGAACCCTGCGCCGGCACTGCGCAACAAATCAGCACCTCTCCCGCATCAGGCACTTCCGCCGGGGGCTGTGGATAACTCACCTCGCCGCTGATCAGGCGGGTCTTGCAGGTGCCACACGAACCTCCGCGACAACTGAATTCCGGGCGCAAACCGCGGCTTTCCGCCAACTCCAGCAAACTGCCGCCGTCCGGCTGCCAGCGCGCCTCTTTGGCCGAGCGCTGGAACACCACCGGCACCGAAACCGTAGCGGCCGGTGGCTGCTCGAAGACCACCGCATCCGGGTCCGGCGTGCGACGCAACGTCGACGGACCAAAGGTTTCGGCGTGAATCCTTGAGTCGCGAATGTTCAGCTCCCGCAGGGTGTCGTACAGCCCTTGGGTAAAACTGCCCGGGCCGCAGAGGACAAAGTCCACTTGGTCGTAGTCTTCCACCTCAAGCATCGTCTTGAGCAGGTCGGCGTCGATGCGCCCGGTCAGGTCGAAATCGTCCCCCTCGCGGGCGTCCGGCTCCGGCTGACTGAGCAACCGCCGCACGCGCACCGCGTCACCGAGGCCATCAAGCAAGCGGTCCAGTTCCGGGCGAAACGGTTGATCGGCCAAGGTTCGCGAACTCTGGAAAAACCAGGTCGGGCGGATGCCCCGCGTGCGCAGCCCTTGATAAACCACCTCGCGCACCATCGACAGCAGCGGCGTGATACCGACGCCAGCAGCCAACAGCACCAGCGGTCGCCGCTCATTGGCCGCCACGGTGAAATGCCCCTGGGGCGCGCGGGCTTCCAGCACATCGCCAACACGGATCTGCTCATGCAGGTGCGACGACACAAGCCCTTCACGCTTCACACTGATACGGAAAAAGTCATCGGACGGCGCGCTCGACAGGCTGTACGTGCGGATATGCACTTCGCCAGCAATGTTGAATCGCAGCGGCAAATGCTGCCCGGCCTGGAACACCGGCAACCCGGCATCATCGCCAGGCTCCAGATAGATCGAACGGATGTGGCGGCTTTCCTGTTCGATGCGCGCCACCCGCAGCGGCCGCCAGTGATCGCCCAAAGCCTTGGCTTGCAGGCGTGCGTTTGCCTGCGCCCAGGTGCCGGTCAGCAAACTGGTGGGCGACACGCCGTCAAAGCGCCAGCGCAAGGCCAGCGCCGCAGGCCGACGCACCACGCGCTCCACGTCGAAGGTCCACAGACGCTCGGCCCCTTGAAAGGCTTCGACTTGCGGGCCTTCGAGAATGACATGCGCGCGGCCGCTGAGCTGCAGCAGGTCGCCCGAGTTGAAATCGATGAACAGCAAACCGGCCCGAGGATTGATCAGCAGGTTGCCCAAGGTGTTGAAGAACAGGTTGCCGGCGAAGTCCGGGATGGTCAGGCGATTACCTTCCACCTGTACGAAACCGGCCTGGCCGCCGCGATGAGAAACGTCCACCGAGCGTTGGCCGTCGACGTCCACATAACTGGCGACAAAGAAGGTATCGGAGCCGGCGATCATGGCTTGGGCCGCGTCATCCAGCCCATCGAGGTGCTGCGCAATACGGGTTGCCGGATCCGCCAGGGGCACCGAGCGAAACTGGCGCAACTGGATGTATTGCGGGCAATTGCCGAACGATTGCTCCACCGCCACCCCGAAGCCGCTCGATGTCACAGCGCCGACCCGTCCATTCATACGGTTGCGACGCCGGGTGTGCAGCTCGACGCCGAGCAGACCGATCGCCGCGCCCTCTTGCAACTGCGCAGGGTCGCCGCTGCCGGGCAGACTGTCGAACTGCAACAGCGCAGGCGCAGGGGAATGAGCAAAACCCGGCGGCCCTTCAAGAATACTGGCCCAAGGGTTGCCATCAGCATCCACCGCGCCGTACAGCATGAACGGCAGTTGCTGATAGAACTGGCGGTGCTGATCCGGCATCTCGCCGCGAATCACCCTACGACCTAATACGTCCATTCGCTCGGCCACACCCACGTGGGCCTGCAACTGTTTCTCGCCTGCGTGCCACGGTGAACGGTCCATAACGGCTTCTCCCCTGCGCTGATCGCGCAACAAGAACGGCCCGACTGAATCGGGCCGTGAGCATCAGGCAGTTTTTTGCAAACCGGCGACGGTGCGCGGCATGCCGACAAATCCAGGCAAGGCTTCAATGCGTGCCAGCCAGGCGCGGATGTTGGCGTAGTCGTCCAGCGACACATTGCCTTCCGGTGCATGGGCGATGTAGCTGTAGGCCGAGACATCGGCGATGGTCGGCTCGTTGCCGACAAGGTATGGGGTGGCGGCCAGTTCCTGATCGATCACTTTGAGCACGGTGTGGGCATAAGCGATCACCTCTTCAGCGTTGTAAGGCGCACCAAATACGGTGATCAACCGGGCTCTTGCCGGGCCAAAGGCAATCGGCCCGGCGGCGACCGACAACCAGCGCTGCACTTTGGCCGCACCGACCGGATCGCTTGGCAGCCAGCGACCATTGCCGTATTTCTGCGCCAGATAAACCAGGATCGCGTTGGAATCGGCCAGCACCACTCCTTGATCATCAATCACCGGTACCTGACCAAAGCGATTGAGCGCCAGGTAATCCGGCTGCTTGTGTGCGCCCTTGGCCAGATCGACCAAGATCAGCTCGGTCGGCAGTTGCAGCAGGGACAGCATCAGCTCGACACGGTGAGCATGGCCAGAACGAGGGAAGTTGTAGAGTTTGATGGCTTGCATGGTCGACTCCGCTGGGTGGAGGCGCCATTTGGAAAGAGTCGGCGCCGATGGGTTGTCATCTTCCACCTGCTACCGAAACAAAAGAATAACCAGCAAACGCAATCAATTATTTCATCTGGAGCAATAGTGCCTCGTTCTTCAAGGCTGGATGCTCGCGCAGGGCCTTCACCGTGAAGTCGACAAAACTGCGCACCCGCGCAGGGGCTTTGCGCCCGCCCTGATAAATCACGTGAATCGGTAACGGCGCCAGTTCGAATTCAGCCAGGACGATTTGCAACTCACCCGCCGCCACCTTTCCCGCGACTTGATAAGACAACACTCGGGTAAACCCCAGCCCCAGGCAGGCGGCCGTGATGGCAGCCTGATTGGCGGTGACCACCAACCGAGCCTCCGTGCGCACCGTCAGCGGTTCGCCATTTTCAAGGAACGGCCAGTTGCGTAATTGGCCCGTGGCTGATGTCGCAATAATCGGCGCCTGCACCAGCTCCTGCGGATGCAAAGGCCGGCCATGGGCCGCGATCAGCGCTGGCGAACCACAAATCACCCGCCGCACCTCGCCAACCCGAATCGCATGCTGATTACTGTCAGGCAAATCGCCGATGCGCACCGCCACATCGATTCCCTCTTCGACGACACTGACCACACGATCAAGCAACAGCGCATTGATGCTGACCTCAGGGAACTGCCCCAAATAATCAACCATCACTGGCGTGACAAATAACTCTCCAAACAATACCGGCGCGGTAATCGTCAATTGCCCACGAGGTTGTGCGTGACTGCCCGCCGCCGAATCTTCCGCTTCCTGCACCTCGGCGAGGATCCTGCGACAATCTTCCAGATAACGCTGCCCCGCCTCGCTCAAGTACACGCTGCGAGTGGTGCGCGTCAGCAACTGCGTGCCAATGCGTTTCTCCAGCGCCGCGACCGCTCGAGTGACACTAGCCGCCGACATCCCCAAACGCCGCGCCGCCGCCGAGAAACCTTGCTCCTTGGCGACGGCGGCGAATACCTGCATTTCCTGGAATCTGTCCATTGGGCAATGTCCTTCATTCGGATAAAAAAAATCGCAACCATAGGCTGCGATTTTTTGTGTGATTTTAGAGCATTAAAACTGTCGCGGGAGCATCACGGTTTTCGCGGCCTGCAGCCTCGTTGAGAGGAATCGCAAAACTGTCGCGACCACCTAAAATGCCGATCCGGACGGATACGATAGAGAATTAAAACTGTCTCAGCCAGTAACGACGCGGCTTTCGCGTGTAGGCTCCAATGCGACCCAGGCGTTTGCGCGCCAATGTCGAGAACGTGCTGGACAAGCGTTACTGGAGTTCCGCCGGCGCTTCCGATGACAGCGAACCGGGGTTGACGCTGTCTACACCTCGGACTTATCTGCTGTCGGCGACTGTGGACTTCTGAGCAAGCAAGTTACATCGGCAATTGAATCAGGGCGGTGTGACACCGCCCTGATTGCTTTACACGCGTTACCGATCAAGCTTCGGGGATGCTTTGCAGGTCGCGGATCATCTGCTCGATGACCTGTCCTGCGTGTTCGCCATAGCCATCGGCGTCCATGTCGATCCGCCCTGAAATATGCTCGTTATGCTCATCCAGAGTGATCTCGAAAGCGACCCGGCAGGTATCGTTCGGCAATAGCTGCAGGCTCATCCACTGGTTGTCACCCAGGTCGATGCGACTGCCTTCGCTGCGTGAGTTCCAGGCGTTGAACAACTGGGGAAACGGCAGTTCGAAGCCGGCGGTACGCGTAGACATGCCTTCGGGATACAACGCTGCCGGTTCGATGTGCTGCCGCGTCGCGGCATTGATCACCGCCCGCTGCACCCGCTTGACCACTGTTGCCAGCGGTTCGTCGGGTTCATGCCGGGTACTGACCGGGATGGTATTGGACAACGGCCCCACCGCAGTCTGAGCGGCAGCATCCGGGCGATTGGCGAAGGGCACTCCCGTCACCACGGTCGCGACCCCACTGACGGCACTGATTGCCCGTTGATAGATGGCCAGCAGCAGCGCAAACGGCGTCACGCGCAAGGTTTTGGCATAGTCCAACACCCGGCTGCGGGCAACGGGGGCGGTGAACTTCAGACTCTGCATGCGCCCCTTGCCGCTTGTGTTTTTGCTGCGCACTGCATCAAGTCCGTAGGGGCCTGTTCCCGGGTAGATCTCCAGCTGCTGCGCTGTGGTCACGGGCTGCTCCGGCAGGTGCAGCCCCTGGCAATAGTCGTTCCATTTCGTGCAGGAAACCGGGGGCAGGCCCCGGTAATACCGGGTGATGTCGTTGATCAACAGATCAATCGACGCGCCATCGCAGGTATAGATCCAGAAACCGATCCAGACATGCATGCCAGCCGCGTCGACCGCCGAGGCGATGCGCAGCCCGGGTTCGCCGGCGTGCCGGGCGCGATAGGCGAGGAAGTCCTGATCGCTGAGCGTGGCCTGCACCTGGCCCAATTGCTCACGCAACGCCTGACGCAATGCCTGCTCAGTGGGGGCTCGGCCGATCAGGTGTTCCTGTTCCAGCTCGAACCGGGCCGCGAGGATTGGATGTCGCGCCAGGGTCTGGGCCACGGCATCGAATACTTGTGCCTGGTCACACTCTGCGCTGAAGTCCAGACGCAGGGCGCCGCAATAGGCGCGCCCTGTCTGGTCAAGCATCGCCCCGGTCCATTTTTCCCGCAGTCCCGCGACGCTGGACAGCGTCGTGAGGGGGCCCTTGAAGGGCGGGATCAGGTAGTTCTGATGCATGACGGTTTCCTAAGGCTGGGGGCTCGACGGGGCTGGCTCGAGCGCCAGGGCATTGCGTCCGGCCCATATCAGCAAGGCGCCCCCGAGCATGGCCAGCGCCGACACGGCGAAGGCGGCCACGAAACCGTTCGCGGCGATGGTCGGCACGCCACTGTTGTCAGAGACCGCCAGCGCCACGGCTGCCAGCAGGGTGACCCCGAACACCTGGAACAGTTGCTGAAGGGTGGTGGTGATGCCCGACCCTGCACCGGCGTCGGCCTCGCTAAGGTCGCTGGTGGCCAACGACTGGGCGACCGGGGCGACACAGCCGAAGCCGATGGAGGTCACCAGCATCGCCGGAAGCATTCCCAGCCAGTAGCTGTGCAGGGGCACGCCGAAGGCAAACAAGGCGAAACCCATAGCCGAAATTGCCAGGCCGACCACGGCGGCGGCCTGCGGATTCCAGCGCTGCATGACGAACTGCGAAAGGAAGATCCCAGGGAAGAAACCCAGGCAGAAGGGCAGCCACGCCAGGCCCGTCTGCATCGGCGTCAGGCCGAGATAGTCTTGCAGCAACAGCACGCCCAGATAGAACAGGGCGCCGGAGGTCGCTGCGAGAATAGCGACGATGGCGTAACCAGCCATGCGCGGAGAGCGCGTCATCAGGCGTGCCGGAATAATGCCGTTTTCCGAACGCTTGCAACGACGCAGTACCACCGCGATGCCCAAAACGCCCAGCAGCAGAAGCGCCATGCGCTGGCCAGGAAGATGCTCAATGCCAGAACCCATCACGGCCATGACGGTCGCGGCGACGGCCACGACCAGGATCAGCGCGTTGCCCAGATCCAGAGAGGTGGAACTGCGGTGGCTGAACTTGGGAATCATGACGGCGGCAGCCACGATCAGGAGCATGACAATCGGTACGTTGATCCCGAAGACCCAGCGCCACGAGAGATAGTGCGTCAGTACACCGGAGAGCAATACGCCGATGATCGAGCCCAGGCCGCCCAGTGCTGCCCAGATGCCAAACGCCTTGCCGCGTTCGGGGCCGGAAGGAAACAGCAGTGACACCATTGCCAGTCCGGTGGCTGACGCCAGGGCTTCACCGAGCCCCTGACCGGCACGGCTGATGATCAGCACGGTGGCGTCTTGGGCGAAGGTTGCCAGTAAGGAAAATCCGCCAAAAATCACTACGCCGACCTGAAAGGTGCGGCGCACCCCGAAGGCATCGCCGATCCGTCCGCCCAGCAGCAACAGCGAACCTGCGGTAATGAGGTAGGCATTGACGACCCAGGTCAGGGATCCGTCCGTAAGTCCCAGGTCGTGTTTGATCCGTGGCAGGGCGACGTTCACCACGGTGGCATCCAGCAGCAGAATCAACTGGATGATCGAGATGACAGCGAGTGCCTGCCATCGTTTTTCGTGCAGCGTTGTGTTGGTTGGTGTGTGCATCATGTTTATCCAATCCTTAGATTTAAAGAGGTGTCGACCGGCTTCCGGTCGGCACCCAGGGCTTTCTTCTTGAGCGATCAGCCCATGGCGTGGACGTTGGCCAACGCCAATGAGTTACGGATCATTTTGATCCCGTGGGCGGTGCCGACGCTCTCGGGGTGAAACTGCACGCTTTCGATCGGCCGGGTACGGTGCCGCGCCGCCATGTTGACGCCATCGTCCGAGTACGCCGTGGCCACCAATGGGCTTGATGTTTGCGGCTCGGTGATGGCCAGCGAGTGGTAACGCACCACAGTGACGGCCGACGGTACATCCTGGAAAACGCCGCGGCCGTCATGATGCACCTGGGCGTATTTGCCATGCTGGGTGGTCGGTGCACGGCTGAGCTTCCAGCCGAAATGTTCGCCCAGTGCCTGATGCCCCAGGCAGACACCGAAAATGGCCTGCTGCTCATCCATCGCGCGAATGATCTGCGGGTAGCCATGATCTTCGGGAGTGCCCGGCCCTGGACCCAGAACCAACAACTGCGGTTGCCACTGTCGGTATTGGGCGATCGGATCATCGTTGACGCGAACGACCCGGGTTTCTGCACCCACGGCCGAGTAATACTGCTCGATGACATACACAAAGCTGTCGAAGGCGTCGATCAACATCACTTTCATGCGCAGGCTCCCATCGCTCGGGAAAACGACTTGATCTTCGCTCCCGCTTCATTCCATTCATCCTCGGCCTCGGAGTCAGCGACGACTCCCGCCGCCGACTGCAACACATAGCGTCCGGCGTTGCCGACAATGGTGCGGATCGTCAGTGCCAGCACCGCGCTGTTGGGCCCGGTGATATAGCCGACACAACCGGTGTACAGCCCGCGTGCGGTGCCTTCCAGCTCGGCGATGATTTCCATTGCGCGGACCTTGGGTGCGCCGGTCATGGTTCCCGCCGGGAAATTGGCCACGATCAGATCCCAGACATCGCATTGCTCGCGTACCCTGGTTTCCACAGTGGACACCAGGTGCAGCAAGGACCCGTAAGTGTCCTGCTGCATGAACGAACTCACCTGGACGCCCCCGGGAACCGCGCACCGGGCCAGGTCGTTGCGCGCCAGATCGACGAGCATCAAGTGCTCGGCGGCTTCCTTGGGAATCTTGTCCAGCGGACTGCCGCGCTGATCCTCCCGGCTCATGGTGCCGGCGATGGGCCGGACCTGGGCCACGCCGTCCTGCAGGCGGATCATCAGTTCAGGACTGGATGACACGACATGCAGGTCGGCAAGGTCGAGGTAGTACATGTAGGGCGCCGGATTGACCGTTGCCAGACGCTCGTAAAGATCGACCGGAGCAATCGTCGCGCTGGACACGGCACGCCGGCACAACTGCACCTGATAGATGTCACCGGCGCGGATGTACTCCTTGGCCCTTAAAACGGCGGCACAGAAGTCCTCGCGATCAGTGACGTCCTCGATCACCGCGACTTCAGTGCCGAGTCTTGCAACAGGTGCCGTCACCGGCGGATTGCGCAGCACGGCGAGCAGGGCATCCAGTTGCGCTGCCGCGTTGTCGCCGGCATTGAGTACGTCGATCCGCGCCGGACCTTCGGGAGCTTCGTAGCGGACGACATGCCGATAGACCCGCACCACCACCTCCGGGACATCTGGCTCGATGGCAATCTCCGGCAGGTTTTCGACAAACCGCGCGGCGCTGTAGCCCAGCGCCAGCACCAGCGGAAAGCCCTCCGGCAGGGCCAGCGTCTGAGTGACGCGTCGCAGGCGTTCGCACAGGCTCGCCTGCGAATTGTTCAGCAACTGCTCGCACGCGGCCAGGGCCCACTGGAACGGCGCACCGGTCGACAAGTGCCAGGTGTCGTTGACCAGTTTCAACTCCAACAACAGGTCGATCATGAAGGTGGTCTGGTTGCCGTCGACCGGCAGAAAACCCGCACCGGTCTCGAACAATGCCGGGCACGGATACAGCCCCAGCAGGCCTCGCCGCACCTGGGCGAGCGGCGCCGCATCGCTGATTTCGTGGTGCTCCACGCTCCACAGGGGGATGGGTTGTAATGAGCTCACAGGGCGGGCTCCCGTTGATCGCGGATACGTGCGTGCTTCCAGGAAATGTAGGCACCGGTCTCGGTCCTCGGGTCCAGGTTCTGTGCCAGTTGCAATTGGACCGAGGTGCCGAAATGGCCGGCCATCTGCTCCTGTACCTCGGCCAGCGAACGCTCACCGATCCCTGCCACCATCGACACCTCGACATGGTCGCTGCCGTCGCTGGCGGAACAGATCCTGACCTCGTAGCCGGAGACCCACTCGGCCGCCGTCAGCACCGCCGACTCGATCAGAGCCGGGAGTACCTGGCGACCGGCCAGGGTCATCACATCACTCACCCGGCCAAAGACCCGCAGGCAACGCGAACGATTGCCGCATCCGCATTCTTCGGCAGAATGCAGGCGCGCCAGGTCGCCGGTGCGGTAGCGGATCAGCGGTTTGGCGCCGGGTACGAGCATCGTCAGGCACAGCTCGCCGATATCGCCGTCCATCCCGGGCACCGGAAGAATCTCCGCCAGATAGTTGGTCTCGGAAAAGTGCAGGTTGCCGTTCGGGCAACCGGTGGCCACCGCGTGGGCTTCCTGAGAGCCATACAGGCCATGGGTGCAATGCGCATCCCAGACCCGGGCAATATTGCTCAGCATCTGCGGCGTGCACAGTTCGCCCAACACCATGATCTGCCCGACTGCTGTCGCGCGCGGATCGATCCCCTGACTCACATAGAGGCGGGCCAGGGCCAGCGCGACGGCGGGTGAGCAGATCAGCGAGCGGACACCGAGGTCGTTGATCAACTGGGCGGCTTTGACCAGGCCGACCCGAGGGCTTTCCGGCCATAGCCGTACGTAAGGAATGCCCAGATTGCGGCAGACCTCGCCATAGGTATCGCCGAACGCGTAGAGCTCCGACGGCCCCATGATCGCGGTGAGGGCATGAGTGGTGCCGAAGGTCGACTGATACAGGTCGGCAACAGCCTTCTGCACATAGGCGCCGCTGGTTTCGACATCGATCGCCGCGCGCGGGCAGGGGGTTGGCAGCCCGGTGGTCCCGGTGGTCTCGTAGTACACCGCGATCTGGTCGAACGGCAGGCTGCAGACCGAGCGGCCCACGGCGCGCAGGTCGTCCTTAGTGGTGAACGGTACGCCGTCCAGCGCCGGCAAGGCGCTCGGACTGCCCGCTTGCGAGCGCAGGTGATCGGCATAGAACGCCGAGCGTTGCGCGACATAGCGCAAGACTTCCCCGGCCCGTTGCTGCCCGTTGGCCTGCAGCGTCTGCGGCGTCGTGCGTCCATCCAGGTAGGCGTCCACATCATCCAGCCATTGCTGGTGCAGGTTGTCTCTGATCATGACTGGGTCTCCGCGTTCAGGCACTTGGCGAACTCACCGATGGTCTCGGTGAGCATGAGGTCCTCCAGCTCAATGGGCTGTGACAACCTGGAGCCAAGTTCGACCTTGATCTTCATTGCCGACAGCGAGTCGCCGCCCATGTCGAAGAAGTTGTCGTCGGGCAGTACTGGCTGTCCGAGATGCTGGCTGATCACACCAATCACGATGCGCAGGGTGGATTGCGAAGCCTTGCCATTGGGTTCTTTCATGTCATTCCTCATGGTTTCTCGCAGGGCCAGCACATCCACCTTGCCGTTCTTCGACAGGGGCAAGCGGGGCAACGACTGGACAGTTTTCGGCACCATGTACGCGGGCAGCCGTTGGCTCAAGGTCAACGTGATTGCAGGCGCCAGTCCGGGCTCGCCGACATACACCAGGGCAATCTGTTTGGGATGCCCGTCGGGCCCCGGCAGTGCTATCGCACAGGCCCGCGAGACGCCGGCGCAGGACTCGGCGACGCCCTCGATTTCTCCCAGCTCGATGCGCAGACCATTGAGCTTGATCTGGTTGTCGATACGTCCGAGGATCTCGATTTCGCCGTTAGGCAGGTAACGCCCAAGGTCGCCGGTGCGGTACATGCGCCGCCCGCTGCGCGGGTGCTGGACAAAGGCCTTGCCGGTCAGTTCCGGCTGGCCGATGTAGCCACAGGCCAGGGAAACATCGCTCTCCACCAGCATTTCCCCGGGCACCCAATCCGGGCAATCGGTCCAGTCGTCGGCCACGATGTGGTAGGCAGAGTTACGCATGGGCGCGCCGTAGATCACCGAACGCACTCGCTGGCCTTCTTGTTCGTCGATCTCGTGCAGCACCGACCAGTTGGTGGTCTCGGTGGGACCTCCGCAGGAATACAATCGCGCGTTCGGATACAGCGCCCTGGCGCGTGGCAACAGTGGCAGTGGAATCCAGTCGCCCGCCATGACGATGTTGGCCAGCGAATCCACCGCGCAGAAACTCCGTGCAGTTTCCGCAACACTGCACAGCAGGTCCATGATCGCCGGAACGCAGGCCCAGAAGGTCACGCCGTGACGCCGCTGGAGTCGTAGCCAGGCATCGGGGTCCGGGCCCGCCGCCTGAGCTGCCACCACCACCGAGCCGCCGTGCAGCAGGGGGCCGAAGATATCGAAGACCGACATGTCGAAATGCAGGGCGGCAGTGGCCAGATGGCGAGTGGAGGCATCCAGGCCAAAGCGCTCGACGACGTCATAAACGTGGTTGACTACTGCGGCCTCCGGGATCTCGACACCCTTGGGATTACCGGTAGAGCCGGAGGTGAAGATCACATACGGCGAGTAGTCCGCAGCCAGAGGTGCGAGAGTCAGCTCCGTGTGCTCGGCAGTCCAGTAATGCAGGTCCTCATCGGTCAGTACCAGCCGCTGGATCTGCTCCGGCAACGGGGTATCGATACCGGCGATAACCGTGTGCACTCCGGCCTGCGACAGCACTGAACGAATACGCTCGGACGGCAGATCGATATCCACCGGCACATAACCGACCCCGGCCAGCAGGCAGCCATAGACAGCCGCGTAGTGGCCGCTGCCCTTGGGCAGGACGATGCCGACAAAACGTTCATCAGGGTTACGGGTGTGTTGGATCATCTTGCTGATCCGTGCTGCGGCCCGGCCGATTTCACCCCAGCTGTAGCTGCGCCGGGTATCGATCACTGCGGTTTCCCTGGCGCGCTCGGCAATCCGTGCCAGTAGCAGGTCACGCAAGTGAACCTGCGGCACGGGGGCCTGAGTCGCGTTTACGGCGCGGCGTACGTCAATCTGCGCGGCGGGGCGCAGGTCAAGCCAGGTGCGTTGCCAGATCTCGCTGTCGTCGGCCAGTTGCTGCAGCAATGTGCTGAATGCGCCGAACATCGACTCCACGACTTCGGGACGAATGACCCCGGTGAGGTAATCCCATTTGAAGTACAACGTGCCTTCGGATTCGCGCAGTTGCACATCGAGGGTGACTTGCGGTGTCTGCGAGACGCCGTAAACCTCTGGCCCAAGCAGCGCCGCATCATGGCGTCCTGGGTGCCCGAGCAGGCTGGTGAGGACGATCGGCATCAGTGGCGCGCCGCCACTGCGCCGGACCCGGGCCAGCTCGCGCAGCACCTCGACACCGTTGAACAGGCGATGATCCAGTGCCTGCCATATGGCGCCCTGCAGTTGCTGGCCACGAACCTCGAGGGTGTCGGCGGCCGCGGTTTCATAGGGCACCAGCAAGGTGTTGGTGAAGTCACCGACAACCTGGTCGATATCGGCAGTGACGGGCATCCGGTCGGAGACCGGGAAGTTCAGGGTGAAGCGGTCTTCTTCGCCCCAGCAGCGCAACACTTCGCACAAGGCCAGCGCGACCACGCCGGACGGAGAGATGTTGCGCGCCTGCGCCCGGGCCTGCAGTCGCTCCCAGGCATCGACGGCGAGGGTGCCTTCGTGTCGCTCGAAGTGCGACGTGCCGCTGAACTCTCCAGGCTCCAGTTGAGGCAGGCGCGGGGCTGCCGGCAGGTGATTGATCTTCTCCAGCCAGTATTCGCGGTCGGCCTGGTACTGGGCGCTCTTGAGCACTTTTTGCCGATAGGCGACGTAGTCATGGAAGCTGGTCTGCAGCACCGGCAGTTGTGGATCATCTTCCAGATACAGATCGATCAGGTCGGGAATGATCACCTGGAAAATCGACCAGGCGTCGGCGATCAACATGTCGATGCACAGATGCACCCGGCTGGCGCTGGCACTGATGCGACTGATGCGGAACTGGAACAGCGGCCATTGCGTGGTGCCGATTTCTTCGTTGGCCATGCGGTCGCGAACCGCATCGATCTCGCGCTCGATCTGCGCGCCGTCCAGAGCACTGAGATCGACATATTTCACCGCTTGCGTGCCGTCGACGTCGCCGATGCTCTGGCGGCCGCTGGCATCGATGGTCATGCGCAGCATTGGATGGCGTTGCACTAGCAATCCCACGGCACGGGTGAAACGCTCGCTATCGAGGGCTTGCACTTCCCACTCGAAATACCCCTGGCAGCCGACGCCGCCGTAGTCGTAGAACGAACCACGACCGATCCACAGCGCCTGCTGGCTTTCGTTTAGCTCGAACGGCAGCCATTGCTGCTCTGCCGGTAAGTGCTCGAACGTCGGCAACTGAGTGTTGTGCGAGGCATTGGCCAGGCGCACCAGATTCGCCAGAACCGGCTCCTCGAGGAACGCCCCCATTTGCACATGAATGCCATGCTTGCAGGCCATTTCGCCGACCATGCGCAAGGCGCGCAGGGAATCGCCACCGGCGTCGAAGAAGCTCGCCTCCAGCATGGCTTCGTCACAGAGCGTCCAGGCCAGCCAGCAGTAACGTACCGCGTGGTCTGCCGGGCTCTGCGGGACAAAAACGGTCTGGTTCGCATCGCGCTCGATCGGGCTGACCTGCAACGCGCTGTAGTCCACCTTGCCATTGCGCCCGAGGGGCAGGGCGCCGGTCACGATCTGGCCGGGTTGGGCGGCCGGGTGCAAGCGCGCGGCCAAGTGCTGGCGAACCCGGGCGACCACTTCTTTGGCACCGGGAGCCAGCTCCAGGAACAATGCCAGCGTCGCGCCGAGGTCATTGCTCAAGCAATTGGCCGCGGCCTTCACCACGCCCGGAACTTGCAGCGCGGTGATCTCCAGTTCAGTCAGGTCGACCCGATGGCCGCGGATCTTGACCACGGAGTCGGTACGGCCAAAGATTTCCACGGTGCCATCGGCCGCCATGCGCGCCCGGTCGCCGGTGCTGTATTGCAAGGCCGACGTGGCGTCCAGAGTGTTGCCACGAAAGGCTTTCCTGGTGTCCTCGGGATTGACATAGCCCACCGACAGCGTTTCGCCGGTGATGATCAACTCACCGACACAACGGGCCGGTAGTTGTTGGCCATTGCGGTCGACCACGTACATCCGGGCGCCAGGAATCGCGCGGCCTACCGAGGGCAGCAAGGTGCGGCGCGGGGCGCTCAGGTCTTCGATGGAGACTACGGCGGCTTCTGCGGAGCCGTAGACATTGATCACCCGGTAGCCGAGGTCGCTCGGCGGCCATTGCTTGCAGCGTTCACCGGCGATCAGCATGGTGCGCAGACCGGTTCGGGTGCTCGTGGCCCACAATGCTTCGGCAATGGAAGTCATGGCCAGTGTGTGGTTCATGTCGCCTTCAAGCAGCCAGCGTGCCAGCAGGTTGACGTCCTGCAGCACCTGGGGCGCAGGGATGCATACCGTGCCGCCGGCACACAGAACCGGCAGCGGGTCGACTTCGACCATCCCGTAGCCGGGCGACGACAGCCATGAGCCGCGGCTATGCTCGCCAAGTCCGGCCTGCTCGATGACAGCGTCGAGGGTCGCGGCCATCCCCCGATAGGACAGGCAAACGGCTTTGGGCCGTCCGGTACTGCCGGAAGTCCCGGCGATAAAACAGGCTTCATTGGTGCTGTCGACCCACTTGCCGTGCTCCCAATCGACGAGGGTAGGACGGACCTGCACCTTATCGATATCCAGCAGCGGAAAGGTCAGCAGCTCGCGTGCGCGTTCGGTGGTGCTGCCGGCGGTCAACACCGCATGCGGACTGCACTCTTCGATGAAGGCACGGATGCGTTCATCAGGATGCGCCGGGTCGATCAGCACGCAGGTACCGCCCATGCGTTGCACGGCGATGATCGCGGCCAGATGCTGCCAGCCGCGTTCCAGGAACAACGCCAGGCGCGGGCTCGAACGGCGGGAGGTGACGCGCTCGCGTATGTGCTGGACCAATGCCTCGGAGGCGTTCCAGAGTTCGGCGTAAGTCAGGGTGCGATCGCTGTTGTCATCGACGATTGCCGCAGCCGAGGGTTTGCTCTGCACATGCCGGTAAATGCGCTCCACGAGAAACTGGCGCTCGACGGCTTCGGCCGGGGCCGGGCAGCCCGGTTGGAGCGCGGGCGCCGGCAGGGCCTTGGAATCAAGCACACGGGCGCAGGCGAAGGCCACCAACTCCAGTAATTCCAGGCTTACCGCCGGGGTCATGTAATCGCTGCGTACCGACAGTTGGCAGCGGCCCTCGTGCACCAACAGCCAGACCGGTGTTTGCGCCGCTGGCAGGTGCTTGCCATCGCTGATCTCGATATCGGCCCGCAATTGCGGCTCGCCATGGGACGCTTCGGCACTGTTGCGCAATTGCGAGATGTAGTCGCGAGCGTCTTCTGCAAGGTTCAATGTCATGCAATCGACGCTGAGCAGTGACGGCTTGGCGTCATCATGGATTGCCAACGTCAGCCGGCCTTCCGGACTGAGCAGGTAGCCCAGAACCGCGGCGACCGTGACCAGGTCATTCATGGTGGCCGTCAGGCCAGCGGGCAAGACGATCTCTTGCTGTTCTCGGGTGTTGTCCGCTGATTGCCCGGCCTGTGGCTGCGCAAACGCGTCCCACAGGCTGCGCTCACTCCCTGACAGCTGTGGCGCTTGGGGTACTGATGTCATGTCGTCCCTCATCTTTTTCATGCTTCCCTGTTTTCACGCTGTGAGTTCGTTTTCGATCTGGTGAATAGCCCCGATCTGCTCCGCCAGAACCGTGGCAGCCTCAAGCACGGCTGCACGTTCCTGGTCAGTCAGTGTCGAGGCATCGACTGCGATGACGCGTTTGCTGCCCTTGGCCGCCGTGTGCCAGGTTGCGGCAGCCCGGCCACCGATGAGCACTACCGGCCGGCCGTTACCGGCCGGGTCGTAGCCGCCGATGCGTTCCAGTTCAAGGCAGTCGCGCTGCCTGGAACCGGGCGCATAGCCCATGACCAACGGGTCCCAGGCCGGCAGAAAGCGGATCTGCTTGCTCGCGGGTTTCTGCTCGCGTTGCAGGAACTGCTCAAGACGCGCTTTCCCGGCCTCGCTATGCCACATCTGATCGGCGACCTGGCAGGCTGCGCAGGCTTGAAGCAGCGTGCGCGCGGTGTCCTTTGAAACCGCGAGCCACCAGGCGAGGTCATCGACCGTGACCGGTCCGTAGTGCTCGACGTAGCGCCCAGCGATGTCACGCAGCAACGAGTCGCGGTCCAGTGGCACACCGTCACCCGGCAACAGGCCTTCGGGTGCAGCCGAATACAGCCAGCGATTCGACCAATGATTGGCCGCCGGTATGCGAACCAACGCGCCGTCATAGGTCGCAACTGACGTCAACGCCCGCGCCTGGGGCGCCGGCAGTTCGAGGGCACTGGCGATGTCTTGCAGACGCACGGCGGCGCCTGTGCTCAAAGTGATCAGCGCCGGCAGCAGGCGTCGGTAATCGTCCAGGCCAAGCCCGACGTCCCGTAGCCGCCACTCGTGGTTGGCCAACGGCAGGCGAGTGGCCGCAAAGACGTTGCCTGCCAGCTCGCCGGGCAGCAGGAACTTGGAGCGCCGCATACCCGGGATACGCAACAACTCGCTGTCGTTTTCTTTCGCCAGTACGCTCTTGCGATCGAGGTTTTGATTGCGTGCCATGACTGCCAGCCAACTGGTGGGCCGCGCCGAATAAACGCCGACATAGGCCTGTGCTATCTGTGCCACCGTTGCTTGTGCCAGGCGCTCGAAGTGTTCCGACACCATCCATTCCCGCAGGAGAGTGTCGGTGAGGCCATTGCAGGCAGTTCTAATGCTCATATGATTCTCGATTGGCTCTGGGGCTGCGCTGTTCAGTCGCCGACGACATCGAAGTTGCAACTGCGAGTGGCCTCGACCTGGTACATGTCGGACTTGGTCGGGACGAAGAACTTGCCGTCGTTACCCTCACGATGGCGTTCCCCAGGCACCGAGACCGGCAGCGCCGGCTGCCCGGTGAGTTGTTCGTAGTCGCGGATCAGACGCGTCATGGACACCATGCGATCGAGCATCCGACGCAGCATCTCCATGCCTTCCTTGTCACCCAGCACTTCGCCTTTCTTGTCGCCCACGAGCATCGCCGGGAAGCCGTAGCCGACCATGATCATGCGGTTGAGCAAGGCGCACTGGAGCATCTGGTTGTAGACCTCGACATGGCCCATGCGCCGACCAGTGACCATGACCCCGGCCACTTTGTTGGTGAGGGTGCGGTCGTGGCGCAGGAACCCGGTGCCGACCCGTTCCAGGAACGCCGACATCAGAGGGGTTGCGCCAAAGCCATGCACGGCACAGGCGAAGATCACGCCATCGCTGGCTTCCATGAGGCGCACGGCGCGCGCGGCGTCATCTTTCTGGGCGCAGGGTTCGTTGCGAAAATTGCAATCACCGCAGGCCCCGCAAGGGTCGATTTTGGCGTTGGCCAATGAGAAAACTTCGAGAATGACATCCTGTTTTTCCAGGTACTCGGCCGCCCACTCCAGCGCCCTGGCATTGTTGCCATCCACCCGTTCCGAGCCATTGATGGCGACATACTTGATCTTGTCCGTCATGGTGCTTCTCTCTCCTTAGAGTTTTACCTGTTCCCGGGCACGACAATCGGCGGACCGTCGTGCCATGCCTCCAGCGCTGCCGGAGACTGTTTTAGCGTGCGAGGTAATCGGCGATCGGATACTTCGCGCAAAGCGCCTCGGCCTCTGCGCAGAATTGCTGGCGCAGGAGCGGATCGAGGGTGAACTCGCTGTCACCGAGCGGCGTCACCTCGTCCAGGATCCGGCAGAGCAGGTCGACGATCTCCCGGCAACCCTGTGGGTCGACATGACGCTGGGCGAGGGCGCCGGTACCGATGCGCAGGCCACTGGTGACGAAGGACGAGCGGGTTTCGCCGGGCACACGGTTCTTGTTGACGACGATTCCACAGTGCTCCAGCGCGGTCTCGGCGATAGCGCCGGTCATCGCTGCACGCAGGCGGATCAGAATGGTGTGGTTCTCGCTGCGACCGCCCACCACTTCATAGTCCCGGGCCTGGAATTCGCTGGCCATTACGTCCGCCGCAGTGCGGATGCGCTGCATCTCGGCATCGAACTCAGGGGTCATGGCGTAACCCAGTGCCGCGGCCTTGGCAGCCATCATGTTGACGGCCGGTGCGCCTTGCATCCGCGGGAACACCGCCAGTTCGAGCACGCGGCTGAACGTCGCTTCACGGCCAGGGACTTTTTCGTGGGCGTCACGGCCCGAGAGAATCAGGCCACCACGCGGGCCGGCGAGCTGCTTGTGGGTACAGGTGGTGGTGACGTGCGCAGCGTCGATCGGGCTCGGATGCCGCCCGGTTGCCACCAGACCGGCAATGTGCGAGATGTCGGCCATCAGGATGGCGCCGGCTTCGTCGGCGATCCGGCGGAAGCGCTCGAAATCCACGACTCTGGAGTAGGCCGTGGCACCGCAGATGATAAGTCGCGGCCGATGTTCCAAAGCCAGCCTGCGGACTTCGTCGTAGTCGATCAGGCCTTCCTTGGTGGTGCCATAGCCGATGGCGTTGTAGTAAGTGCCCGAGAACGTCACGGGGCTGCCATGGGTCAGGTGGCCGCCGTTATCCAGAGCCATGCCCAGCAGCGTGTCGCCAGGCTCGAGCAAAGCCGCGAGTACCGAATAGTTGGCGCTGGAAGCCGAGTGCGACTGCACACCGGCGTACTGCGCAGAGAACAGCTCGCGGGCACGCTGGATCGCCAGAGACTCGACCAGGTCGACGTTCTCGCATCCGGCGTGATAGCGGCGTCCGGGCACACCTTCGGCGGTCACGTTGACCAGCACGGAGGACGACGCGGCCAGGGTGCGCGGCTTGACCGCGCAGCAAGAGGCCACCAGAGAGAGCGTGCGTTGCTGGCGAGCGACCTCGGCGTCGAGGATCCGCGCCAGTTCGGCATCATGTTCCTGCAGATCGGCCAGGCCACGCTTGAGCAGATCAGCCTGGGTCAGAAGTGGTTGATGATTGACTGTCATGACTTGCTATCCCTTCCTTTGGTGTTGTGTGCTGCAAAAGACAGCACGGTTTCCTCGACCTCGTGCGCATGGGTACGCACGAAGTAGTGCCCGCCACCGGCGAGGGTGGCGGCTTGGGTGACGTTGATGAACTTGCCCCATTGCGCCAATACGACTTCAGGCTCGGCGGTGGCCGGATCCTCGTCGCCCAGCAGCACCAGTGCCGATACGCCATTGGCCGGGTACTGCGTCAGGTAGCGATAGGCTTCGCAGGCGATCAGGTGGTCTCTTCGACCGCGAGCCAGCATGCTCTCGACCTGACTGTCGAGCAGTCCGGTGAAGGCCCCCAGCGATCGCAAGTAGTCGGTCCAGATCTGGTCCGAGGTGGTTTCAGCCGCACGAATCGCGACGTCTGCATCCAGCACCGGGCGCGAGGCGGCCACCACCAGAGCGAGGTGGTTGTGGTGGGCGGCCATGCTTGAGGCAATGCACGCGGCGGTCGCCGCGCCTGCGCAGTGGCCATAGATCACCAGATGGGCAGCGCCGATTTCTTCGATGTCGCTGGCAAGGCTGTCGAGCAGACTTTGAAAATCCGCGGCGTTCTCCACCTCGGTATCACCGAAGTCCACGCCGAACACCTGCACATCCGGATTACCTTGAAACAGATTGCGGTAGGCCGTGGCGTCTCCGCCGCCGAAAGGCACCGCAATCACCGCGGTCGAACCCGCGGCTGCTTGCACGTCGCCAAAACAGACCAGACGTGCGGCTTGTCGGGCGGCGGCGCAGACAATGCGTTGAGCAAGACCCGCTGCCGTCGGGTGCTCGAAAAGAGTCACTATGGGCAAATTGCAAGACAGCCGCGACATCACGCGAATCGCGTCAAAGGAGTCGCCGCCGAGGTTGAAGAAGTTGTCCTCGTGGCCGACACTCGGCAGGTTGAGCACCTCGGCAAAAGTGGCGCAGACGCGAGCCACTTCATCAGCCAGAGCGTGTTCATCAAGCTGGATGTTTTCAGTCATTCCATTCACTCCTATCCATAAATACATCAGCGAGTTCATTGAGCAGATTGGTGGCTGCGCTGGCGTTGCAAAACGGTCCCTCGAGTTCCAGGAGCAGTTGCGAAGCGCCGGTACGCCGTATGTCGATGCCGACCGGAAAAGCGGCACTCATCACGTGTGAAGCCGGGATGCCGCGTCGACCGGCACCATTGATGAACAGCTCGGACGCGCGGCAGCAGGCCAGCGCCTGGCGCGCAGCCGGAGAGCGACGGGCGCATGCTTCAAGGCTGATTTGCCCGGGAAGCACAAGCGCTCCAGGGGTCGCCACGGAGCGTGGAACAAGACCCGTCATCATGCCGATGGCATCCTGCTGGTGAGCCTCGCGCCAGTTGTGTGACGAACACAGGGTGTCGCCCTCGGCGATGACACCGGCCCGCTGCAGGCAGCCCAGGAGTTTCGCCACGGGCGGCTTGTCGGCATTGATCGAGGCGATGTCCAGGGTGCGTTGCAGGCTGATGCGCTGCCGTTGGATGTCGAAGGCCAAGCGCCCGGTTTGCAGCAAACGCACGGGGGTCATGGCGTGCGCCGCAGCGGTCAGCTGCGCGCCATCAACTTCCGCGAGCTGTGCTTGTGCCTGGATGTATTCGCCATGGCGTTCGCGCCCTCGACGCATGCACATCAGGGCCGAGTCGATGTCTTCTGTTTGTAGCTGTCGTGCCAGCACCTCAAGGCTATGTTCGTCGGCCAACCCGTGATGGATCGAGACCAGGCAGTGCACTCCAGTGCGGTTGGTCAGGCTGCCGGCGGCAAATAGCGCAGTGCCGGATCTGACAGCCAGCTGAACCTTGCGCAAGGCCTCTGGAGCGCCGTCTCCCCCCAGATCGAGCACTTCAAGATACTGGCCAAGCGCTTCGCCCCATCCAGCGATCACCAACTGACGCAAAAGTCCAAAATCCGGATGGATCGCAGTTTTGACCGGTATGACGATGGAAACTTCCTGAGCGACCCCAGCGTAGATGCCTTGGGCGACCATGGCCTTGGCCTCGACACTCAGCCTGGCATCGGCAAGTGCTTGCGTCATGCTCATCTGCTCGGTCGAATCTTTGGTCGAGCGTTCAACTGTTATTTTTGGCATGTCAGATCCTCGACGCACAGGCAGCGGCCGGCGGCGATCTCGATCCATTGGGGAGCACATTCCCGGGCACTCGCATCTCTCCCGTTCAGCGGGAAAGACATAGAACGCGCACAGGTTTTTGTACGACAGACTCAGTCAGTCATGTCGTAAAAATGTGTCGGTGATTTACTGGCTATGAGCGGGCCAATCAATTTCTAAGGCGCACGCTAAGGAGAGAGCCTGACGTCATCTCGGGCACGGCTCTGAGGGTATGGGAATTATTGCTTACAGCAGTTCGCTCATGGGATGAGGTGCTGAAAGCCGGGGACACAAGCGAGTGCGGCAGGCATCGAGCCACAGTCATGTCGGCAGAGAAAAACATTTAGCCATTCCTTAGCTTTGGTCGAAAAGTGTCGCCTCTTGGCGATCTCAACAATGCATTCTTTGACACGGCTCCAAACTCGTCCTTATGGAGCCAAGGAAACCCCTACGCGTCATGGGGGGTAACCTTAGTCGGAAATGTCGTAACCGCAAGTAGGACTTTTCCGATTATTAAAAATAATTGTCGGACGATCTGAAACTGCGGTTCAGCAGTGGAGAACAAACAGGGGTTGTTGCCAGCGCAGTATTGGAGGAGTGGTTCCACGGTGAAGTGCGCTACGGCCCGGTAACAGGCCGCAGCGCCGAGGTTAGGGGAGAGATAGAGGGAAGGGTTCAGCCGTGAATATGTTCAGCCGCATGCATGGCCAGGTAGGCATCCAGCTTCTTGTCGTTCAAACCCAAGGTGTCGAGAATTTGCGCCATGAAACTGACCGGCGCGCTGCCGGGAGCCGTGACCACACCCTGGTCGGCAACGGCGTACGGTACGTCCTGGTAATAATCTGCTCCGCGGTAATGCACCTGCTTCAGGTTGTCAAAGGAATTGGAGGTGTGCTGCACGTGATCCAGCACTCCAGCCTTGGCCAGTACGCGGGTACCGTCACAGATTCCCGCCACGACGATGTTCCTGTCGTGGGCCTCACGGACCAGCGCCTCGATGGCGGGTGCCTTGTCTGTTTTCCAGATCGGGCCTCCCGTCACAATCAGCAAGTCGACATCGTCCAGCCGAATGGCCTCGATGGCCAGGTTGGGGATGATGGTCATGCCTCCGGATGATGTCACTTGCTTGCCACCGGGAGCGGCAAAACAAGTCTCGAAGCCATAGTAGGCGCGGCCCGTGGAGTTGATCAGCGCGGGCTCCCAGTCAGAAAAATTCTCGGTGAGAATAGTAACGGCACGTACCATTTGAGTGTCCTTCTCAAGTTTCCATGATAATCAGCAGCAACCTGCCCAGCAGGGTTGTCTTGGTGGGCATGGCCGTCGAGTGTAGACGCCAGCGGGGCTGATGAATGATGTGGCTGAGTATTGGCAGTGTGTGTTTCAACTGACAATGACAGTGATCAACGCGGCGGCATATTCAGGCGTGAAACGTTGAGAGGGTGTTTCGTTACGCTGCGCAGCCCGCCGTTCTTACCTGGGAGACTTAAAGCCAGACGCCCAGGTTAAAACAGGCTCCATTCGGGAAAACTGGCTTCGCAACCACGTATAGAGTTGCGAAACGGCAGGAGAAATCTGCTTGCGGTGCGGACAGACCATGCTTAACGGCGAAGCGTTGCCCGGATGATCCGCCAGCAACACGACCAGTCGCCCGGCGCTCACGTCAGCGCTGACGTCCAGCCTGTTGGCGCCGGCGCCGAGTTGACCCAGTTGCCGAGATATCACTGACCCGGGCAGACTCCTCGATAACCACTACTTTTACTGGATTTGTGTTGACTTGAGGGTGGGTTAATCGCACGTCAGCACGTGGGTCAATTCAGCGTTGGCGTTAACAGCGAGAGGCCAACCGGTATCGCAGGAGCCGGGAGGACAGGCCTCACCGACTCTTGCGACAGTTTTAATTCTCTAAAATCATGTGTTCAGTCAGCTGTGGATAACTTATTCCACCGTCACCGACTTCGCCAGGTTCCGCGGCTGGTCAACGTCTGTGCCTTTCAACACCGCCACATAGTAAGACAGCAACTGCAGCGGGATGGTGTAGAGGATCGGCGACAGGATGTCGTGGATGTGCGGCATGTGGACAACGTGGGTGCCTTCGCCGTTGGTCATGCCAGCCTTTTCGTCAGCGAAGACGATCAGCTCGCCGCCACGGGCGCGGACTTCCTGGAGGTTGGACTTCAACTTCTCCAGCAGCTCATTGTTCGGCGCCACGGTCACCACCGGCATGTCGTTATCCACAAGCGCCAACGGGCCGTGCTTCAGTTCGCCAGCCGGGTAGGCCTCAGCGTGGATGTAGGAGATTTCCTTGAGCTTCAAGGCCCCTTCCATCGCAACCGGGAACTGCGCGCCACGACCGAGGAACAGGGTGTGGTTCTTATCGGCGAACAGCTCGGCGATTTTCTCCACGGTGCTGTCCATGGCCAGGGCTTCGCCCAGACGGGTTGGCAGACGACGCAGTTCTTCAACCAGGGTGGCTTCGACACCTTTGGCCAAGGTGCCGCGAACCTGACCCAGGGACAGGGTCAGCAACAGCAGGCCGACCAATTGGGTGGTGAAGGCTTTGGTCGAGGCCACGCCGATTTCGCGACCGGCCTGGGTCAGCAGGGTCAGGTCGGATTCACGCACCAGCGAGCTGATGCCGACGTTGCAGATCGCCAGGCTGGCGAGGAAGCCCAGTTCCTTGGCGTTGCGCAGGGCGGCCAGGGTGTCGGCGGTTTCGCCGGACTGGGAGATGGTCACGAACAAGGTGTTCGGCTGCACCACGACTTTGCGATAACGGAATTCGCTGGCAACTTCGACCTGGCACGGGATACCGGCCAATTCTTCCAGCCAGTAACGGGCAACCATGCCGGCGTGGTAGCTAGTACCGCAGGCGACGATCTGTACGTTGCGTACTTTGGCGAACAGCTCGGCAGCCTGTGGTCCGAAAGCCTGAACCAGGACACCGTTCGGGCTCAGACGACCTTCGAGGGTGCGTTGAACCACGGCCGGTTGCTCGTGGATTTCCTTGAGCATGAAGTGGCGGAACTCACCCTTGTCGGCCGCTTCGGCGCCGTCGCGATACTGCACGGTTTCGCGCTCGACGGATTGGCCGTTCACGTCCCAGATCTGCACACTGTCGCGGCGAATTTCGGCGATATCGCCTTCTTCCAGATACATGAAGCGGTCAGTAACCTGGCGCAGGGCCAACTGGTCGGAAGCGAGGAAGTTTTCACCCAGGCCCAGACCGATCACCAACGGGCTGCCGCTGCGCGCTGCCACCAGGCGATCCGGTTGATCGGCGCTGATAACGGCCAGACCATAAGCACCGTGCAACTCTTTAACAGTGGCTTTGAGGGCCACGGTCAGATCGCGCAGGTCCTTGAGTTTGTGGTTCAGCAGGTGAGCGATGACTTCGGTGTCGGTGTCCGACGTGAACACGTAACCCAGTGCTTTCAGCTGTTCGCGCAGGGCTTCGTGGTTCTCGATGATGCCGTTGTGCACCACGGCCAGGTCGCCGGAGAAATGCGGGTGCGCGTTGCGCTCGCACGGGGCACCGTGAGTGGCCCAGCGGGTGTGGGCGATGCCGAGGCGACCGATCAGAGGTTCGGCTTCAAGGGCCAGCTCCAGCTCACTGACCTTGCCCGGACGACGCATGCGCTCGAGCTTTTCGTCGTTGGTGAAGACCGCCACACCGGCGCTGTCATAGCCACGGTATTCCAGGCGCTTCAGCCCTTCGAGCAGGATGGCGGTGATGTTACGTTCTGCGACTGCGCCGACAATTCCACACATGCTATTTCTCCTGACTGACAGCCGCGCAAATCAAATTGATGCCGCGGGCCTGAATCTGATCGCGTGCTGCATTTGGCAGGCGTTCATCGGTAATAAGGGTATGGACGCTGCTCCAGGGCAGCTCCAGGTTGGGAATCTTGCGGCCGATCTTGTCGGCCTCCACCATCACGATCACTTCACGGGCGACATCAGCCATGACCCGGCTCAGACCCAGCAATTCGTTGAAGGTAGTGGTACCGCGAACCAGGTCGATGCCATCGGCACCGATGAACAACTGGTCGAAGTCGTAAGAGCGTAGTACTTGCTCGGCGACCTGGCCTTGAAAGGACTCGGAATGCGGGTCCCAGGTGCCACCGGTCATCAACAGCACCGGTTCGTGTTCGAGTTCGCTCAACGCATTGGCAACGTGCAAAGAGTTGGTCATCACCACCAGCCCCGGCTGTTGGCCGAGTTCCGGAATCATGGCGGCGGTGGTGCTGCCGCTGTCGATGATGATCCGTGCATGCTCGCGAATCCGCGTAACAGCGGCGCGGGCAATGGCCTGCTTGTATTTGGAGACCGGTTGGCCGATGTCGGCGACCAGCTCCTGAGGCATGGTAATCGCCCCGCCATAGCGGCGTAGCAGCAGGCCATTACTTTCAAGCGCAGCCAAATCCTTACGAACCGTAACTTCCGAAGTTTCGAAGCGCTTGGCCAGCTCATCCACACTGACTTCGCCCTGCTCATTGAGCAAGGCGAGGATGTTGTGGCGGCGTTGGGGTGTATTGCGTTTCGACATGATTTGGTAAGTTTCGATTCGAAAGATAACGGAAGCAATCAAAACCTATCGGCGAAACTTCGTCAAGCGTAGGCAAGAAAAATATCTGGGGGTAAAAGCATCGCGGGCAAGTCGGAGCGGCGGTGCGGCGATCCGACTTGCCCGCGATTACGATCAAACAGGCTGTGAATAACTCAAGCCTGAAGACGCATTGTGGATAACTCAGCTCTTTTTAAGCTTCACCGGCCGTTTCCAGCCATCAATGTTCTTCTGACGCGCCCGACCCACCGCCAACTGAGCGTTATCCACATTCTGGGTAATGGTCGAACCGGCCGCCGTGGTTGCACCGGAAGAGATATCCACAGGTGCCACCAACGAGTTGTTGGAACCAATGAACACATCCTCACCCAACACGGTTTTCCACTTGTTGGCACCGTCGTAGTTGCAGGTGATCGTGCCCGCGCCAATGTTGGTGCGCGCGCCGATCTCAGCGTCACCCAAGTACGTCAGGTGACCGGCCTTGGCGCCTTCACCCAGATGAGCGTTCTTCAGCTCGACAAAGTTACCCACATGCGCGCGAGCCTCAAGCACCGTGCCCGGACGCAGGCGTGCGAATGGACCGGCATCGCTGCCTTCGCCCAGAATCGCGCCTTCGATATGGCTGTTGGCCTTGATCACCACGCCTTTGCACAAGGTGCTGTCCTTGATCACACAATTCGGGCCGATCACCACGTCATCTTCAATGACGACCTTGCCTTCGAGGATCACGTTGATATCGATCAGCACGTCGCGGCCGACGGTGACTTCACCGCGAACATCGAAACGCGCCGGGTCACGCAGGGTCACGCCTTGAGCCATCAAGCGGCGACCGGCGCGCAATTGATAGTGACGCTCGAGTTCGGCGAGCTGCTTGCGATCGTTGGCGCCCTGCACTTCCATGGCGTCATGGGGTTGCTCGGTGGCCACCACCAGACCATCGCTGACCGCCATCGCGATCACGTCCGTCAGGTAGTACTCGCCCTGGGCATTGTTGTTGGAGAGACGGCTCATCCAGCCGCCGAGTTGCGCGAAAGGCAGCGCCAGAATGCCGGTGTTGCCTTCAGTGATTGCGCGCTCGGATTCATTGGCGTCTTTCTGCTCGACGATGGCCGTGACCTTGCCGGCGGCATCGCGGACGATGCGGCCGTAACCGGTCGGGTCATCCAGTTCGACGGTGAGCAAGCCCAATTGCTGCGGGGCGACTTTCTTGAGCAGACGTTGCAGGGTTTCGACTTCAATCAGCGGAACGTCACCGTACAGGATCAATACGGTGTCGGACTCGATGAACGGCACGGCCTGAGCCACCGCATGGCCGGTACCCAACTGTTGGTCCTGCAGGACGAAATTCAGATCGTCCGCCGCCAGACGCTCGCGCACCGCTTCGGCGCCATGGCCGATCACCACGTGGATGCGCTGTGGATCAAGTTGCCGGGCGCTGTGGATAACATGGCCAAGCATCGAGTTGCCAGCAATCGGATGAAGGACTTTCGGCAACGCCGAACGCATGCGAGTGCCTTGGCCGGCAGCGAGGATAACGATTTCAAGAGACATGACTGGCTACCAATCCTGGGTGGTCAGCGGCTGCGACCAGGTTATGAAAATCGGAAAAGAAAAAAGGGTAGCCGAGGCTACCCTTTTTAATCAATCGCGCAACAAACAATGGCCTATTAGTGGCCAAACTTCTTGCGGATCTGCTGGACGGTGCGCAGCTGAGCTGCAGCCTCGGCCAGACGTGCGGCAGCAGAACCGTAATCGAATTCTGCACCACGGTCATGCAAGGCCTTCTCGGCAGCCTTAACGGCTTCCTGAGCGGAGGCTTCGTCCAGGTCGGCAGCACGTTGCACAGTGTCGGCAAGTACCTTGACCATGTTCGGCTGAACCTCGAGGAAACCACCGGAGATGTAATACACCTCCTCTTCCCCGCCCTGCTTGATCAGGCGGATCGGGCCCGGCTTGAGATTAGTGATCAGCGGCGCGTGACCCAAGGCGATACCAAGATCACCCAGTGCACCGTGCGCAACCACCATCTCGACCAGGCCGGAGAAGATTTCCCCTTCCGCGCTGACGATATCGCAATGGACTGTCATAGCCATCTGATTGCCTCAACCTAAATTAGCGCCCGTTACCGGGCGCCGGGATTACAGTTTCTTGGCTTTCTCGATCGCTTCTTCGATGAATCCGACCATGTATAAAGCTTGTTCTGGCAGGTGGTCGTATTCACCGTTGAGGATGCCTTTGAAGCCAGCAATGGTGTATTTCAGTGAAACGTATTTACACGAAGCACCGGTGAAGACTTCAGCCACGAAGAACGGCTGCGACAAGAAACGCTGGATCTTACGAGCACGGTTTACCAACTGCTTGTCGGCTTCCGACAGCTCGTCCATACCCAGGATCGCAATGATGTCCTTCAGTTCTTTGTAACGTTGCAGAACATACTGTACGCCGCGAGCGGTGTCGTAGTGGTCCTGGCCGATTACGTTCGGGTCCAGCTGGCGCGAAGTCGAGTCGAGTGGATCGACCGCCGGGTAGATACCCAGGGAAGCGATGTCACGGGACAGAACGACGGTGGCGTCCAAGTGGGCGAAAGTGGTCGCTGGCGACGGGTCAGTCAAGTCATCCGCAGGTACGTATACCGCTTGGATCGAGGTGATCGAACCGTTTTTGGTCGAAGTGATACGCTCTTGCAGAGTACCCATCTCTTCGGCCAGGGTCGGCTGGTAACCTACTGCGGAAGGCATACGGCCCAGCAGTGCGGATACTTCAGTACCGGCCAGGGTGTAACGATAGATGTTGTCGACGAACAGCAGAACGTCGTTACCTTCGTCACGGAACTTCTCGGCCATGGTCAGGCCGGTCAGTGCTACGCGCAGACGGTTACCCGGCGGCTCGTTCATCTGACCGTAAACCAGTGCCACTTTGTCCAGAACGTTGGAATCCTTCATCTCGTGGTAGAAGTCGTTACCCTCACGAGTACGCTCACCCACACCGGCGAACACGGAATAACCGCTGTGCTCGATGGCGATGTTACGGATCAGTTCCATCATGTTTACGGTTTTGCCTACACCGGCACCACCGAACAGACCGACTTTACCACCCTTGGCGAACGGGCAAACCAGGTCGATAACCTTGATGCCGGTTTCCAGCAGGTCGTTGCCGCCCGCTTGTTCAGCGAAGGTTGGCGCAGGACGGTGAATGCCCCAGCGCTCTTCGGTGTCGATCGGACCCGCTTCGTCAATCGGGTTGCCCAGTACGTCCATGATCCGGCCCAGTGTCGCTTTACCGACCGGTACGGAAATGGCTGCGCCGGAGTCGGTGACTTCCAGACCGCGCTTCAAGCCTTCGGTGGAACCCATCGCAATGGTACGAACCACGCCGTCGCCCAGCTGTTGCTGAACTTCGAGGGTGGTTTCAGCCGCGCTCACTACTTTCAGCGCGTTGTAGATGCTCGGTACGCTGTCGCGTGGAAATTCCACGTCGATAACGGCGCCGATGATTTGAACGATACGTCCGCTACTCATAGCTGGATCCTCTGAATATTTGAACCGTTAAACCGCGG